>CAUUID010000008.1:0-36617 GCA_963545225.1 uncultured bacterium
GGTATTGATTGATATTATGGGGTGCTGATATGGTATCGAGGATAAAGTCTTGCTTGGGTGCGGATCTGAGGGCCGTATGATCAGTAGTTAAGACTGCGGAATCTGCTCAGAGCCTTTGTGCATCAGCGAGCTTTTCTAGAGAGGTCGTAAAGACGGTCACGGTTGCGCCCATAGCTTTTGCGATTTTGATAGCCAGATGTCCTAGTCCACCAATTCAAAGGATTCAGACTTTTTTTCCTAGTCCTATTTGCCAGTGCTTGAGCGGAGAATAGACGGTAATCCCTGCACATAGGAGTGGAGCTGCCATTGCGAGATTCTGGAAAGGTGGCATATGGAGTACGTATTTGTCTTCGCAGACATAGGTTTTGGAGAAGCCTCCGTAGGTCATCCCTCCAGAGACTTTGTCTGGGCTATTGAATGAGAAGGTCACGCCTTTTTCGCAAAATTGCTCCTCCCCTTCTGTGCAATATTGGCAGTGCTGACAGGATTCTACAATACATCCAACCCCAACCAAGTCTCCAACGTTAAAATCAGAAACCTGATCTCAAATAGCAGTCACTCTCCCAACAATTTCATGCCCTGGAACGAGTGGGAATACTGCGTTTCATCGATCATTTTTGATAGTGTGAAGGTCGGAGTGACAGATTCCACAGTAGAGCACTTCAAATGCGAGATCCTGAGGCCTGAGTGCTCTACGAGTGATTTCTAAGGGTTCCATAGGCTCATTGAGAGCTGGAGCTCAAAAGGCTTTTACTTGCATCGTTTATGGATATGAGGTAAAGTTGTTGATTTTATACTAGGATTTCATTAGTAGAAAGCAAGAAGAAATCAGATTTTTATCTTTTTATAATACAAGCAAGAATAGGTAGAGAACTGACTTTTTGGTCTTTTAAGCTAAATTTAAGGTAAATGTGTATACTGCCGACACTCAGCTTTCCGTCAGCGTAAGGGGAAAGCTCTGGAAAGCTGGGATTGTCTTTACTTTTTAACTATGAAATATGATGAAAACAATACCATCTAAAATGCTCCTCATGTGAGCGATAGGTTTAGTACTTACCCTAGGGGGATGTGGAACTACAAGTTCAATAATAGCTTCAACAAACTCAAGCACCACTACGAGTACCGTTGCACAAGCAACAAGCTCTAACATCACGTTGAACGATCAAAGCGTTAGCATTACACAGCCTGGGACCTACACTTTGAACGGAACAATCAGCAATGGGCAAGTAATTGTTGATGTTTGAGAAGGCAATGAAGTCAGACTTCAGCTTGCTGGAGTAGATATTACTTCCAAAGAATCCTCTCCAATCCTTATCAAGAGTGGAAAGGCTACGATTGAACTCGTCTCAGGGACAAGCAACAGCCTCACTGACAGCACTTATGATGAAAATGCAGATGAGAACGCAACTATCTATGCTGAAGAAGATCTCGTGATTGAGTGAGAGGGAAATCTAAAAATCAATGCGAACGGAAATGATGGTATCACCTCAAAAGATGATTTAACGATCAAGAGCGGGAATATTGAAGTTCAAGCCGCTGATGATGGAATCAGAGGAAAAGATAGCTTAACAATTGATGGAGGAAAGATTAATGTAGTAGCTGGAGGAGATGGATTAAAATCTGATCATGAAACGAAAGGTAGCATCGTAATGAATGATGGAGAAGTTAGTATTTCAGCTGGTAGCGATTGAGCTGAAGCCTATAAGACTATTACCATCAATAGTGGAAAACTCAATATCCTCAAATCCTACGAAGGATTAGAATCTGAAGTCATTACGATCAATGATGGAGAGATCAGTATTGTCTCTAGTGATGATGGGATCAATATCTCTGATAGTTCTTCAAGCACTTCTGAAGGCATGATGCATCGAAATGGGACAGCATCAGGGAGAATCCTGACAATCAATGGAGGAAAGATTACGATTGATGCTGGAGCTGATGGACTCGATGCTAACGGGGCTATTGAGATGAATGGAGGGACCGTAGTGGTCTTTGGTCCAACAAATGATGGGAATGCAGCACTTGACTATGATGAAACCTTTACGATGAATGGAGGGACATTGTTTGCCTTTGGAAGTAATGGTATGGCGATGAACGTCAGCAACTGAAGTCAGAATTCTGTACTTATTGGGCTTTCGAGTCAGCAAAGTGCTGGAGCTAAGTTCTCATTAGTTGATAGTGATGGAAATACGATCCTTGAAGCGACTCCAACTAAAGTATGGAGCTCTGTAGTGGTTTCTACTGCCGGTTTGAAACTCAATAGCG
This sequence comes from uncultured bacterium, assembly GCA_963545225.1. Lineage (GTDB taxonomy): Bacteria > Patescibacteriota > Gracilibacteria > Absconditabacterales > Absconditicoccaceae > HOT-345. The sequence continues at coordinate 2,266 of CAUUID010000008.1, forward strand.
AGTATCGTTATCTAGTTGATGGTGTAGAAGCTGGTAGCTTTACGCTCACAAGCTCGGTAATGTCTGCAGGGACAAGCTGAGGTATGATGTGAGGTCATGGTGGTATGTGAGGCGGTAGACCAAGTGGTACTCCTCCTCAGAGACCAAGCTGGTAATAAAAAGTATTTGAGATGAGAAAAACTCCCTTTAGAGGGAGTTTTTTTCGTATAAAATTTTGAGACAGAGGAAGCAAAAATTCTGTATACATTTCTGGGTGTAGACGAGAACTGAATGTTTCCGGAGGGATAAATTTTAGGTTATCTGAGATGATAAGACAGGTAAAGCACTTTTTTCAATATTTTTACTCGCGGTAAGCAAAGTAATTACCTTATGAGCTTTCAGCATCCCGCAAAAAGCAGGGAAGGAACTATTGTGATTGAGTTCTTCTATATAATCCTTGCTAAAAGCCTCAAAATTACCATCTTGATGGTAACGTTTGCGCAACTCGGTACTAGGTGCAATCTCTTTTGCCCATAGATCCAGACCAAGATTTTCTTTTTTAATACCACGAGGCCAAAGGCGGTCTGCAAGCACTCTAAAACCATCTTCATGACTTCTCTCCTCATAAATACGTTTCAAATATATTTTCATCCCCTGTTTGTATTAATAAAGATAAAGGCAGTTATAAAGTAAGTATTTCCTATTTTTCTCTAGTAATTCTAAGGCTTTATGAAGGTGGAAATCTTATACAACTTCTAAACCTAGTCAATGCTTAAGGGTAACGACATCATCTACAAAAGTAGAAATCTTATATAACTTCTAAACGTGTTAAAGGTACAAAAATAAGGATTGTGATCTACAAAAGTAGAAATCTTATATAACTTCTAAACATCTGAAAAATGCAAGAGAAAAACGACTATCTACAAAAGTAGAAATCTTATATAACTTCTAAACTTCAGGCACTGCCTCACATCAACTAAGATCTACAAAAGTAGAAATCTTATATAACTTCTAAACCAAGGGATGAATTTTCTAATCTAAAAAATCTACAAAAGTAGAAATCTTATATAACTTCTAAACCTCCACCTACAGAGATGATCCCCATCTTAATCTACAAAAGTAGAAATCTTATATAACTTCTAAACTAATAATAATTATGAAGATATTTTCTTTATCTACAAAAGTAGAAATCTTATATAACTTCTAAACCATGAAGTTGATACCTTGATTTCAGGACTATCTACAAAAGTAGAAATCTTATATAACTTCTAAACTCCACTTTTGGCTTAGATAAGCCATTTTGAAGCTATTGAGTTTTTTACCCAACAGCTCCAAATCCGCTTGAGACCATCTTCCAATTTTATGAAGACGGTAGGTTTACATGTTTTAGAATCTATATCATGATTTTTACTTATAGAATGTTTCTACTATAACTTTTAATGAACAAATATACCTAGGTATATACGACCAAAGGAAGGGAATTCCACTCCTCATGGACTATGATAGTACTGATAATTTCAGTTTTTTCAAGCTTTTTTAATTCCTCTCCTCTCTAAAAAAATAGCTGAGAGAAAGGGAAGACAAGCATCCTAAATAATCCGTATGCGACTCGGCTAATATATTCTCACAATATCCCCTTGAATGGTCAAAAGATCACTAGAGCAAGAAAAAGAATCGAGATAATTCAGACATTTTTTTCCAGAAACGCTCCAGCGTTATGATTAAAGACTTTTATCAGTCTATACCCATCTAGTGGAGGCAAAGGGATCATATTGAATGCTGCGAGCGCAAAATTCGTCACTGCAAATGTTATCCAAAATTGAATCACAAGATCTGTCTGAGTAGATAGCGCATTGAGTCCCAGTGCAAATGTTTTCATATACACCATCATAATGATGATCGCTAGGATTCCCAAAATCACATTGGTCAGCGGTCCAGCTAGGGCAACAATCAGTTCATCTCTATAGGGTTTTTTATAGTAGCTAGGATCAATTTGCACAGGTCTCCCTCGACCAAATCCGATCAAAAAAATGAGAATAAATCAGATAGGATCAATATGTTTTATTGGGTTGGGAGTGAGTCTTCATTGGATTTTTGGTGTCGGATCACCGAGTTTATATGAGGCATAGGCATGCGCAAATTCATGCAAACTCACTGATACGATAAAGATGATTCCAATCTGAATATACGAATAAATCGATACCATACAGCGAACAAGAGAATAAATATAAGTATTAGGCAGGTTTAACAAGTCCTTCAAATGGATTATCCGTATTGATCTGTGGTCTCTGATCTGAAGTTTCAAGAGATGAATTCTGATTTCAGGTTTCTGTTGTTGTTTGAAGTGCACCTGAGAGGTTTTCTCAACTACCAGAAACTACAGGTTCAGTCTTGAGATTTCAAGAGAGGTTAGGATTTGTTAATTGCTGGATATGTCTAATAAAACCAGAGAGATCCTTGAGTTTTGAGAAATCAAGAACTGTATTTTGCACAAGAGTTGCGGTATGATAGAGATGATTTCTCCAGTTGTATTCATACAAATCTCCAGTATAAGCAAAACCATTTTCTAGCAAATTTGACTTCACATTTACAAAGTCAAACGGATATCACAAAACCACAAAAGGCATATCTTGAGCAAAGATCTTGCTAATCTCAGTTGAAAGTTCTGTTTTTTGTGGACTTTTTGTATACTGTTTGAAGAGATTTGTTAGTTTTGGATTGGTATATTTTGATGGATTTACTAGTGCATCGCTTGTTGTCAGGATTTTTAGGATATCCTTTTTAAGTCCAATATTGATCGTATTGAGCAGAATATCATAATTTCCCATAACAAGCTTTGCTTCAAGCTCCTCTGGACTACTCACCTGCTCAAAGAGGAAGTATTCTAAGATACCAGCTTTGGTAAGGAGTTCTCTTAGCTGCTTGATTGCAAAATTTGACTCAAGATTATTGTAATATACAACAGAAATCTTTGATACATCAGTATTTTGCTCTATTTTTGGTGCGGTTGTTGTCAAAAGATAGAGATCTATATTTGCGATAGTATAGGTCTTACCTTTAATAGTTCACTCAATAGTGTATTGATTGAGTCCATCTTTAAGATTCTTTCCAAGTTCAAGTGGATAGGTGATCTTTTTGTCAGTTTTTTTATAGTTTTTCGGACTGAAAGTATTTCCTGAAGCGTCTTTTACCTTGATTATCTCAAACTGATTTGAAAATTTAATATCAAGATTAAAGGTCTTTTCTGGCTTTTGGAGATAGAAAAGAAACTTTCTCTCTACTCCATTGATAGAAATTGACTTCTTGAGTGGCTGAACTCCACTATCTTGGAGATCCTTTTGTTGAACTACCTCTTCTCATTCATCAGAGGCTGAAAGACGATTGATAAACTCCTTGATATTGCTTCCATCTGAGTAAAAGAGTGTAAGGAGTGGATCATTATATTTTTTGAGATATTGCTTATAATCTCCAGTATAGAAATTAGCATTGATCAATCATCAGAGTGCTCTTCTAAGTCTTACCTTCATTCTTTCAGACTTTGTATTGAAGAAAAGGGTCAAAATCTGACTTTTGATGATATTGAGCTTCTGATATCCCTCAAGAGTCACCTGATTTGCATAGGTATCTACAAGAGTATTTTTCTCCTCTAAAACAGACTTTGCGAGCGTATCAAACCCGTTATAGTTTTTGATCTGATAGAAAGCGAGGTTAGTATCTTCACACTTTGTGAGATCAAAGACAAGACTTTGACTATCGCTTGATTTTGGAGCAATTTTTCCACAACCACTCGTCACTGGATTTGCCGCAAAAATCTTCTTATACATATCACTATTTGCATGCTCTAGGACATGCTTTGGCAAAATATAGAAGCTGAAAAAATAATTATTATCTGTTGTGCTTGTTGGGAAAACGATCTTGAGCTTATCGTGCTCCTGAGAGATTTGTATCTCTTGGTAGGTTTTGAGTGTTTTGATATCCCAAGCATTTTGACGAATGATATGATCATACGTGAAATACACATCATCAAGCGTCATCGGAACACCATCACTCCATACTTTCCCACCTGTTGCAAGGTTTACATAGTAGGTTTGATAGTCCTGAGTTGTAATCTTGCAAGTTTCCCCTTTAAGACCTTCGGAGTTGAGCGTAGCATATCCCACACACGCATCAAACAAAAAAGACTGATAAAACATACTCTGTCAGTCATTTTTTAGGTAAGGCAGGTAAGAAACCTGATCAAAAATTGCTTCCACAAAAGTTCATCATTTTTTAGAAGTTGATTTCGAGTTTTTTACAAGAAACTGATAACCAAGAGCCACAGTAGCAAAAAACCAGAGCACTACAATCACATAAAGAAAATAGGTCAGCGTTTTTTTTGTGGAATTAATCTCGTAATAACGATATCGCATTATTTAACATAAGGTAAAAACAGGCAGATTATTACGAAAATGATACCTGTAATAATAGCTATTTTTTGTAATTTTCATTCCATTGTTTTTTTGCTTCCGTATTCGTTTCCTCCTGCAGAAGCTCCTCCTAATCCGAGACCAAGTCCACCTCCTTTTGGAGACTGGAGCAAAACACTCGCGATAAAGATAATCCCATCAAGGATAAGTCCGATAAGGAGTAGGGTTTTCATACTATTTTTACTAGAAAAAATAAAGAATAATCTGCTGGTAACTATATGGATTTACTTTAGAAATGCAAGTAGGAAAAAATCCTCTTGTCAAGTAGAAAGCAAGCACCTATATTTTTTAGAGATCAGAAATCAGGATATGCTCGCACTTTGTAGAACATTTCTCAAGCACCTCACCCAACTGTTCTGATGGAAGATTTTTAACCTGATAAATCTGCTCAGTCTTTGAAATAAAGGTATAACTTGAGGATCCGTCATTTATAATTTGATCAATTTGTCAGTCTAGCAAAAGTGGTTTTAGGATTTCTCGCTCAGCATTTGAAGTTGCGGCTATAGCACTTTGGATTCAAGTAGTGGAAGAAATCTGATTTCCTCCTGTTTCTACCTCAGGACTCGAAAGTTTAGCGTGACGAGAATAAATCATCCACAAAGGCATAAGAACACAACAAAATAGAACCGTTCAGAGAGAAGCCCAAAGAGAAACATTATTTTGTTCAGCACGAGTTTTTTTTGAGGATTCAGAAGCTGAGGTTTTTGAAGTATTTGAGTCAGTCATTTAAAATCAATAAACATATTAAAAACAATCTACTTTTATATTTTTATCATACAGATATTCTAGCACTTTACAAGGAAAATCCTATATATAAAATTATAGTTCCCAGCTGAATATTTTCAGATTTGTTAATTTTTTCTAACTTGCTCTTGATTTTTAATATGTTATGTTTATATAACATATTGTTATATATTTATAACTTTTTATCTTTTTTCTAATCGTAATGAAAAAAGCAAGAACTTTAAGGATTATCGGTATTATCCTTGCAGCTTGGGGATTCTGAGCTTTCATCAACCTTCTAAGTCAAATTCCTTTCAACCCTTTAACACCATCACATTGACTTCTACTACTCTTTGTAGTTCTCCTAATAGGTTGAGCAATACTCACGCTCTATCATGCGGAGAAGATAAAAAAGCAGACATGATCTGTTGAAACTGATGAGATGTTTAAGAGGATCGGTTATACCTCACTTGCAGCATCGTTTCAGCTCCTAATGTGAATCATTCTCTTAGTATCTCTACTAGAAGGACATTTTCATTTCTTAGAAACATTCAGTGCTAATGATATATTAAGGATGGCATGGATATTGTGACTTGTATTACTAGGATTAAATTCACGATATTTTTCAAAAAATCCAGATAAAATCTGACTTTAATCTTATTTGTAAACAAATGAAAAATCGTATCAAAGAGCTGAGAGCTCAGTATAATTTAACCCAACAGGACCTTGCAAATGAAGTTGGAGTGAGAAGGGAAACGATCGTATTTCTCGAGCTAGGGAAATACAATCCCTCACTAAAACTTGCATTTCTGATTGCGAGGAGGTTTGAACGCAGTATTGAAGAGGTATTTTATTTAGAAGCAGCAGATCTCTGAGTTGAGACTAAAAAGTAAATCAAAAAACTGATTTCGATGAATGAAGTCAGTTTTTTCATTTTTTCTAGATGAGAACTTCACTCCCAAGCAAGAGCGAGAGATTGACTTGAAAAGATTGAGGATTTTCGTACCTTTTGAGGTAAATTTTATCATTGATAAGCAGTATGCAGGAAGTTTCAAGAGCATTGATTTTTGATTCAGTATTTGATCCTTATAAATGAGTTCTCGCCTATGTAAAGGTAGTAGATGGCTCTTTTTCTGCTGGAGATGAAGTATATTTGATCCACTCGGACAAAAGCTTTTTCCCAACTGAAGTAGGATATTTCACGCCAGAATATACACCAGATAAATCACTTAATGAAGGACAAATCTGATATATTGTGACTGGGCAAAAATCAGTGAGAGATGTGCAAATCTGAGATACCATCATCAAAGCAAAGGCTTGAAAAAACGAGGCAAAAGATGAGTATCATCAGTTTTTAATTCCTGGTTTTAGGAAGGTTACTCCCTATGTATATGCTGGAGTATACCCTATTGATTCGACTGAATACGATAAACTCAAGGACAGTCTAGAAAAACTCTCACTCAATGATAGTGCTGTTGCCTACGAAATGGAAGATAGTAAGGCTTTGGGACTAGGATTCCGCTGTGGATTTTTGGGAATGCTCCATATGGATATTATCAAAGAGAGGCTTTTTCGTGAGTATGGACTTGATACTATTTTCACGATACCAAGTGTAATGTATTTGGTAAAGTCTAAAAACCTCTCAATTCCTCTGATCAAAACCTGAATGAATATCAAATGATTGGTTCAAACTGGACTCTATCGCGAAATCCTAAAAATGGAGCAGTTTGAGCTGACAACAAGTGAAATTGAGCATCTTGAACATTCAGAATGAATTTTCGGAACTATGCTTGAAAATCCAAAGTTTAAAAAGCTGGCTGAGATTTTGAATCCTTGGATCGTGGTAAAATCCGGATCTGATATGATTGACCAAGGGATGATTGAAATGATTCTAGAACCAATTGCGAATGTTGAGGTTGTGGGACCAGAAGAATATGCGGGAAATATTATGGCGCTCTCTCAGGAATATAGATGAAAACTCAAAAATATGGAATATATTGATGCAACCAGAGTTGTTTGGCATTATGAGTTGCCGATGGGAGAGATTATCGTTGATTTCTATGATCGTCTCAAGTCTGCGACCAAAGGATATGCAACTATGAACTATGAATTTAAGTGATATACACCGGATAATCTGGTGAAACTTGACATCTTTATCAATAATGAAAAGGTTGAGGCATTAACCTGGGTTGTGCATTATGATAAGGCATATTACCTTGGTCGTGAAGCCGTAGAAAAATTAAAAACACTAATTCCAAAGCATCTGTTCGCGATTCCACTCCAAGCAGGACTTGGAAATAAAATCATTGCTCGTGAGACGATCTCTGCTATCAAAAAGGACGTTCTTGCTAAATGTTACTGAGGAGATGTAAGCAGAAAAAGAAAACTCCTCCAAAAGCAGAAAGAAGGTAAAAAAAGAATGAAGGCGATCGGAAGTGTTGAGGTACCTACTGAAACTTTCGTGAAGATGATTACGAGAGAATAATTAGCACCTTATATCTTCAAAAGATATAAAGAAAAATCAGAAGTCATGCTTCAGGTTTTTTATTTTTTTATATCAAATATATTGATCTATAATGGGATTTTAACTCTAATAGTCTTGAAAAGATAGACAGAAACCTGTGATGAGAGACCATATTTTTGCTTGATAGCGGAGAGTGCCTGCTGGATAGTATCTATTCACTTGGTATTTGGCAGAAGAACTCAGCTCTTGTGATCCTCTCACTGCACAAGGAATACTCCTCGCTCATGCATTGGTACTTTGATGAGCTCATTTGGGTCATTTTGGATTCTAATTTCAGTCACAAGATCAAAAATCAGCCTTTTAATTTTTTCTCAGTATTTATTGAGAATTCCAGTGCAGAAGCTATCTACGAGGAGCTCCACTGCTCTATCCGTCTTGATTACCCCATTTGCAGCCAAAAGTTGCCCCGCTGAGTCAAAGGCTGAGAAAAATACTCCAGTCTTTGAGCCGAGATTGATATGTTTTGCGAGCTCGGTTTTTATTTTAGTATTCACGTGATCCTTCTTCAAGGTAAAAGTGGCTTTTTTAGCAAAAGGAACAGGAGTTTCTTTTGGTTATTTGCTTGGTATACTATATGAAAATGGTTGCAGATTGCAAGAAAAAGCTTGTTTTTTGAGAAGAGTTTCATATACTGCATGAAGCGATGCTCCAGTCGTTCAATGGATAGGACACAGTCCTGCGAAGACTGTAATCCCGGTTCGACTCCGGGCTGGGGCATTATGAAGTATTAGTTTTCACCTTATATAGAGTCTATTGTCTAGGATGATAATAGGCTTTTTCTGTATCCGCTGAGTGTTGGGCTGCCTATTGAAACATCAATTAACTAGCCAATACACGGATAAGAATTAGTATTACCTTTGAGACTCAGTATAATATGCGGAATAAAGTGCAGTGATAGTTTTTTTTGTTTATTAGAAAAAGAAAAATCTGATGATCTTCAGTCAATATTGAAATACGAGCTACTAGTTATACAAGACAAAATTTCATCTAAAGAAAATGATTACTATATCAGAGTTTCTATTTTATATTTTGATCGAATTGTCAATAAACAAAAGCATTATCCTCCTACAGCTTATTGTTTAGATAATTAAGGTAGAAAAAGAGAAATAAAAACATATACTCTATAAAAGAATTTATATTTTTATAGGGGTTATGCCATTTGAAGAATTTAAAAAGAAGTATGAACGAAAAATGTTTTTGTTCGTAGGGTTTATCGTCTCCTTATCTGCAAGTGCTGTTATCATTTTTCTTATCTGCTTGGTACATAATGAAGAATTAAAAGGGATAGTAAAAGATTATCAGTCATTATTTGTAATATTGTTCGGTTTTATGGGATATCTTATGAATCGTCTAATAGAAATGGATAAAAATTTTCTGAAAGATGCAAACATCTCTATTCTTGAATATATTTTTTATCCCTCATCTCTACTTTTAGTTAGTGCGGTATTAATTATTATCCCAGCATTCCCATGAGCATATATTATCGGTGTAATAGTACCACCTTTAACGATATTTTGCTTAGAAACATTCTTTTTAGCTCCGCTTAGAGAGGACCGAAAAAAGACTAAAGAATATCTTGAGAGAAAGAATCCTCTTAAAGGTTACTCTTCTAAAAAATAAAACAGTACAAGAAAACTGCTATATTAGTTTTTTAGTGTTTTTTCTAATGTTCATTCAATCGTTGGAATCATATTACATCTATAATTAGGATATAGAGAACCTCTAACCATATTTCTATAGTCTAGTTTTAGTTTCTCTCTTACAACCCTCTCTATATCCCTATACCGTAACTATAAAGAAGTATTTATCAAACTAGAAACCCAAAACCACCTCAATCCCCTTTCAAACATTTTTAGTTTGTGCCGCTATTCTCTTCCAAAAATCCACTCCAAGAACAACAACTAGAAACACTAATCTCAACCTCTATTTTCACCTTTTTTGTGAGCTTGGAGAGATGGTCTAAGGAGGCTTTGTTTCGTTCAAAACAAAAGGATTAATCATATACCAACAGCGATTTCTCATCAGATTTTTCACCTTTTGATAACAAAAAAATCTCCACAAAGATGTGGAGATTTTTCGCTTGTCATCTAGAACTTTTAGTGTTCAAGAGAAAAGAGATGATGCAAGTCATGTTTGGTGTTCAAAACCTGATTTCTCATCTGAGAAGAAAAGCTATCGCTAAGATTCAATGTGCTAGAAAGCGCATTTGAAGTATGAGAAATATATTCATTGATTTCAGCTTTCTGAGATCTCAAAATATCTGCTTGCTGCGTATTTTTTCTCATCCTCGCAGATTTCTTCTGAAGGTATAACGCTTCATTTGGTTCAAGTCCTTGAACAATATCCTTTTCATAACTATTATATCTAATTGTGTCTGTTTTTTTCATGGTATTATATGATTAAGTATAAAATGCTTAAATACTAAGCAAAAGATCAAAAAAGTCTGATATTTTTGTGAGGTTTAACCTTCTTTATTTTTTCCAAGTACTGGTATCAACTAGAGTGTATCCATCATATCTTTGAGTAAAGTAGCGAGAAATCATTTCTTCTCCTCTCTGAGTGCTTGGTTTTTAGTATTAGCACTTTGAGGTTCAGAAGTAGGTTGATAGGCTAAGGGTGTTGACTCTTTAGGAGCAAAATCAAAAGCCTGAACGATAAGATCCGCTAGCTCTCCTCTCGTGATCGGTTTGGAGGTCTCTCACTGATCCATGTTGAGCAACTTAGCTCTAGTAGCTTGGGAAACAAGCTGATAAGCCTCTCACTTAGTAAGCTGAGCATGAGGTAAAAACAGATATCCTGACTGTTCATTACGAAGTAGAAAATCTCATATCTCATTTGTAAGCAAATATTCCAGATGGGGAGCAAAGGCTGCAAAATAGGTTGTATCATTGATTTTTGGTAAATGAGTAAAATTAGTAATAACAAGTGCTTTTCACTGCTGAGCCAGTAAACTATTGGCGAGCATAACTATTCAGTCCGCACGAAGGACATCATTGTCTGGATAGAAATTACCATTCTTACCAGCTACTACCCCGAGCTGTGCTAATTTGGTAATTGCCGCATGATATCTATGATTACTAATATCATTAAATACCGGTGATATGATACTTTTTTCCAACTGGAAAATATCTGCCAAATATCAGGCCATCTGTGATTTAGTAAACTGAGTATCAGAAGAAGAAATCAGATTTACTTTCTCTTTTTGACCGATATATGGATTGAGATCTAAAATAGTGTTAAGGATCTGCATCGCTTGAACAGGAGTAATTAGAGCATCAAGCTCAATTGTCCCTAGATGATCAAGAAATCATAAAGCTTTTGCGGTATTTAGTTTTTTGAGAAGAAGTGCATTTCCATAGCTTTGCTTGAAAAAACTCTGATCAGAAAGACCGTTAGTTGATTCTAGTGAATATCCAAGTTTGTATCTATAAATATCTAGTACAACTCTGATAAAGTCACTGGTACGAACAAAGTTATGTGGATAATATTTTCCACTTGCTCATCATTGAATAACTCAAATACTAGCGAGAGCTTCAATACTTGCTTTATGAGGATCAGTACTGATATCTCAAAAAGCAGGCAAGAGTGCTGATTCTGTCTGAGGTAAAACGCTACGAACGATTGGATATTTTATATCAGAAGCTGAATCAGGTTTTTCTTTCTGAGATTTTTCGATCCCAGTTGAAGCACCATCCATACCATCTTGCATAAAATTTACCAGGTTGTTCCATACCTTTTTAGCACTCAAGGCAACATCAGTCTCAATTTCCTTTTGGAGGCTAGAAGCTGGAGTAATTGGGTTTGATTCTGTATTCTTGATACTTGTAATATTTGAGGCAAGCACACTAGAAACAGTATATCAAAAGATCACAATCACTGCTAAAACTTTCCACATCCCTCCAAAATGAGTTCTTGAAGGTTGTTTCATCTTGTCTTTTTTTATGAATAAAACGGCTTGTGTGTAGAACCTTTTTATTCGTTTACAAAGACAATTTGTGAAGAATACTGTTCACGCTCTGAAAAACTCATCAGAAAAAATCTGATTTTTATGGTTTATTTCAGAGGTACTATCTAAAACGTTATTCTCCAAAGGAAGTGGATTTTTCCTATCACAAGATTACTATGATTCTTGCGACAACAATATTATATATCTTTTTTTGGAAATGTCAATTTTTTAAAAAGATTTTTGAAAATCATTAAAATACTAGTTGTAAACTATATATTTATTTACCATCTTCTTTACTTTTTATGATTTTTTAACATATTTTCTTATATTTATTTATTTTGTCAATATTTTGAATTGATTTTAGGGAGGGAATCATTATAGTGAGAGTATCAAACATAAAAAAACATTTAGAAAATGAAAAAAATCGTAGTATTCGTAGTTTTGAGTATGCTTTTATTCGCATGTTCAAAGAGTGAAGATAGCTATCAAGAACCTATTTCTTGGAAAACTGGTATCTTCACCAGCCAAATCACAAAGCAATCCTCATTGATGATTACATTCGCTCACTCATCTGAGCTCATTGAGCTCGTAAGATTTGAAAGTGAGTGGACCATCTCTACCCGAGATAAAACCTATACCTTAAATCTTAAAGAGTCAGATTTTATCTGGTCCAATGAAGATAAGAAACTTGAGGGCATATATACTGTCCCCTTGCAAGTTGGAGACTATCAACGAGCAAGCGTTCGCTATCTCCATGGAGAAGTTCGTATCAATGGAAAATGGAAGAGAATGACGTTTTAGTCGTAATACTTGGCAGAAAAAGCTGACTTCTGTATGAGGAGTCAGTTTTTTGGTTGTTTTCAAATTGATTTTGGAGAAGAAAACACTACACTCAAAACTGACTATTTGACTTTATTCTCAATCAAGACTATCTGCAATGCCTACTATGAATAAATATGAGTTTGAACTTCGCTTTCTATCATATAGAGGACTTAAGACGAGGTTTAGACTGGATTGGGATAATGATACTCTCATAGCACTCAGCCAAATATCGAATAAAGGAGTCCTTGAAAAGTCAGTACCTGAGACTTCCCCTGAGGACTTGAAAAGATTTACTCATGAGAGCTATACACAGTTCAAAAAAGACTTTATCGCAAAATATACAGATTTCTACCCCCTTGCTACCTCTAAGTATAGTCTAGCTGAGTATATTGATAGACTTGAGTATGAGCTTAAAGTGATCAAAGAAATGGGGTTTAATTCCTACTTTTTGATCGTATCAGACTATGTGAGGCGAGCAAAAAAACAAATGATCGTAGTAGGTCCAGGAAGAGGTTCTGGTGCTGGTTCTCTCCTTGCTTGGGCAATTGAAATTACGGATATTGATCCGCTTCCATTTGATCTCCTTTTTGAGAGATTTTTGAATCCAGCGAGAATATCAATGCCCGACTTTGATATCGACTTTGAGGATACGCAGAGACAGAGAGTAATTGACTATTGTTCACAAAAATATGGACAGGAAAAGGTTTGCTCGATTGGAACGTTTATGAAGATTGCAACAAAAGCGGCATTTAAGGATTCTGCTAGAGCCGTTGGAGTACCTTTTGAGAGGGCGAATCAGATTTCTAACATGATTCCTGATAAAGTTGGACTCAGAAGCCTGATCAATGATCCTTTGCCAGAGTTTGAAGAAGTGCAAAATATCTATAATACTGAAGATAATGTGAAGAAGGCCTTTGACCTTGCCTGTGGAATTGAGGGGAATCTTAGACAGCTTGGAGTTCATGCCTGTGGAATCATCATCGCTCCAGAACCTGTTTCTACCTATACTGCAGCTCAATATGTCAAGGAAAATGATCACACTATTGTGAGTCAATATGATGGACCGACACTAGAACAAATCTGACTTTTGAAGATGGATTTTCTCTGACTTAGAAATCTCTCAATCATCAAAACTTGTATCAAAATCATAAAAGCCAGACACGAACAAGAAAACAAAACTCTAGATCCGATTTTTGAACATTTCTTAGAGACTACGTCATTTCAGCCGGATATCAACGATACTTTCACCTATGAGAGTGTATTTAAGGAGGGAGATACGACCTGAATTTTCCAGTTTGAATCTCAAGGAATGAGAAAGTTTTTGATCCAGCTTGAGCCAAACTCAATCAATGATCTCGTGGCTATGAATGCGCTTTATCGTCCAGGTCCGATGGAGTTTATCCCAAGATATATTGAGAGAAAACACGGTAGAGAGGAAATTTCCTATATGAGCGCAGAACTAAGAGCCGAACTTACAAAAAAGTATGGAGCCGAAGTTGCAGAAGAAGAAAATAGAAAACTGATTGAAGATCTCTCTCCTATTATGAGTTTGACCTATGGAATTGCGGTATATCAAGAGCAGTTGATGTTTTTGGTGCAGGCAATGGCGGGGTTTTCACTAGGTGAGGCAGATATGCTCAGAAGATGAGTTGGTAAGAAGAAAAAAGAGGTAATCGAAAAACTCAAAAAAGAATTTGTAACAAGAGGAGAAACCTATAAACAATATAAACCTGAGACAACAACCAATATTTATGAGAAGATGATTGAGCCTGCAGCATCTTATTCGTTTAATAAGTCGCACTCAGTATGTTATGCGATGATTGCGTATCAGACTGCATATCTCAAGGCACATTTTCCACTTGAGTTTTCTGCAGCATTGATTCGCTCAGTTGAGGAAGACACTGATACGCAAAGTTTTTATATCTCAGAGATTCAGAACAAAGGAATCTCCGTACTAGGACCTGATGTCAATGAATCATTTAACCATGTAGCTGCGATCTGAGATGTCATCAGACTTTGATTTTTTTCTACGAAAGGAATTGGGGAAGATGTGTGAGAAACAATTCAGCAAGAAAGACAAAAAGGTGGTAAATTTACTTCTCTAGAAGACTTTCTCAAGAGATGTGCGAGTATTATCAATAAAAAATCTCTAGAAAATCTGATCAAAGCTGGTGCTTTAGATGCCTTTGGCGATAGAAATGTGTTACTAGAAAATGTTCAGAATTTAATTGACTGGACGAAGAATATTGCAACAGCGGATTTTGGACTCTTTGGTGGGCTTCAGGTCGATACCAAAATCCAAATGAAGACGGCTCAGCCTTCTAACCTTTTGGAGAGGCTGATGATGGAGCAAGAAACCTTTAAGGCATTTATCTCTGGGAATCCACTGGATGGACTCTACCAATATATCAAGAAAGGATCTTTCCTCAATCAAGTCTTAGAAAAAAATGATTATCCAAAATTTATCATTCACGGATATATCAAAGAAATTCAAAGAGCAAAGAAGAAATGATTTTTCATTAAGATCGAGGATATTTCTGGAGATTGGGAGTTTTTTACTAGAGATGCTCTAGATTTCAAGAAATTTGACCTTGTAATCATTTATGGAAGCAAGAGTAATGGTAGAGTATATCTGGATAAAATCATTAAAACTGACTATGAGACACTGATCAAACTTGCAGGAAGCAGATACGATCCTGAATGGACCGTTGTAAGAGCGAAAAAAGAGAGATACGGTGAAGAAAAGAGTAAACAAATCGAGAAAATCAAATCAGAGAGCGCTGATAGCGCAATCCAGGAGAAAAAACCGAGCAGACATTCTCATGAAGATGACGAAGAGAGCATTGAGGAGGGACTTAGCTCAGAAGAGATGAATCCAGAGGAAATTTTTGCTGATAATGAGGCTGAGGAAGAGCAAAACTTAGAACAACTTGATCAAGAAGACGATGAAACGCTTGAAATAAGTGAGGAAAATGATAAAGATCAGAATTCTGAACCCCTTTGGCCTACAACGCCTGATCAAGAACCATTCTGTATCTCGAGTTTGCCAGATAATCTCGAAAGCATCCAGCTTTTGGCCGATATTCTAAAAAATCAGCCAGGAGATATTCCTGTAATGATCATGGGGAAGGAGAGACTAGTCAACGACTATTGACTTCAGACCCTAAGGGAATATTTTGGGAAATAGAAAATTCCCAAGCTAAGAAAATTATATAAAATAGAATAGTCAAAATGTAAAGAGGAAATAAGGGAGAATCTCAGATTTTTTTGCTTTTTTGTGAGAAAGAAGGTATACTTAGGTATCTTTTTAGTTTTCAATAGGAGACTAGTATGAAAGTAGCAACAAAATCTGAAGTAAAAACAAAAAAAAGCCAGCGACCATCACAGCTTTCTAAATCGGTAAAGAAAGCAAAAGAGGTAGCTCCAGCAAAGGCAAAAACAGCAGAGACACATGATTTTATTTTTCCAGAACAGGGAAAATGGATGACTGAATCACTTCTAAAACTCCTTTCCAAATGGAATATTATCTCTGTTGGACTAGCACTTGGATACTTTGCAGTATTTCATATTGTGCAGGGGGCTTTTAGAGCGAATACCGAATATCTTCTCAGCCTTTTATCAGCGGTTGGAAAAACACTTTCAACCTGAGATGCTGAAAGACTGTGAAATGATATTCTCCAATATAGCCATCACCTGCAATTTGCAGTTAGCCAAGCAGCAGCGCTTGGATTAGGGGTTCTCGTAGTTCTATTCCTCGGCTCTCAAGCAATTAATTATAAAAAATGAAAACTGAATATCTTGAGCTTTTTGGTAATATTGGCGATTTTTATTAGAATTGCGTTAGTGTTTATCCCATATGCAGAACTCTATTTTCAGAGCTAATAAGCACTACTAGACAGAAAAACAATCAGCAAACAAAAAAACTGATTGTTTTTTTATTTTCCCGCCTTTTTCTATTGACATTCATTGTTTAATACTTATAGTATTGCTTCAAAATATTTTGCTATTTATCTTTCAGATTTTTTTGAATATGAATAAATTACAAACAGGACTTTTGATTTGAGCGCTAGGGATCTCTGTTTCCAGTGGTCCAGATCACAATTCTTGATATCTTGAAGAGCAAAGAGCCAGACTCTTTGATACTTTAAATACTCCTGAACAAGTTGATCCTACAACCGAATCAACAGCTAAAAGCAAAGAAGGAATAGCTGATGAGGTCTTGATTCATACGGATTCGATTGCAAAGTTTCAAAATACACCTTTTGCGGTAAAGGGAAGAGGGAAAATGATTGGCTCAAATCTTGGAAATGTGCTTGGATATGGACAGGCTGAGAAAATCATGAGAGAGCGAAATAACTATCCTAGTCCAATGCAATTTCAAGCAGTACAAAAATACGATAATCTCGAAACACTCAGTTTTCCATTGATTTATCCAGACTTAAAAGAGGTCTTTCCAGATCAGTGGGAAGTGTTTCTTGAAAATGAGGATTTTTTGAAATATAAAGATGAGAATGCTGATCATATGCTAGTGGTCACAAAAGTTGAGGATTGAAAACATGCACTTGCCTACTATGAAGATTGAGCACTCAAGCTTGCAACTTATGTATCTATCGGACTCCCTTACCGTAAAACTGTGAGCTGAGCTTTTGATCTGCAGCATGATATGATTTTCCGCAGATCGAGAAAATATGATAATGCACCGATGCCCTATGCCCTCCATATCACCTGAGGTTTCTTTCTCCATCAAGGACGAAGTGATGGAAAACCTAGATCGCATGGTTGTATCAGAGTGCCTGGACTTTATCAAAAATGGCTCTATGAGCATCTTCCAAGATCAAAAAAAGCAGACGAAACCTGAGAGGTTCAGTCTACTCGTATTATCCTTGATAAACTTTACAATTAAAGACAAGTTCATCATGTCGTTTTCATAAGCATCTGATGAATGCTCATTCTTGTCGCTGAAGCATTACAAAACTCATCAATACTCAGCACGAGAATCCCCTTTATCCCCTGCACTAAAGTCAGCAATTCATACTTATGATTGCTGATTTTTTGAAGAGTGGACTTTTCAGCTTGTTTAGTGAGTTTTTTCTGAGGTGAGAAAAAATAATATAAATCTGAAAGAAGATCTTTTGTAGATTTTTTGTCCTCTAGTGGGCACAGTTTATTGATTTTTTCAGTATTTTGGGTATTGAGAAAAACAAGGTACTCACGAAAAGAATTCAGATTTTTCTCTATATTTTTTAGTTTGTATCGATGAAGATATTTTAGAGAAGAAATAGCTTCTTCCTTGATATATCAGGCGATCGAAAGCTCGTTGATCTCTTGCGTTAGGCTCTCGAGCAATTCCTCTGTCTTGGTCATTGGTATTTTTGCTAATGTCTAGGTAAAAATTGAGAAATTTGTTTTTGCTCTAGAGTGAGAGCATTTTAAGCTGAGTATTAAGCTTGAGGTACTGCAATAATGCCTCATCATGAGTAACCAAAACAATAGTATTTCCAATTTGATTAGCCTTGATAAGAATATCAGCCATCTGAAACGTACTCTCTGGATCAAGATTTCCTGTAGGTTCATCAGCAATGATAAAGTCTGGTGAATGGATAATTGCTCTTGCCATCGCGACCTTTTGTTTTTCTCCTCAGCTGAGTTTTTTGATATCTTTAATTTCAATACTTGAGAGATCAAGGAGATCTTTGACCGCTTCATATTTTTTCTTGATCACCGCAAGTGGAGCTTCCTCAAGGAGCAATGGGTAAATAATATTTTCCTGAGGAGAGAGACTCTGAATCAACTGATAATCCTGAAAAATAATTCAGATTTTTCTTCTATATCTCTGGATCTCACTCTCACCAAGTACTGCAAGATCCTCCATTTTATAAAAAACAGTATTTTTATGAGGTCTAAGCTGTCCTATCAAAAACTTTACGAGCGTTGATTTCCCACTTCCAGATTTCCCTGTGATAACGAGAAAATCCCCTTTTTGAAGCTGAAGATTGAACTTTTTGAAAAGCTGTCTTTTGCTCTCAGGATATCCCCAAGTGAGATCTTTGATATTAATGAGTGGAATATTCGTTTTATCTGCTATTTGCATGAGCTGGTTATTTAAGAGTAAATTTCTTAGCTTAAGTATAGTTGAAAAATAAGAAAAAACAAAAAAATCTGATATCAGATTTCTTGTTGTACTTGACAAGTGAGAGAGATGATTTTTTGTTGTAATTTAATTGAAAGAATTCTAGAGAAGCAAACTAGTCTTTTAGTGTTCTCCAAGCTCTGACTCGGAAAACTTTGACTCAAAACGCTCAACTTTGCTAGCAATCAGTGGCTTCACAAAGAGTCCCAGCAGTAAAAATACTCCAAAGAATCCAAGTAAAATAATAAGATTTGGCAGATAAATCTCCCAGACAACTCCTCCAACGGCTTCCCTCATTGCTGCAATCGCATAGGTAAATGGAAGGAATGGATTGATTGATTGAAAGAAAGCGCCTGAAAGCTCTATTGGGAAAGTACCTCCTGCTCCTGATAATTGGAGTACTAGGAAAATAATAACAATTGCCTTTCCAGCACTTCAGAATGTAGAAACAGTAGTATAGACAATCATTGAAAAGACAAGAGCAACTCGCAATGAGGCAAAGAAAAATGCTCGCGGATTTGCCACATAGGCGTCCAAAAGCCACATATCTCAAAGAGAGACTACGATCCCCTGCAAAAGTGCAATAGTCAAGAAAAAGAGCCGTTTCCCTAGATATTTTTGATAAGACTTAAAGTTTTGAAATGCTTTCTCTCTCGTTTTTGTTGTAAAAAGTGAAATACTTAAGAGTGACCCCACCCAAATTGCTAATGTGGTAAAGAATGGAGACATTGCTGATCCATAATTTGGAATAGAAAAAAGCTTGTTTTCCACAAGCTCTACAGGCTCAGAGACAAAATCAGAAAAACGCCTTGGATTTAATGTCGCCAGCTGTATCAGCTCCTCTACTTTTCAGCTTTTTTTGAGTTTTTGTAATTGGTTATCAATAACATGAACACTTGACTGGAGTTTAGGTAGCTTATCCTGAAAAGACCTGATTTTTTCAATTTCTGTATTAAGGATTTCGATACCTCAGTCTATATTTTTTTCTACCTGAGGAAGCTTTTTCTCTAAAGTATCCAGCTTTTCAGTCCCTTGCTGTGAGAGCGTATCAATCTCTTTTAGCACCTCGGTGAGAAGCGGTTCAATATCATTTTGATAGTTAGTATGCACCTCATCCAATGTTGTCCTCATATCATCACGAAGTGAAGTGATTGCTTTTTGAGTATCTCTTCAGAAATCAATCGTCTGCTGAACCTCTGATTGGACTGAAGAAAGCGTCCCACGCAGTGAAGAACTTTTTACACTCACAGTATTAAGATTTGCAATAGCGGCATCAAGCTTTGTAAGTAGCGGAGATCCTGGGAATAAGCTAGAGATAAGCAATCTTACCTGCTGGAGAGAAGCCGCTTGATTTCCTACTTGTTGCTCAAGTTGAGAGAGTTTTGGATTGATACGCTGGAGATCCTGAGCAAAATTCTGATTTTTTTGATCTGCTTTATCTAAAATACGAGAAAACTCTCCATCAATATCATTTGCTATTGTTTGAAGCTCTGATTTGTACCCTTTTATTTTCTCTGGAGTTGTATTGAGAAAATTAAGGCTATTTTGTGCTAAAAGGGAGCTCTTGGATAGGGTTGATTGAATATCATTAATATTTGTTTTTACCTCTGGAACCTTACCATACATTTCCTCAAGTCTAAACCTTGAACGATACGAAAGTTCCAGCATTTTATCGATTTTTTGATCGAGATGATCTAAACTAGTACGAGCATCATGCACAAAATCAATCAATGAATAAACACTTTGTTTACTATTTTTGAGATCAAAACCTATAAGATTAAGTTTTTCCATCAAGACACGATTTAATGAATCCAGGAAAGATTTTTGAATATTTTCTTTGATACTAGAGGCACCTTTTGCAGTGATTTTTGGAGCAATAGCATTAATTTTTTCATTGACAGTATAATGGATCTCTGGATGCCTTGGAAACTCATCTAAAAGACTCACCATTTTTTCTGAAAATCAGCTTTCTATAACGATTGATGCGTAATATTTTCCAAGTCTCGTTCCCTCCTGAGCAACTTGACTGTCCACAAAAACCCATCAAATCGAATCATTTGTTTTAAGTTCATTCACAACATCCGCTCAGATATTGACTCGCTGATCTCTAAACACTACACCAACATCCTCATTAACAACCGCGATTTTTAGACCTTTGGTATTCCCATAGGGATCTCGAGAAGATTTTAGATAAAACCAAGCATAAAGAGATGGCAATATACACAATACCAAAACAATCAAAAATGCAACTCGATTTGAAAAAACATGTTTAAGATTTGAGAGGTAGACTTGTCAGATTTTTTTCATTACTCTATAGATAGTTACACTTAAAATACTTTGAAATCTCATTTAAGATTAGCCAATTTCTGCTAGAAATCAATAAAAAACTGAAGAAATCAGATTTCTACTTTTCATTTCATAGTATGTTCTCCAGACATAGCTTTTCATATTCACTTGACATTAAATCAGAAATGTATAGTATATACCTTCACAAATACAAAAAATAAAACGCATGAAAAAGAACATTGAATGCACACTTGTGCTGATTAAACCTGACGGGGTTGAAAAGGGAGTTCACAAAGACGTCTTTGCTCGCTATCGTAGAGCATTTCTTAAAGTTATTAATTCCGGTGATGAAATTATCGCAACTGGAGAGCAACTCTATGAGCACTATGAAAGGATCGGACAACTGCTGACTCGTAAAGGAGAGGAAATCTTTGACGAGACAGTGAAATATATGATGTCAGGTCCTATCTTAAAGGCGATTATCATTGGTGAGGATGCCGTTCAAAAGGTACGCGAACTCAACGGTGCAACCAAGCCTTGGGAAGCGAAGAAAGGGACAATTCGTGCAGACTTTGGAAGCACAGATTCAAATGGGCCAATCCGCAATGTTGTCCACTCTTCTGCGAGCATTGAGGAAGCAAAAGAGGAAATCAAGGTCTGGTTCTCAAAAGAGGAACTCAAAGAGCACCTTCCAAATCAGTATCAGGAATACTATCCTGATTAGCTTGTTTCTCAAAAAAGCTCAATAGGAATCCCTGTTGAGCTTTTGCGTTTTATAAAATATGAGAAGAAAAAATCTGATTTCTCTTGTATTAACTCGTTTCAACGAACATTGTCCTACTGCGGTAGTGAAGTGCTTCCATCACATCTGAGAGCGTAAGATGCTCTCTAGCCTGCATATCTGCGATTGTCCTCGCAAGTTTGAGAAGCCTATGCACCACTCTCCCTGAAAGGGTAAACTTCTCAGTCGCCTGAGCAAGAAAATCCTTACTCGCGCTATCAAGTTTGATAAACTGTTCGATATCCTTTGCCTGCATAGAGGCATTATTTTGGATAGCTGTTCCCTTAAAACGCTCCTGCTGAAAGGCTCGAGCTGTTTGAATATCCTTGAGTAAATCCGCTGAAGATTGATTTTGAGTTTTTTCAAGAAGAGTAGAAATATTTTCTCTAGGAATTTCAAGGATCATATCAATTCTATCCAACAGGGGACCTGAAATCTTACTCTGATACCTTTTTACCTCTCAAAGTCCGCAGGTACACTGTCTTTCTGGATCCTTATAATATCAACATTTACAAGGGTTCATTGAAGCTACAAACATCAGATTTGCTGGATATTGCACGCTACCATGAGCTCTGGAGATATTGATGACTCTATCTTCCAGTGGCTGCCTGAGGACTTCTAAAACCTCTCTTGGAAACTCGGTTAATTCATCAAAAAAGAGAACTCATTTGTGAGCCAAAGAGACTTCTCCTGGGGTAAGGTTACTTCCTCATCAGATAATTGCAACCTTGGAAGCGGTATGATGTACCTGTCTAAAAGGCCTTTTGACAATCAGTGGCTGATCCTTACTAAGCTTTCAGACTACAGAATAAATCTGACTCACCTCGAGGATTTCATCTGATGATAAGGGAGGCAAAATGGTTGTCAAAGCTTTGCTCAGCATGGTTTTCCCGCTACCGGGAGCTCAAACCATGAGTACATTGTGCAGTCCAGCTGCCGCAATACTCAGGGCTCTTTTTGCAAAAAGATGACCTTTGATATACTTAAAATCATAGCTATCATCAGTATTTTCATCTTTTAATTCTCCGAGTGCTTTGGTATTGCGAGCATAAGCAAGTTTTTCTCCTTTGAGGAAAAAATCTAAGAGCTCAGAGAAATGCGAAAGCGGAATAATCGTAATATCTGAAATATACTCTAGCTCATACAGATTTTCTCTCGGCACAAAAAAAGTTTGATAGCCATGCTGTTTTGCAGAGATTACACTAGGCAAAATCCCATTTACCCTCTTGATCCTTCCATCCAGTCCAAGCTCTCAAAAAAACAGGAACTCACTCATCCTCTCATAATGATTGAGCTTCCCATCATAGATCAGTCCGAGCAAAGCAACCGCCATTGGGAGATCAAAACTTGTTCAGACCTTTTTGAGATGACTAGGAGAAAGATTCAGCACAAATTTCCTCTTCGGAAGATCTATACCCACATTTCTAAAACATCCTCTAATCCTCTCTTTTGCCTCCTTAATACTCGCATCGGGTAGCCCAATAATCTCAATATTTGGCAAAGCTCTATTACTATCAGCCTCTACGAGAATCTCATAGCCCAAAAGTCCAATGGTAGTAAATGTTTTGATATGCGTTGTCATTAGAAAAAAATATGATAAATCAGATTTACCATATTTTTCTTCCCACAAAAATCAAGTTAAAATAAGCTAATACTCTTTTGTCAAAAAAAAGTTTGATATCATTAATCGTGCTTGCACTGACATTGAGTATCATCGTCATGGCAAGAACAACTATGTCCGTGATGGTGTTCATAATGATGGTGCCCATGGTGATGGTGTTCGTGCTGATGGAAGGTATTTTCATAATTTTCATAGCCCTCATGCTGATCATCTCCGTGATCATGCCCACAGCAGCAACATCCGCCTTCACACTCCTCCTCTGGCATTTCAAGAGATCCAGTTACGGCTCTAAGTACAAAGTCTAACACCTCATCATCAGATACGCTTTGACCTGACATTTGCTCGATCATAGTTTTTAGTTTTACGAAAGCATCATGGTTTTCTTGGCTGATTTCTAGAGTTACTTTTGTCATGTGATTGATTGAAAAAAAGGGTAAAATTCCGATAGAGAATTGTAATGATTTTCCTCTGGACTACAAGAGCAGAAAGGATTCAGATTTTTTTATTTTAGGAAGTTAGTCATTATTGAGCAGACATTCACAAATCATAGATAAGGCTCTGTATATACAACAATCGAACAGAATCTGAACTCTTTTGGACTACTATTTCAACAATTTCACTCTGTTCACTTTTCACAATGCAAAAGATGACCGGTATTTTTATCAAATACTCAATTCACTGAAATAACTCTCCAATAATCTCCAAGTGGAGAACGGTGCTTTGTAACATCTCAAACAAAATTTTCTCTATCTTTCCACTCTCAATCAATGAAATAAAGATAGTGTTTCCACCATTTAGACAAAGGATCATTTCTAACAGACGACCTCCATCTGACCCACTCTTTCTTAAAATAATCCTCATACTGATCTATCCATTTCCTCGTTTGCATCATAAGATACATTGGATTCGTATAGTAAACTGGATGAGTATAGACTACTTCGGTACTAAAATATTTATTCCCCTGAATATCCTTCTGATAAATAGACCATTCTCCAGGATATATCCACTTATCATCCTCACACCCAAGGTTTCCCTCATCTACCATTGGATTTGCCTTGAGCCAACACTTATCTCTACTATCTGATCGCCTTCTCCAGTTGGTATTTCTGATATTATACATTGCTTCGAGTCCCTCTTTTGCAAGATTGAGAGCTATGGTCCTTTGTGCTGTTTCTGAAATATAGGTCGTAGTTTTATTGATTCCCTGCATGATTACGAGTACTCCCATTGAGAGTACAAATACTACAACAAGAACTTCTATCAGAGTAAACCCACCAAGAGTTTTTTTCTTTCTGAGTTCTCAATTTATGTTTTGCATATCAAGAATTTTAAGGTAAATACTGAATGTACTCTAGCTATTCTTTTCTCCTTTTCAAGAGAAATAAAAGCAAATCTATCTGATTTCTAATCAATTTCTACTGATTTTCCGAGTGATACAATCACAGCAATCAGCTTTTTATTTTTTTTCTACTTCAAACTTGTATTTTTTGGAGAATTGAGATTGTGCAGTCTCCATCTGAGCGTCGAGCTTGGCAAGAGACTGAGAAAACTGAGTCATATAGTTTGAAAAAATCTGAGTATCTCTACGATAAAACTCACTAGCAGATCCTGAATATGCTCCAATCAGCTCAACTACTGGTCTTTCATAGTTATCCAGAGCCACCTGAAGTCCAGAAATATAATCAACAACTGCATCTTTGAGTATTGTTTCACGGCGTCGACCCTCTTGCAGACTAGCTTTATCCTGGAGCGATCTCAGCTGATCTCTAAGTCAGATATAGAGTTCTGCTAGATTTTGTCCGTCATATTTTTTTTCTAAAGTTGTGAAATACTCATTTACTGCATCTACTGCCTGAATCTGAAATGAGATGATTTTATTATTATATTCCTGAGCAGTGAGTTCTGGCCTTGATTTTGCACATCCAGTGATAATTAAGAGAACAAAAAAGACTAAAATCAGATTTTTTATTTTCATGTATAGTGATTTTGTAGACTAAAATACTTTATTTTGAATAATACAGATAGTTGAGAACGGTTGCCTTGAGTTCTTCTGGAGTATATTTTTCGGTAGGCTTTCCTTTTTCATTGAGGATGAAATACTGGATAATCAGCACCACAAGCTCAACAAATGCTGACTGATTGATCGGGATATTATCATGATAGGTTGCTGAAAGCTGCTCTAGATAGTTGACATATCTTCTAATAGAATATCAAGATTCCTCAGGATTAAGCTTTTCATAGAAAGAGAAAATCTTATATTCTTGAGCCTCTTTGATAAAAAAAGGCACAAAAAATCAGGCAATTACCTTGGTATTTCGATCTTTTCTCAGATAGGTGATATTATTTTGAGGATTGATAGTCTTGAAAAAAGTATCATAAATCGCTTTTATCAGTTCCTCATGGCTGATTTTTTTTAGAAGCATTGAAAGAAAGGCTGCAAAATGCTGATTGAGGGTTTTGTCAGCTTGGATTTGCTGAGCCACTTGTTTGGCTTTTCTATTTTCCTCTTGGGCTTTTTGGACGGCTTCCTCACTCACCTGATCGATATTACTTCTCGGGGTTCAAAAATCATCTATTCCGCCTATTATTTCTGCCATTTTGGTGAAAAAAGATAAAAATTCAGACTTTAATTTATTGTTTTTGCCTTGAAATTCAAACCCAATTCACTATACAATGACTATTGTAATTTTGGTGAGGTGGATGAGAGGCTGAAATCAACTCACTGCTAACGAGTCAGACGAGAAATCGTCTCGAGGGTTCGAATCCCTCCCTCACCGATTTTGCATACCTCATTTGAGAAATTTATGGACTGTTATGGCACTATAGCTCAGCAGGTTAGAGCGCGCCTCTCATAAGGGCGAGGTCGGTGGTTCGAGTCTACCTAGTGCCAATTATCTAAAGATCATCTCAAAAGTCATTCATATTTTATTTTGTTTGTTTTAAGGTATTATGGCCGCAAAAAAGAAAGGAGGAGTTGTAAAAGTTGCAATGGTATGTAGTGAATGTAAAGCTACAAATTATTTTACAAATATCAACAAGGCTGTTACTCCAAAGCTTGCTCAAAACAAATACTGCAAGCACTGTAGAAAGCATACTGAACACACTTCAAAGGAAAAACTTAAGTAAGAATTCAGATTTTTTTTAGATTTTTATTGTACATTCTAGAATGTTGACTATTAGATTATCTAGACACGGTAGAACCAAAAGACCTTTTTATAGAATCGTATTGACTGAACATACTAAGCCAGCAAAGTTTGGATACAAGGAAGTTTTAGGTTCTTATGATCCTCTTCATCATATCCTTCAAGCTGATGTTGAAACTATCAAGGCTTGGGTAGCTAAAGGATCTCAAATGTCTGAGAGAGTTGCAAAACTTCTTTATAAAGAAACAAATGATGCTCTTTTCCAGAAATTCTTTGAAATGAGAGAAAGAAAGAGCCTTCCAAAGAACGCAGACAAGTAATTCTGCTATAGTACTGAAAAATCCCTTGAGGGTTTTTTCTTTACCTTTAATTTTTGATTTGATGATCAATGATCGGATTGGATAATGTTTGAGGATTTCAGGAAGTGGTGTTATATGGATTAGGAGGACTTGTTTTGGCGATTTGTTGAGGATGTATTTATGCGTTTTTTAGAGCGATCTTCTTTTTTATCTTTTCAAAAGGAGATGAAAAGCAGATCAAAGCTGCCTGGGATAGCATCAGATACATGATTTTGGGTATGTTTTTGACAGTAATGTTGATCTTTGTTTCTCCATCACTATTGAAATTTATGCATCTTCATGGAGCAGAAAACTATACTCCAAGACAGATTTTTACTTATATGGGAAAAATTCTTGGACATCTTTGAAAACTTGGTAATTTCATCAAAGATTCTCAGGTTCAGAATCAATATAATGGAGATTTGTATTATAAGGATCTTACTCCTAGGACTTCTGCTCTTTAATAGTATAATAAAAATCTGACTTCAGCCCAATGGAGTCAGTTTTTTTGATTATTTTTTCTTAAAAAAGTCTTGACTTTTAAACCAAAAATGTATATACTGCTTGTCTAATACAAAAAAACAAATGTCATGGAAAGATCCCCTAACTATCAGAAAGTTTCTGATGAAACCTATCGAGAAAGATATTTTCTTTTCTTGAGAGAACAGCTCGCGCGCTTAGATAAGGAATTTAAAAGCTCTTTTGATAAAGCAAAAGAACTTCGAAAAAGGTATCTAGAAGCGATAAATGATAAAGGTTTTGTTGGTAAAGAATTGACAGAACTACAAAGAGCATATGAGGCCTTGGAAGAGGCTACGAATCACTCTCGAGAGATCCTTAGAGAATTAAAACTTAAGGACAAGATTCTCAATCATGATCCAGAAACTATTATCTAGACCTACGTCTAATTAAAAAGCTTTTCCCTGATTTACAGGGAAGAGCTTTTTTTGAACTTATAGAAAAATCTGGCTTTTTTGACTTTTTTAGAAAAAGATGAAAACCTACTCTTAATACAATTTTCTGAAAAGCTCGAGACTTCCAAGCTGTTCCCATGGGAAGATTTCTCTTCAAAAATGTCAATAACTTGCAGTAGTTTTGTAGATTGGTTTTCTAAGCTGAAGGAAATCAATAATTCACTGAGGACTGAGATCAAAATGTGTTTGAATAGTCTCAAGGATCAGTTTTTTTTCTATTTTTGCAGTGCAAAAATCCTCCAGGAAGAGGCTGACTGGCTGTTTTATTCCAATTGCATAGCTAATTTGCAACTCACATTTCTCACAGAGTCCACTCGCTACGATATTTTTAGCAAGATATCTTGCCATATAGGCAGCACTCCTATCAACCTTGGTTGGATCCTTTCCAGAGAAAGCTCCTCCACCGTGTCTTCCCATACCACCATAACTATCTACAATAATTTTTCTCCCAGTCAATCCACAATCTCCGACTGGTCCTCCAATATAGAAGTTTCAAGTTGGATTAATGTGAACAACTGTTTGCTCATCCATAAGATTCCCGACAATTGGTACGATCACCGCCTTTTTTATAGCATTGTGAAGCTCTTCTTGAGTAATATCTTTGCTATGCTGTGTAGAAATAACGATAGTTGCTATTCTTTTAGCTTTTCCATTTTCATATTCTACACTCACTTGCGTTTTCCCATCAGGACGAAGGAATGGAAGAATTCAGTTTTTTCTAACTTTGGATAATTGGAAAGCAAGCTTATGGGCGAGGTCAATCGGCATTGGAAGAAAAGAGTCTGTTTCATTGGTTGCATAACCAAACATAATCCCCTGATCTCCAGCCCCTCAGGTATCTACCCCCATTGCAATATCAGGCGACTGCGTATGAATTAGAACTTCTACCTCACAACTTTTCCCATCAAAAAATTTCTCCTCACTATCATACCCAATATCGCAGATCACCTTTCTAGCGATCGCCTCATAATTAACCTGCGCTTGAGTAGTGATTTCTCCAGCAATAATGAGCTTATTAGTTGTAATTAAACATTCACAAGCCACTCTTGAGAAAGGGTCTTGCTCTAGGCAGGCATCAAGAATTGCATCAGAAATCTGATCGCAGATTTTGTCTGGATGCCCCTCAGTCACTGATTCTGAGGTAAAAAGGATTTTTTCGTTACTCGTGTTCATTGTTTGTACCTATAAAAAGTTAAAAGACTGATTTTTCTCTCCTTTGAGAAGTTTCTAAAAAAGAAAAAAATCTTTCCCGAGCAGAAAAGACCTGATGCATTTTGAAGGTGGATCATATCTTTCCCTTGCGGGGAGGAAGGAGCACCTTATTTAAACTTTATAACCGCATTGCGGATGTTGTGAAAACAGGTTGCTGAGATGTACAAGCGAGCCTCGTCTCTTCATCTACTCTTGATATTTACAATTGCTACTATAGTGTTTTAGTATACTAATACAAGCGATTTTTTATCTCATATGGGAATAGGAAAAAAATCAGGCTTTTTTGACTTTTTGAAAAAAAGTAGTATACTTAAGTATAATCTTTATATTCTAGCAATATGAGTATGGAAAATATGGGAAACAGAGATGAAGTGAAAGAAGTTAAGCCTCTTGCTAAGGGGAAAGAAAGCAACGTAAAACAGGTAAACAATACTGAAAAAGGAGTGGATACTTCAAAAAAGAATCTCAATCTTGCTAAAGAACATCCCTACAATGATCCTAGTCGTAGAAATAGTGTCGTTGTTGAGAAATTGAGAACTGGGACAAATCCTAAGGATATTCTCAAGGAGTGCTATGGATACACAGAAAGCGCAAGTAGAGCTTGGTGAGCCAATATCAATGCTGTTGATTTGTCTGAGAACCTTCCAAAAATTTATAATGCGATGAAAAAAGATGGGACAGAGCTTCACTTCCATGATATGAAGCCAGAAGATACAATCAAACTTTTACAGGGAATCTCAAAATATTCAAAGGATCCCTCACAATGACCACTACTCGTTTTCCCATCAATTACCTCTCGTAATGATAAAGACAACCTCGCAATGATCTCAGATTTCATGAAGACGACAGATAAGAAGTTTAATATCTGACTTCCCTCATTATCTGCTACCTCTATCGCTGGAAAGTTTATGTCAAAAGATCTAAAAACTGGTCGTATCCAGTATGATCAAAAGCATATTCTCTCAACTCCAAATGCGACTGAACGCCCAGAAGTTAATGGTATCCTAGATATTGACACTTACGAACAATTTTCGCAAATTCTAGAAAAGACTCCCAATGGAAGTCTCTCTATTGGAATGATTAATGCCTCAGAAAGTCCGATTTTGATTGATCATGAAATGGCACACAAACCAATTGTGTATGATAAATCAAAGGGAGTAATCACCTATCTTGATGAGAAAAATGAGAAAAGCTTTAGTTTTTGAAAAACTGCGAGCGATTATCTTACCAATAGATCAAGCAGTTTTGATCGTATGTATGCAGCACAGTAACTAGAGTTCCTCTTTAATTTTTACGAGGAGCTGGAGTGCCTGGAGCGGAGTAATATTATTAAGATCAATGCCATTAAGCATTGATTTTATTTTTTCGTATTGAGCTTTATCAAGAAATTCCTCCTTAGGAAGCGAGAATAGTCCTTGTACTGAAGAAGAAAAAGAAGAAGTCTGTTTTTTTTGATCTTTTTGATCCTTTTCAAGAGCAGCTAAATTCTCACGCGCCTCAGCCAAAATTGAGAAAGGGATACCTGCCAATTTAGCTACATCGATTCCATAGCTTTTATTTGCTCAGCCATGAGTAATTTTTTTCATAAAAATCACCTGTTTGTCTGTCTCATACACACTAACTGAGAAATTTTTAATCAGCGGAGATTCCTGCTCTAGAGCGATCAATTCGTGATAATGAGTAGCAATAAGTGTCTTCGCTTGTAGTGTCTGAAGAATATAGTGCAAAATTGCCTTGGTAAGTGCTAGCCCATCATACGTAGAGGTTCCACGACCAAGTTCATCAAAGATAATAAAACTTTTTTTTGTTGCATTATTGAGAATATTCGCAACCTCGATCATCTCAGTCATAAAGGTAGATTGGTTTTTTGCGATAATATCTCAACTTCCAACTCTAGCAAAAATTCCATCAACAAGTCAGATTTCAGCCTTTTGAGCAGGAACAAAGAGTCCACAATGTGCTAAAAGCACAATCAAAGCAGACTGCCTGAGATAGGTTGATTTTCCTCCCATATTTGGTCAGGTAATGATATGGATTATACCATCATCACTTGGAAGGTTTGGCTGTTTTCCGATCTTGAGGTCATTAGGAATAAAGGGCTGATCTTTTGGAAGGAAAGCCTCGATCACTGGATGACGACCTCATTGGATAGCAATTATCTCCTGGTCTAAAAGCTGTGGCCTAGTATAGTGTTGCTCCTTTGCAAGTAAAGCATAAGACGTCAACAAATCAACCCAAGCAATTTTCTCAGCAACAACAGCAAGAACATGAACTTTTTTTTCAAGGAAAGACTTTGCCTCTTGGAGGAGAGCTTGTTCCTTAGCTCTGAGCTGTTCCCTTGATGAGATAATCTCTCACTGGAGATTTTCTAGGAATGGACTAGAATATCTCTGATTTCACTTTAAGGTCTGCCTGCGGAGAATTCAGAATTC
This sequence comes from uncultured bacterium, assembly GCA_963545225.1. Classification (GTDB taxonomy): domain Bacteria; phylum Patescibacteriota; class Gracilibacteria; order Absconditabacterales; family Absconditicoccaceae; genus HOT-345. Next base: position 33,643 of record CAUUID010000008.1, read on the forward strand.
ATTCTTTTCCTGTTCTGATAGGTTTGATGCTAGTTTTTCGCTAATCCACTGATCAAACAGTTCACTATCTTTACTCGTCAACTCTAAGAAATATCACTGATTAGTGATAAACTTGAGCTTAATATTGGTGATTCCAGAGCTTGCAACAAGCTTTTGCTGATAGCTCATCAGCAGATCATCACTATGATAAGCAAGCTTTCTGAGTTCATCAATTTGTGGATCTCTTCAGTCAGCAATGTAGTCACTATCACCGATAAGCTGGTCATCTGCCTTGAGTAATGCGAGCAAATAGCTATAAATCTCTCTTAACTCCTCTACTTCTGATTGATCAAGTCCGATAGCCTTTAGCTGAGTTAGTATCTCTCCATCTAATCCCTCTAAAGCGAGTCAAAGTGTAGTTCTCAACTTTATAAACGGGATATAATTGAGCTTTCTATAGAGGATAAGACTTAAAAGCTTTGGGATATCAAAAAATGCTGAGAAAAACTGATGAATGGCACTGGTTTTTGTATCATCAAAGAGTCTCTCAAGATGAGAAAGTCTCCAGTTGAGTTCAGTTTTATTGTTTGTTGGATTTGAGAGAATATCCCTCAACAGTCTAGCTCCTCACGCAGTTTTCGTAGTATTAAGAATTTCAAATAAGGTATATTTACTAGAATTTTCATAGCTTGAACTGAATATTTCTAGGTTTTTGACCGTAGTTTCATCCATCAGAACGAGTCCATCAGCAGCATGGTAGCTGATCGTATTAACATTTTTGAGGAATTGCTGCTGCGTATGCTGAATATAAGCAAAAAGCAGAGCTAAGGCAGAAGCTCTTCATTCTGTCAATGCCTTTCCAAAACTAGCTAACTGCTGCACCTTACAAACGGTTAAAATCGTGTGCTCAGGATCAAAGGGAACTCCATATACAGAGACTAGACAGTTTAGATAACTCTGAATAGGACCAATGATTTCCTCTTTGTTGGTTAGGTCTGAGTCGAGAATAATCTCTGTCGGACGCAATGATAGAATCAGCTTTTGAGCCTGTTCTAAATTTGAAAGTGTTTTGGTTTGATAGTTTCCGATCGTAAAATCTCACCATGCAAGATGATAGTTTGTTCCGCGCTTCTCAGAAGATCTTGTAATAGCTAAGAGAGTGCTGAGTTCACGCTGATTTTCTTGGATATACGTTCCTGGAGTAATAATTGATTTGATACTTCTCTCAACAATCTTTCAAGGGACAGGATCTGTCATCTGCTCGGCAATTGCGACTTTATAGCCCTTTGCAATCAGCCTCGGAATGTATTTTTCTATACTATGATGAGGGATACCCGCCATAGGAATAGGATTTTCTGAATTTTTATTTTTTGAAGTGATGATGAGGTCAAGCACACTAGCACAAATCTTTGCATCCTCAAAAAACACTTCATAGAAATCACCAATTCTAAAAAGCAGAATACAATCAGGATTCTGTTGTTTCATCTGAAGATATTGTTTCATCGCTGGAGTAAGATTCTCTAGGTTCATACCGCATATCACAAAGTTTAAAATCTGGTCTTCTTTTCCTCTACTCAAGTCCAAAGATATTCGAGAGGAACCCTATTATTTTGAACTGGAATTCCCTCAGTAGCAAGCCTACGGATCTTTTCCTCAAGTCCGAGTGCATAGCCTGTCAATTTTCCATCTACTCAGACCACCTTGCAGCAGGGATATTTATCAGGATGATCATTGCTTCTCATAATCATTCCAACTACCCTTGGATGCATTCAGAATTTTTGAGCAATATGCTTGTAGGTTGTAACTTTGCCGTAAGGGATTTTAGTCAAATATTCATAGATGGCTTGTCTGTCCATCAGAAAGGGAAAGAAAGATAAAAATCTGATTTCAGGTTTTTGTTGGATTTTCTGAGGATAGTATATGGAATTCTGAGCAGAAAACAACTAAAGCTTAGAGTGATTTTAGGGAAGAAGTGGTATACTGGATTTGGTTTCTGACTTTGAGAAGAGAGGCGATATAGGAGATACTCATTTGGGACTTTGGAGAGCTGGTGCAATTGTTTTGAGTAGCGGCAGAACACTAGCCCAAAGAAAAAATCTTCTGCGTAGGGAGGTCGCTCCGTGAGAGATTTTGAGTAGGAAAATTTTACTCCAAAGAATACACAATAGTTGTATTGATCAAAAGCAATCATTTTTCTAAGGTTAACCTCTTGATTTCCTAACGAAAATAGCTATCAACTGTAGTGTTTTATTTAATATACAAGAAAAGATGAACAAAATCTGACTTTGGTCTTTGATCACTGGAGTAGTAGTTTTGAGTGGCTGTGGAATCTTGCCACAGGAGGAGAAGGTATTGAGTGGAGATATTTCACAAACAGGAAACGAAACAGAACTCTCACCAGCAGAAGCTTTAAGCTGAAAAGAAGCGAAGCTTACCCTTGCAGAAGTGCAGGCACAGACAGGAGATACTACTCCGATTGTTGTGATTACGGAGGCGAATAGCGGAGCGATTGTGACACAGACGGGAGATTCACTCATCTATAGAAATGAGGTCTATGGTTTTCAGGTAAAGCTTGGGAAAGAGACTAAAGGAGTAAAAATATATGCAGAGACACCTAGAGCAATACGGCTCTATGGTACCTACTGAAAAGGGCCAGTTCCTTGAGACTCAACAATGGATAAAATGGGATATGAGATCGTAGTTGGAGTATTTGTTAGCACACATAAAGAATACTGGGAAGACTATAACAACTCAGAAACGAATATAGGAGGGAAGACAGGTTTTTTAATTGATACCTTGTGATTTAATAACAAATATTTTTTTCAGAAAATGAGAACCAATGTTCCTCCTACTATTGTAAACCATCTCCTCCCAGACTTACAATGTACTCCTATTGTAGTACAATGATTGGAAGAAAAAGAGTGCTGAGACTGGACTAATAGAATATTCTTTGATAATTTATTAATTTTAGAACTTTAAAAAAGTCTCTAGGAAAC
>CAUUID010000009.1:0-32929 GCA_963545225.1 uncultured bacterium
TTTTACCATCTTTTCCAACTTGGACAAGACTGCTGAATATTGATATGTGCAAATCCATTGAATTGGATCGCTTCCATGATTGTCTCCTTCATAAGTTTAATATCCTTGTCTGGAACACTCCTGACAAATTTGCAGCCTGCAACTTCTGCTAGATTAACTGGATGCATTGGAGCGATCTCATTTCCCTCAGGAGTTGATTTTGTCTTTGCTCAGATTGGAGTTGTACAAGAAGCCTGACCTGTAGTAAGTGCATAATTTTGATTATCACAAGTAATATGCACAAACGGAATATTTCTTCTACATGCATGAATCAAATGTCCAACTCAGATTCCATAACTATCTCCGTCTCCGGAAACTGAGATGACGGTTAGTTCAGGATTAGCCATTTTTACTCCAGTAGCAAAGGGAATCCCTCTCCCATGCAAGGTTTCAGAACCATATCATTCCATATATTGACTCATTTTACTATTACATCAGATCCCAGTCACCACAACGAGCTGGTGAAGCGGAATTTTTAGCTCAGTAATTGCTTGTTTGAGTGCGATATGAATCAAAAAGTCTCCACATCCTGGACACCATTGTATTTTATTAGTATTATGTCTCATTAGAATTTTGTTATTAAAAATAAAGAAGCATTAGTCTTGAACTGCTTGAATTTCCTCCTCAAAGAGAGGATATAACGTGACTTTTCTCTGATGTGAGATTTTTGAGTTCCAGTCTCCATAGAGCTCACATTCTTTACGAACCAAATCTTCAAGCATTCCACTATGATTCATTTCAACAAAGATCAAATTCTGAATTCATTCTCTGTTTTTTTCCAGAAATACTTTTAATCTTGGATCAAAAGGATAGAGTGATTTCACGATAATGAGACCGTATTCAGACTTATTTTTAATCCATTGCTCTAGTGCATAGCGGTTGACTCCTATTGTGATAAAGAATTTTTTAGCTTCAGGATTGATGATTTCATATCCATAAAAGTTTTCATTGAATTCATTTTGGATAAAGGTCTGTATTTTCCTTGCTCTTTTCTCCATCATTTTCCCCTTGGTTGTAGGTTCCTCATTAGTAAAACCATACTCATCGTGTTCATATGAGCTCGCAATAAAGGTTGTCCCTTGTCTTCCAGGGTAGCTATATGGAGAGATTCAATCTTCTGTGATTTCAAATCTTTTGAAGGTATCTTCAGGGCTTTCATCAGCGATCTTCCCTCTTACAACAGGCTCAGAAATCAGATTTTTCTTTTCGATAGTAAGATAAGACTCAGAGAGCTGTTTATCACTTAGTAAAATTACTGGATGCTGATAGATATCTGAATAGTTTAGAGCTTTCCCGGCAAAATTGTATGCTTCTTCAAAAGTTGAGGGATAGAGTACGATTGGCTTAGTATCTCAAAAGCTTGCATTCAAAGCATAATTGATATCTGCTTGTCCTGTAAAAGTTGGTGTTCCAGTACTTGGACCATCTCTCTGAGAAAGAACATATACTCATCCAATTTCAGCTTGATTTGAAAATGCAATAGCTTCCGTCATCAAAGCAAATCCACCTCAGCTTGTTCCACACATAGATCTTTTCCCAGCAAATTTTGCTCCGAGCATAGCCATACCTACTGCGATTTCGTCTTCAGCTTGGAGAAAGGTTACCTTTTTATTTTTTACTACTTCATCAATAATTGAAGAAGCTGGCGTCATTGGATATGCAGCATAAAATTCCAAATCTGAATCCATCGCACCTTTTGCAATGCATTCATTTCAGTACATAAAAATCTTTTTTTCTCAGATCACTTTACTACAATCAATCTGTGGAAAGTCAGTATTTTCTTGTCTTTTTATATATTCGTACCCAGCTTCTAGATCAGCATAATTCTGATCCATAATTTCTTGAGAGAATGATTTTAGAGAGAATTGTCTCTTTAGAATTGCTTTCCCCTCATCAATGGAAAGATTTAAGAGTTTTAGAGCTGATCAGAGCGTAAAGGTGTTTCTATATTTGCAGTTCTCATCCTTGATCATAAAGGTGTGTCTCAGATCATAGATCGGCTCATTCTTACTAATAGAATACTGATCATATGCCAAGAAAAAATCAATCTCCTTTCTGATAAAAATCTGATTTTCATCAGAAATATAGAGAAAAAAACAGTTATTATCTCATTTGATGATTGATGCGTACTCCTTGTCTCCAAGTACGGTATATCCCTTTTCACTCAAAATCTCAGCGAGAAAAAGTCCCGCAGTATTTACTCCAGATCCAGCAGGACCTGAAAATCAGATACTTACTTTCATATTTGTTTTGTTATTTAATTATATAAACTCTCCAAGTATATAAAAAACTCTCTGATTTGCAAAAAGAACAAAAATCAGATTTCTTTTTCTTCTTGACGAAATGAGAAATCGTGGTATTACACTTCTCTTGAAAAAAATGCCAAAATGAGTACATACTATATGTAAACTTTTATCAGGAAACGATTACAAAAAATATGAGGAAACTATTTAGTTTTTTGCTGTTATTGATTTTTTCTCTAGCATGGGGATTCGCTTATACGCCATTTTCTGAGCAGGAACACGCACAGATTGATCAGCGACTTAATCAACCTTTATCCAAAAAAGAAAAGAAAGAAAAATCAGATTTTTTTTCTCGTTTGGCTCAAAAGTCACTTGCTATCCGTAAAGCCTTCCTTCCAAATCTAAAAACTAAACTCTACTGACCAGCTTTGAGGGCTGAGGATCTTGCCTCAATTGAGGATAGAGTGCGTACTTACCAAAACTTCACTACTGGAAGAAGAGAAGAAATGCTTGAAGAACTACTCAAAACGCAGCAAATTTCCGAGGAGATATCAAGGTCTTTGCAGATTGAGAGTTTTGAGAGTTTTGAGGGGTATGCAAAGACGATACTTCCTACGCCAGTATTCTGGTTGCCAATAGATCAGGTAGATATTAACCTTTTGCTTGGGTGACCGGGAACTACTGGACTAAAACTTAATTCGAATAATCTTATTCAAGAATCTGCAGTCGTATTGCCTCCATGAACTGTTGTGAGTTTGATAAAGAAAGTAGATAACTGAATATTTACAACATACCAGATCCGTACGAGAGAATTTGATTCTGGAAGATGAGCGAAATATGGATACTTTTTAGATTCAAGATTTATCCAAAAAGTAGACCAGAAACCTGCCGAGAAAATTCAGCTTTTACCCTCACTTGAACAAGTGAAAAAAAATCTCCTTGCTGCCTCTGGTACAGTATATGTTTGGGGGGGATCATGGTGGCAGGGGATACCAGAGATTGAAAAATTCTTTCCCTCAGCTACTGGACTTACAACTTTAGAAACTAAGAGGAAGCTTTTCCAAGGAGTTGATTGTTCTGGACTGCTTTATCAGGCGACTAACTGATATACGCCAAGAAATACTCGTAGTCTTTTGAATTTTTGAAAACCAGTTCCTATCGCTGGTAAAACGATTGATCAAATAGTCAAAATTCTGAAACCTCTTGATCTTATAGTTTGGGATTGACATATTGTGATTGTTTTGGATGAGAAGAGGACGATTGAGAGTAGGTGAAGAGGGCAGCTCCCTGGAGGAGTAGAGATTGTGGATACCAAAAAGAGGCTTGAGGAGATCTTTAAGACAAGAAGCCCCGTTGATAATTATTATGACTCAAAATTAGCAAATCATAAGAAATTTGTAATAAGAAGGTGGATCTAATCAGTAGCTATTCTGCTAGTGCAATCCTTTGGTAAAAAGAGAGAAAAGTCAGATTTTTTCTCTTTTTTGTTTTTCTTGATTTTCTCTTGAAAGCAAAAACTTGAATGCTATAGTTAGGGATGATTTATTTCATGATATGACTATAATGTTCAAGATCTCATATTCACCAAATCTCAAGTGAGAAGTTTATATTTCAGGGAGTAAAAATGCAGCACTTCCAATCCTTGCTGCGAACTATGTTGTAGATTCTCAAATTCAGCTTGAGAATATGCCGGATATTAGTGATATTCACAATATGAAGCGCCTTTATGAGGAGGCTTTTGCAGTATCAAAGGAATACTTTGATCTGACTGGTCAACTTGCAACCAAATTCAGAGCTTCAATTCTTTTGATCCCTGTCGGACTCAAAAAATTTGGAGAAGTCAGATTTGTTTGATCTGGTGGATGTAAAATTGGGAAAAGGCCACTTGATACCTTCGATGATGCACTTCAGAAGGCTGGTGTAAAAATTGAACAATGAGCATTTAAAACTTTCAAAGTTATTGGAAAACCAAAGAAAAATATTATGCTTCAAGAGTTCTCTGTAACAGCAACTGAAGCATTGATTACCTATCTTGCATTTTTGGATGATGTAGACTACGATATTACGGTATATCAAGTTGCAACCGAGCCTCATGTGAAAAACCTTATTGATTTTCTCAATGCAGCAGGAGCAAAAATTACAATGGGACTAGATCATACCATCACTATTTCTCCAAGTAAGATTAATATTCAAAAGACTTCTTTTGAGATTATTAGCGATTATATAGAGGCAGGAACCTATTTTGCAATTGGTGCTGGAGCGGATAATTCGGAATTGACAATCAAAAATGTGAATGTTGATGATCTTAGTGCAATGTACAATATTGCAGATAAGATTGGAATTAACTTCAAAATCATAGATAAGCATACTATCACAGTAAACTCTTATAATAAGCCAAATTATAAAGCAACAAAGTTTGAAGTCAGAATTTTCCCAGGGTTTCCTAGTGATCTTCAATCAATTTTTGGAGCATTAGCTACTCAATTTAACGGAGTTACCAAGATCTTTGAAACGCTCTATGAAGGAAGATTCTGATATCTCAATGAACTTGAAAATCTCTGATGAAAAATAGAGATTCTAAACCCTCATCAGGCTTTGGTTATCTGACCAAGTAAGCTGCACTGAGGATATGTTTCAAGTACTGATCTGAGATGAGGAGGAGCGATGGTGCTTGCTGGGATTATGGCTGAGGGAGAAACTTCTATTATGAATGAGGAAATTATTGCTAGAGGATATGCCGATATTGTGAATAAACTCAAAAAAATCTGAGTAAAAATTGAGCAAGTCATATAAGAAAGAGAAGAGGGGAACTTTTGAGAGAATCAGAGTTCTCTCTTTTTTATTTTCTCTTGACTTTTTATTCTATATTTGTATAGTATCCTTCGCTGTCTTACTTTGATGGAATGCTGATTCTTCCTGCTTCCAAATGGTAGAGTTTCTTCTGCTGTTTTGGGAGAGTTATTATTTTTGAAAAGTATAGACTAGAAGTTAACTGAATACATAACTATTAAAACAACGCGTTTTATGAGTACAATCAACAATGCTCGTAAGGGATTAAACAAAAAGAGTCTAGCAGACAAGCGTACTGCTGAAGAACGAGAAGCTGCAAAGCTTGCAGCTCAGAGTTTAAAAAAAGAAGGATTAACTTCTGTTTCAGAAGGAGAGACTTCAAAACCACATTCTCGAGAGGGAGCTCCTAGGAAGAAGGGAGCTAAACAAGCTCAAAAGAGTCCCAAAATGCCTCCTAGAAGGATTAAAACGGCTCATTCTGAGTTTAAGCTTGTTCCCTTTTCTACACTTAATGATGCTATGTCGGATCGGGTATCTATATTAGCTTATCATAGTAGTGCTAGAAAAAGTGGTAGAAAACTCGTTATAGCCTTAAAGGCTAAGCCAACCAATGCACTAAGTGTCAGACTAGAAAAGCTTCCGTTTGGTAGCTCGATGGATAACTTTGATTTTTCAGGTAGTTATATCTATCTAAAGATCAAAGATAGTGACATAAAGATCTATCGTAAGGTTAGTGATGACGTTTTGTATGCGGAGTATCCATGTATTCCAGAGCAAATCCAAATGACCTATGAAAAGATCCTTGGAGAGGTGAAATTTGCTTGATCTTTATTTTTGATTGAGGCATCCAATATTTGGATGCCTTTTCCTGTTATTCCTTTTTTTTGATGACTTGTGGATATAAGTATATATTTTTTGTAGAATTTGCTTTTTTGAAATAGCGCTTCATCCCTTGTATTTAGAAAATAAAAATCAGATTTTCTCATTTTTTTACAAAAAGTCAATATAAATCTCTTGATTTTTTTGACTTTTTGTATATATTATGTATAATATACTTTGAATATAGAAATTATTTTATTCTCTATAGTAGGAAAAATGACTTTAAACAACTTTGAAAATCATCTTGATCAACAGGAAAAGAAAAATTATTTAAACAATAAGGTTTTTACTACTTTCGCTTTGGCAAGTGTATTGTCATCAGCAAGCGCTGCAGCAGAAATGAATGGAACGAGTGTTCAGCAAGAACTTATTAAAAACAATAAAAACGAGCTTGTACAAACTCTTTCCAATAAGAATAAAGAGGAAAAAGCAGTTACTGCCAATTATAAGGAGGTATTATCTAAGCTTGGTAATCAAGTAGAAGGACAGAAAGATGGAGAGCCAGTGAAGCTTGATGGGGCAGAAAAACAGGCTGTTGTAGATGAATTCAAGACAAGTTTTCATATTAATGGGGATTCTCTAAATATTAGCCAGGTTTCTGTAGATGATCCTAAGATTTTTGATCTTATCGCAAAAAAATATATTGGTGAATCTCAGAGAACTGCAAATGGAAAGTATGCTTACGTTCAGGATTATTTTCTTGATGCAACCATGAATCAAAATAAGGATCAGAAATATGCAGATAAGCTCAAGACTGTAGATATGCATCTCCTTGTTCAAAAGGTGATGAAGGATAATAGGCATGAACTAAAACTTAATAAATTTTGAGTAAATAGTGAAAAGTATAATGTGGGACTTACAGAATCTGGGAATAAAATGCTTTTCAATAATTTGCTTGTTTTTGATGTGAAAGGGGCAACTGCAATAGAAGAAAGAATTAAGTCAGTGGAAGTTAACTATGATAGAAATGCGACAAAAGAAAGACTTGAGTCAGAAATTTCAAAGCTTCCTTTCAAACTTAATCTTGATAGAAAAGTATTAAAGGATATGCCAAGTTATATGGATCATATTGATCTTGCAAGACTTTTGCAAACAAGTATCAAGTGGAGTTCTCAGACAAAACTTGAAAATGCAACTAATGAAAAAAATGATCTAGAAAACTGGTCTAGAGCCTTAGTTGTCAATGGTGCAACTACAAAGGAACTTACAGATGTTGCAGTAAAATTTAACGATGATAAAGTTGCTATTGAAATCCAAAAGCCAAAGGATTTTAAGGCTAAATTATTCGGATTTGACCTAGAATTTCAGTGTAAAGTTGTAAATGGAGGACTTGAAGTTGAGATTCCAACAGAGGGAAAGAATGGTCTTAAGGCATTCAAGGCACATTTTGTAAAATCATTTACAGAAATCTGGGAAAAGACAAACAAGACTCACCTTTGAGATCAAAATGTTTTCCAAAATCTTAATAAAGTTCCATACAAGGTTGGAAATATTATGAAAACTGCTGTCTCTCCAAGAATCATTACTGCAGATCCATCTACTGGATTTGAAACAAATGTAACTAGCAGAGTTGCACCAGTAATTATTCGTAATGTAATTGAAAATAGTGAAGAAGGTAAAAAATCAGATATGAAACTTGTTGATCAACTAGGTAGAACTTTAGCGGGAAATCGTATTCAACACGGAAAAACTTCTTCAATTTCTCTTGGAGATAAAGAAGGAGGATATAAGCTTGAAGAATTTATCGGTGCAGATCAGCCTTATACTCAGGTTGCATTTGAGGGAAGTGAAGCTAAGACGCTTGAAAATACTGTAAAATCATTTAATGCAGAGAAAGGAGAGGTAGCACTCCGAAATCCTAAGAACAATAAGGAGGTTGCAAGAATCCCAGTAAAAGTAGAAGATCAAGATCCTACTCCAAAGTCAAAGAAACTTACAGGATATTTCTACGATACAGAGAGAAATTCAGTACAAGTAACTGCTGATAATTTCTCATACTTACTCTCTCAGGCATCAAATAAGGATCAATCACTTATCCTAAAAGGAATTAATCTAGGATTATCAGATGCTGAAGTGTATGATAAGTTTAAGGAGCTCTTTGATAAGACGTTCCAAGGAAAGAATCAGCTCAATGGTATTGTAGTAAATGGAAGATATGCAACCGTAGATGTAAGAAATGAAGGAAAACTGATCACTGTAAACGATAATACTCCAGAAAAGGTTCAGAAGATTCTTGCAGCAATGAGAACATATCTTAATGGATTAGAGAGACTAAATGCAATGGATGTTCAGGTTTCACCTGATGGAAGATGAAAGAATGGAAAGAGAAATAGAAATCTTTACGAATCTATCGGAGGAGAACACGGAGTTGGTAGAACACCAGTGTCTGGATGGAAGGAATTCGATATCGAGAATTCAACAAATCCAGCAAAATATACGGTAATTGATGGAAAGGGAAATAGAGTACCTTTAGAGTTCAATCTTTCTGGAGATAGGCTTTCTCTAGAGAAAAATGAAATCCAGGTAGATGGTGTAACCTATAATCTCAGCTACGACAGAAGTAATAATACCCTTTACCTTCTTCCTCAGAAAGTAAAGTAGTTTATATACTAATAGCGGAGGAAAATTTCAGCATAAAAGCTGAGATTTTTCTTTTTATTTTGTTTAATAAGCTTTGTAAGCTGATTTGAGCATTGAATTTACTTATCTTTGAATAGATGTTTTTGGGGAAATAGAGGTAATGTCAAGGGATAGTGATTATCTAGAATCTTAAATCACTTGCATTCAAAAAAAAAATTCATACTCTGAAATCAAATTCTGCTTATAAAAAAAATAAAAAATCAGAATTTTGTTTATTTATCTTTGTATTATTACAAATTATGGTTAAAAACGAAAAAACAACTGGAGAATCATGTGGTAAATCAAACTGCTGCGGAAAGGCTCTTTCAGTTGCTACTCTTGTGCTTTTAGTGCCAACTCTTGTATTTGCAGTGATGGCTTATCTTAAGGTTAATGTAGCAATAAATCTTCCAGCAGAATTGGAGGCAAAAGTTGATGCTATTTATAAGGCTACTGTTGGAGTACAGTTTGGAAATGAAGCTAATCTTAGTAAGGTAAGTGAAGTTATGCAGGCTCCAGCATATCAAAAGAGAGTTGCTGAAGGAATTGAACAGCAGATTAGTCAGATTAAGGCAGCTTTATCTGATACTTCAACTAATGCTGCTACTGATACAACTTCAGAGACAACTGGAGATGCTACTTCAGATACTAAGGCTTTGGATACTGCCGCCGCATACAATGATAAGCTCTGGGATGAAAACTCAACAGAAGCACTACAAAATTTTGGACTCCAGGGAACTCCTGGTAATGCAGTGATTGATGTAAAGACAGGAAAATATAAGGCGATCGGAGGAGCTTATCCTCAGTCAGCTTTTGAGGAGGTGATTGCTAAACTTCAGGCTGGTGAGACTCTTACAACAGATGATATGGGACAGGCCGGAACACTTACAAAAGATGTTCTTCAAAAGATTTTGAAGGGAGCTCATTACTATGGAGATGAGAAGGCTGGTATTGTGGTAGTAGAATACTCAGATATTCTTTGTCCTTTCTGTCAAAGACATTTCAATGCAAAAACTATTGAAAATATCGTAGATGCAAGCAATGGAAAGGTGGCTTTGGTATTCAAAAATATGCCAATTGCTGGTCTTCACCCAACTGCACCACTTGGAGCTAAAGGAGCTGAATGTGCAGGACAGATCGGAGGGACAAAAGCATATTATGATTACTTAACTCAGGCATTCACTTACAAGGTATTTAATGGAAGTAATGTAGCTGATATTGCAAAGAAAGTTGGTCTTGATGAAGCAAAATTTGCTGCATGTTTCACTAAATAGTTAATTGCTAAATAAAAATCTCATAAATAAAAGAAAAGTCTGGCTCTTACAGTCAGATTTTTTCTGTTTATTTCGATAAAGATAGAACTGTAGCATTCTGCCAATGATGATAAAATATGTAAAAAATATAAAGTAAAAATTGTCAATAGAGTGTAAAATAAATTAACAGCTAAGATTTGCAAAAATTAAGAAACAGGTGTATACTTGAGATAAGTCTTTTATACCTCAAATTGTGCTATGAATAGTATCTCAAAAAAAACTCTTCTTCAGCCTAAAAAAATCCTCTTTGTACTTGGATTTTTGATTTTTTGAATCTCAGCAGTGACTTCAGCTACAAACTCTAGTAGTGTAAAGGTGCCAACTGAGTATTTTGCCAATTATCAAATCCAAAAGGATCGAAATAGATTACAAGAGCTTTTTGTTGATATTGATGCTGATAGCAGAATAGGAAAAATCTGATGAACTACGATCTATAATGAGCTCAATGCTATTATGACCAGAATTTTCCCTTATTTCCCACAAGATTATAATTTTCAAGTGGTATATAAGCAATGTCTCAAAACTACCAGAGAAATGCAATGAAATACTAATAGGGAAAATTATAATAGTTTTATTGAAAATTGTAAAAATCCTCTTAGCAACGTAAACGCAACAATCCAAAATAAATACACAGTCAAAGCAACCGCTTCAACGAATCCATCTAGTGGTCCTGCGCCTTTGACGGTTACTTTTGATGCAAGAGGAAGTAGTGATCCATCAAATGAGACTATCCCTTCAAGGAACTATTTTTGGTATTACAGGGATATTGATGGAATTGATAAGCCTATCTGATATTGACCAGTAGTGAACTATAGATTCAATGAATCTGGTATCTATCTCGTGCATCTTACCGTTAGGAGTTCAAATGCTGGAATTTTTGACTGAGAAACTACTGTTTCTGTAAATGTAAGCCCGAAATCAGCAAATGTTATCGTCTATGCTAACGGAAAGAAGATGGATAAAAACAAGTATGTAAAAGTCGGAATTCAAGAAGCAAAAAAAGGAATTGTTTTTGATGGAAGTGCGACTTTGCCTATGTGAGGGAGAGAAATTATGTCTCATCGCTGGGAAGTTACTTCAAGAGATGGCTTCAGTTGGGCAAGAGAATGAGATTGAAAACCTGGATATATCAATCTTCCACTTCCAAGTCAGTGAGAGTTTAATATCTCCCTCACCGTAAATGATAACGAGAGTAATACCGTTTCTGAGAGATATTCTCTTTCTGTTTCTGATCCTGTAGCCTCTATTCAGCAGACTCCAGACAAGGGAATGACTTCTACAACATATAGCTTTTCAGCTGCAGCTTCTTATTCATTAACCTCTAGGATAAAATTATTTACTTGGGAGATTTATGATTCTGAAGGTGTAAAGCTGGATACCTTACAGGGAAAGGAAATTAAAAAACAATTTAAAAAACCTGGAAACTATACTGTAAAACTTACTGTAGAAGATGAAATTGGAAATAAAAATCTGGATACAGTGAATGTATATGTTGAATCTACGCCTCCAGTTCCTCAGTTTACTATTACACCTACAAGTCTCCGAGAATATCCTTCAGAATTTACCTTTAATGCCGATAGTTCAAGTGATGTTGATGTAGGAAATGGGTATGATAAACTTACCTATGATTGGCAGTTCTCAAATCCTAATGCTGTACATATCACAAAAACAGAAAAAGAAAATAAACTGATTACTGTGCTCTTTAATGAGGCGTGAATTCATAAGGTAACACTAGTAGTTTCTGATAAATTCGGTAAAATCTCAGAAATTGAAAAAGCAGTAGAGGTAAAATCAACTCTGAGACCAGTCTTAAAGATTCGTCCAAAAGCAGCTGTTTGGAAGACGTATGTGACTTTTGCAGCACAGGCAAATCATCAGGTCCTTAGTTATGAGCGAGATTTCTGAGATTGAACAGTCCCAAGAGTCAATCAGACTAATGTTATGAAGCATGAATATCAAAGAGTTGGGACTTATAGAATTACACTCAAGGCAACAGATGAACAGGGAAATAGTAATACAGTTTATGATACCGTATATATTGGAGAAAAAGATAGCCCAATTATCAGTTATGATATTAATAATGACTACGGTATCAAAGTAGCTCAAAACGATAAATGTACTGATGAAAAAGGAAATGAGCACTCAGCATTTAGGATTGATAGACAGTCTCGTTTTAATATTAATACTTCTTCATCCGTAAATGCTCAGTGAAATGCCACAAATCTTCGTACCTACTTTCAGGTTCAGAATGATGAAATCATCAATATAAATAATCATACTTTCTCTCACAAGTTTAATTCGCTTTGATGTCAATACATTGATTATATTCTAGAGGATACATCACTTGGTAAGAATGTAAAAGAGAGAATTTGGTTTAAGGTAGTTAATGCACTTCCAAGGCTTGATAATCTTATGATCAGTTTCCCTCAATATGGAAATGAGATTGGAATCTGATTTCAGCAATGAAATAAGACACAAGATATCTTTAATTCAGGAATTGATCCTATCATAGTTAAGGTTACCGCTGAAAATCCAATGGATCCAGACGGAGCAATCTCTTATTTTAAGTGGTATTACTATCCAAAAGATAATCCAAATAAAATTATAGAAACCAGGATCACTCAGGGAAGTATCCCGTATACTTTTTTCGCTGTACCAAAAATCCCTTGAGAATATGTATTTTGAGTAAAAATGTTTGATAATGATGATGGGAATCAAACAAGTGAGGAAATTATTGGAAATTGACCGTTAATCATGTTCCCACCAGATGGTAAACAGCCAGATATTCCGATTGTTACCTTGAGATCAGATAAGATTAACGCAGAAGTCTGAGATGAAATCACATTTGATATTATATCGAAAGTGCTCTCTGATAGATCAGATTTTGTAAAAGATAGGACTATTCAGCTAGATTTTGATGGGGATGGAATTATCGATATGACAACTAAAAATGATCGTGTAAAGCGAGTTTACAATAAGCCAAGTCCAAAAGATAGACCGTATAAACCAGTTGCGTATGTAACCTATAGAGACCATAAAGGTATGTGAGAATGAGCTCAGATTGTAGTAAAAAACTGAATTAAACCAGCTCTTATTTATGCAACTATGGGGACAACTGTCCTTTTCAAGGATGTGAGTATTGGAAACCTCATTAGTAGAGAAATATGTTGGGATACTAGAGAGTGTGAAAAGTGAAATAAAAAATACCTTGATACAACCTTGGATAAAAAAACATTTAAAGTCCAGTATCAAAAACCAGGAACTTATCCTGTCACAATCAAGGCAAAGGATAGCAATGCCAATGAGGCTACAGCACAACTTGAAGTAAAAGTAAATTCAGGTTCAGATTTTACTTCTTTGACGACTGGACTTCAAATCATTTCATTACCAAATATAGAAAAATCTGATAAAGGGCATCTTGAAATTTTCGTTGGTAGACAATTAAATAATGAGGTTGTTTTCTATCTGAAAACTGCTTCTAGAAATGATCAGTGCTGGGTTGATACCAATATTTTGATTGATACTAATTTAGATGGAACGCCTGATAATGATCGTGATCTAAGCTGTAATAAAATCCTGACTCAATCATATATTCCAAAGTCTGAATCTATTATTTGAAGAATTGTCTATCAAGCAGAGGGAAGTGCCCAGCTTTTTAAGAAAGACTTTACGGTAACCTTTGCTGATTATGAGAATGGGTTAAGCCCAGAGCTTCAAGCACAATATTCCGCACTTAGTGAACTTATTGCAAATATTGATGATCGTTCGAGTATTGCTAATGCTGATTTAAGAAATCTCCTTATCTCTCTGAGAAATGATCTTGGAGACATCAATAAAACCAGATCCAGTGTGATTCAAATCGAGGACTTCTTAAAGAAAAATGTTACAAAGCTTACTAAAAAACAGCAAGAAAAACTTGATGATATTTTGATTGCTTTAAGTGATCATGCAACACTTTCAGCAAAAGGAGTTGGAGTTTATGAGGTAGCAAAATCTGAAATTCTCGCATTACTGCCTCTAAGCTTAAAAAAGGAATCAAGTCAGATTTTTGATGAATTTGAGAGAGCAGAAAGCCTATTAGAAAGTGGCTCTGATACTAGATCTGTTAGAGCTGAGAAGCTCATAAAACTCTACACCTTCTTGCAGAAAAATGCTGTTGACCCTAATAATATCTGAGAAAATCAGATTTGAACTGATGATTTCAAAAATGTGATTGAGAAAAATATCTGTGAAAATATCGCAAAACAATATGAACTATCAACTATTGAAGTATGCCAGGATGTTAATAAAAAATCTTGAGAGACTAAGACAATTCCCACAGTGGAAACAACAAAAACAACTGGAACATCAGGATTCCCATCTTGGTTAAAAGTTATTCTATGGATATTATGAATTGTTGTAGTTGGATTTATCTGAGTCATTGCTGCTTTTGCTATCAAGGCTAAACTTAGAGAAAAACATGATGAAGAAGAATAAAAATCTATCTTTTATCCAAATATTAAATAAAATGAAAAAACTGATTTTAGCATGCTGAGTATTCCTATCACTTTTCGTAATGCCATTAATGAGTATGACTTTTGCGAGTTCTAACTCAAAATCAGAGTCAGATAAAGATGCAAAAGCGACAAGAAATTGGATCAATACTAACTGAACGCCAGACGATTTAGTAAAAAGTATTCATACAATTGCTAATAAAGACTTCCAAATCCAGCAAACGAAGTTTGATAATATAGCTATTGGGAAGACCAAATATAAAATCACCGGTACTTTAGATTATATTAGAAAAAATATTTATCCATATATTCAGTGGACGATATTTATAGGACTTACAATGGGGGCTATCATGCTTATCTGGAATGGATTTAAGCTGGTAACACAAAGCGTTTCCGGAGATAAGGTTGCTGAAATTAAAAAAGATATTCAGAGTGTACTTATAGGAATTGTTGTTTTAAGTAGTTTCCTAGCTATTATCAAGTTGACATTAGCAGTACTCAATATCTTCTTTAGCTAAAAGAAAGAAATCAGAATTTTTATCTTTTCTTGATTATAACATGGCTTCTTGGATTAAAATAGTTTTAATTGGTGGACTCCTCAGTCTTGGATTAATATTCCCATTTACTGATACCTTTGCAACAAATCTTGCACCAAGCTTTGAAAAACATTATGCAAAGCCTATGGTGGATGGAACAGAGGATCATAACGGGCGTTCTGAAAAGGTCTTTGATATCTCCTGTGTATCAAAAACAAATACCTTTAAGCAAAATGTCGAGTGCCTCTTTTTCCCAACGCCTACAAGTGCCGGAAGTGGAGCAGTAGCAGGTGGATATTTGCGAGGGATCATCAAGTATGTAGGATATATATTAGTGTTTGTTTATTTGGTAATGAGCGCAATTAGGCTTGTAATATCTGGGAAAAAATCAGAAAATCTTAAAGCTGAACTCAATAACTTCCTCTATATTATGATTGGGGCGGCACTGTTCTTTTGAGCAGTATGGCTTTTCTCTCAGGTGATCAATCTCTCAGCGATTAATCAAACTACAGGACTAAAAGATAACCTCGTTTCAAATACAGGAATCCTCTTTTTTGTACTAACATTCCTCAAGTGAGCAGCATTCTTCTTTGCGATTGTGATGATTGTGATTACGGGATTTCAGATGATGAATCCCTCGTCTGGAGAAGAAGGCTGAGGGAAAAAGCTCTTCAAGAATCTTGCAGCAGTGATTGCGGCCCTTGTTGGAATGAAAGTGGTCGACTTTCTTTACTACATTGCTAGTCAGCAAGATTTTACAAAGAGAGCAGGGGAGTTTATTATCCAAATAGCAAAGATGCTGGGATATCTGAGTGGATCTGTGATCGTGATTATGATCATTTACTCTGGATATCTTCTTGTTGTTGATGGAGGGAAATGAGAAAACTTCAAAAAGGCAAAAAATACGCTGATTAATATCGTATTGGCAGTTGGTAGTTTATTTCTATTCCTGTTTGTTATTTACCAAATATTCTCAGAATTCTGAGCTTAGAAACTTTAATATCTAAAAAAGGGAAGTCTGACTTCTCTTTTTTTTTATACAAATGAAATTCTTTTTTCATTAGGACTTTTAGCTAGTGTAATCCTTAAGAATTAAATTTGAATAGATACACAAAATCAGATTTGTTTTTGACTTGATTTCCCTTTGCCTTTTTAGTACAATTAGCCCTAATATTTACCTTCAATAGTGCTATGGAACACAAACTCTTTTGATGTAAAGTTAATAAGTTCTATCTCAATAAACGAATCGCTCATCTGCAAACTACCAAGCAGGATGCCGATGATATTTTTCTTGTTGCGACATGTGTAGTAACTGATAGAGCTAAATCCAAGTGGGTAAAAGAAATTTTAGATCATCTCCATCAAGACAAGAGAGTCTATATCGCTGGATGTGGAAGTATGAACAGAGGAGAGGCGATGGATAGATCAGTTTTTTTTGGCTTATATCCAGAACTCTTTCCTTATGAGGAAAAGATTGTTTTGTTAGCAGAGGATCCAGATCAGGATCCTAGAAATTTTTCTAGTGGGCTTAAAACACCAGGTCAAAAGCTCCGAACAAAAAATTATATTATCATTCAGAACTGATGTGATAATTACTGTAGTTTTTGTCTAACAATTTTTAAGAGAGGAGGACATAGAAATAGACCGCTTGATGAAATTATTGCTGAGATCAATCAAGTGGAAGCAGAAGGTGGAAAAGAAGTAGTGATCACGGGAATTAACCTCGCAGCTTGGTGAGCAAGTGATACAAGAAAATCAGAGGAAAGTAGATTCTCATATCTTTTAGAGGAAATCCTTAAACAAACGACTATTCCAAGAATCAGAATCTCGAGTATCGATCCGCAATATCTGACTGACCATTTTTTTCAGGTGGTGAGTAATCCAAGGTTTGTTCCTCATTTCCATTTTTCGATTCAGAGCTTTTCTGATCCAATTCTCAAGGCAATGAATAGAGGATATTTGAGTGATAAGCTTGATGAAGTGCTTACAAAGATTAGAAGATTAGATCGTCCAGATCAAGATCAGATTTCTATTTGAGCTGATATTATCTCTGGTTTCCCATGAGAAACCGAGCAAGATTTTCAAATCACCTGTGATGCAGTCCAAAAATATTGAATTACTAAGCTTCATGCTTTTCCTTTTTCTGATCATCATAAGGCTGAGAAAATCCCAGCTTCACTGTTGCCTGATCAGATACCGCAGGAAGTCAGGAAAGAAAGAAATAGAAGGTTGATCGAAATCGGAGAGGAAGTCCGTGATCGCTTTGTTGAATCTCATTATGGGAAAACGATGCAGGTCCTTATTGAAGAGGTTAAAAACGGGAAATCAAAAGGGCGAACTCAGAACTATATTCAGGTTCAAATCCCTTGAGAGTATGAAAAATGAAGTATTGTTGATGTCGTATTAGATGAGAAAAACTGTATTTATTAGGAGGATCGCCTTTCTGTGAAATTTAACTCAAGTCTTTTTCTCTTGAAAAAAGCAAGCTATCCACTATGATAAAGCTGATTATCAATTATAAAAATCAGCTTTTTTTTATTCTCTTCTAAAGTGATGAAACTCCTCATTACCTGCCCTTTCTGACTTGGAAGCTTACTTGCTCAAGAGCTCAAGAGGCTTAAACTCGTTCCTTTTGATACTTTCTCAAGAGGATGCTGGGTTGAGACTGATCTAAAGGGAGTGTATCAGATTAACCTTTGGTCGAGACTCGCAAATAAGGTTTATATTCAGCTTGTCTCAGGGGAAGCTAGGACTTTTGATCAGCTTTTTGACCTGATAAAAAAATCTGATTACCCTCAGCGAACCAGTAATACCAATATAACCCTCAAAGTAAATATTCAATCTTCTCAGCTCTCATCACAGAGAACGGTGCAGTCTGTTGCGCATAAAGCTCTTCTAGAGAGCATCGCAAGAATTGGAAAACAGCAGGAAAATACTGATGAATTGATGCTTTTTCTAGAGAAAAATCAGTGCTGAATTTATCTCAACAGCTCTTGAAAAGCTCTTTATCAGAGGGGATACAGGACGCAAGCAGGATCTGCTCCACTCAAGGAGAATCTTGCTGCTGCAATGGTTTTGCTTTCTGGTTGGAAGTTTAAATCTCCATTAGTTGATTACTTTGCAGGGGCTGGGACGATTTTGATGGAAGCGCTTTTGATCGCTAAAAATATTGCACCAGGATCCCATAGGCAGTTTGCATTCCAGCACTTTGAAAATAAAAATCTTCCGCTTCGAGAAAATCTACTTCAAGAGGCAAAAAATCAGATTTTTTCTGGTCAGTATCAGCTTACTGGATATGATATTGATCCGAAAATGACACAAATTGCAATCCAAAATGCAAAAAAACGAAACTTAGAAAAGGAAATCACCTTTGAGACTTGAGATTTTCTTCAGAAAAAAATAGATTTCTCATCTTCAGCTCGAATCCTCTCAAATCCTCCTTATGGTAAAAGAATTACCTCATCAGAGCTACAAAAACTCTA
Organism: uncultured bacterium; assembly: GCA_963545225.1. GTDB lineage: Bacteria > Patescibacteriota > Gracilibacteria > Absconditabacterales > Absconditicoccaceae > HOT-345. The sequence continues at coordinate 18,395 of CAUUID010000009.1, forward strand.
TCAAAAACTCAATAAGAGTTTCTCTAATCAAGTATTTGGATGATATATTACAAACTTAGCTATCGAACCAGAAAATACGCAGCAACGAAGCTCAAAACAGCTCTTTAACTGAGATGAAAAGTGTAAATTCCGATACAAAAAATTAGGTTAATAAAAATAAAAAGTTAAAACAAATCAACAATCAGACTTTTTATTTTTTTCTTATCTAAATAATGAAAGATAAACAGCAGATTTGAATTGAAAAATGACATATTACCCGTCTAAAGTCAGTTTTCCCTCGGACGCAATCGCGCGAGCTTTTGACAGCGGAGCTTTATAAAAATTTGCAAAGAGCAGTTTCTCCTTCTGAGAAATACTTTCTTGGAAATAAAAATCTTTTTGAGAGAAATAATCCAAGTCATAATAGGGAAATCTATGATCTTTTTTTGTCTTATGTTGAAGTAGATCCTGAGCAGTTGCCTGAGAGATTTATTGAGCTTTTTGAACTGAAAGGAGATAAAGAAGAGATTAAAAAGCAGACCTTAAGCCTTTTTAAGCAAGCGAGACTTTTAGACAAAAAATCTTCAAGGATTAGCTTTATTGATGATAAGATTGTTATCTTCAGAACTGAGGAAAAACTTACCCATAAAAACCCAGAGAGAAAGCTGACTAGAGCCGAGAAAAACCGCACTGAATACCAGACAACTTTCAATACTTACTCAAATATTTATGATGCGGTCAGGAGTCAATATCATACGATTGATTCTAGCGAAAAGAAAAAGGATGAATATAAACTCCTACAGCAGGAATGTCTGAAACTTGCTCAAGAAATTCAGGTACTAGGCTATGAAACAAAGGATACTACTTTTCAGAAAAGAATCTGAGATATGATTAAGGAAATCTCAAATGCAACCAATGCTAAGGTTCTTGCTTCAAACCTTCAAGATCTCCAGGAAATGACGTATTCAAATAGGAGTATTGATGCAAATCATCTCCAGTGAGCAAAAAATAAATTTGAGAAAAGATTTGCTGATTTACAAGCTCAAATTGGAGTAATCCACCTTCATCTCAATAGTATGGAGCAGCTTTTGACACAGCATGAAACAGCTCTCAAAATGTTTCTCCTTCAGGTTAGAATGGGCAAAGGAGCAGCTTTAGCGTTAGAAAACTACTTCAAAGCATTTAAAACAATCTCTTATGCTTATCAAAATATAGCACCTTTCTCAACTTTCCATGCTTGGATTCAAAAATATCATAAAAATCAGAAACTTTTTCCTCTTTTTGTAGATAAAATTGAGTCCATCTATGCTCAATATCAAGAAGAACACACACAAAAACTCGCAGGATCAACATCAGATTTTGAAGATTTTAAACTTATAAAAGATAATCTAAAAGATATTGAGGAACTCATTATTTCTCAAGATGAGAACTAAAAAAATACTTATAAAATAAAAAAACTCTGGAGGAATACCTTCAGAGCTTCTAGTTTCTAGAAGCCTTGAGCCCGATTTCATACAATCGGTAGGAATACTTTACTGGTGCAAACTATTCGTACAGATCATAAGAAGAATCTCAAGACTTCTAGTAAGTGCTGTCCGACCGTATTGGGTAGTGGGTCTGGAGAGCGGTTTTAGGTGGAATACCACCAACATAGTCACCTATTTTGCAAGGGTGTGTAGTAGACCTTGTCCTAAGTGATTATGTTACCTCAAGTATATTCCAAAAATAGAAAAAATCAAAAAAAACTGATATCCCCTTTTCTTTTAGATTGACAATATTTGTATTTGTGATATAGTATGTTTTTAGATATTGTTTTTGCTTGTAGAGAGCTGATGTTCTAAAAGAGGGCATTCTACAATATTCTCTTGAAAACAGCTATACTTTTCGTATTTTTAAGTTCGATACTGAGAAAAGATCAGATTTTTTATATTACTCTTCTAAAGATGGACAAGAAATTTTTTATTACGACAGCAATTGCTTATATGAACTGAGCTCCTCATGCTGGACATGCTTTGGAGATTATTCAGGCGGATGCTTTAGCGAGAATGTATAGATTTCTCTGATATAATGTAGTATTTCAGACGGGAAGTGATGACCATGGCATGAAAAACCGAAACACAGCAAAGGAAAAAGGGCTAGAAGTCAGAGATTTTATCGCTCAAAATCTTCAGCTTTTTAAGTCGTTATATAAAAATTTAGAAGTTTCTTATGATATTTTTTTGAGTACTTCTGATGAGCAGATGCACTATCCTGGAGCAAAACTTATGCGAGAGAGACTCGTTGCAGTAGGGGACATCTACAAAAAATCCTATGAAGGTCTCTACTGTGAGTGATGTGAGTCTATGAAGCTGGAGAAAGATCTTATTGATGGGAAATGTCCAGATCATCCTACCAAAGAACTTCAGCATATTCAGGAGGAGAACTACTTTTTTAGACTTTCAAAATATAGAGAAAAAATCGCTGAGCTCATCCGTGAAAATGCCTACCAAATTGAGCCAGAAATTAGAAAAAATGAAATCCTTGCATTTCTAGAAAAAGCTGAGGATGTAAGCTTTTCTCGTCAGACTTCTAAAATGCCGTGGGGAGTGCCAGTTCCTAATGATGATGAGCATGTGATGTATGTTTGGTGTGATGCACTTACAAATTATCTTACAGGAATTGGATTTTGACGCAATGAGGAATGGAAAAACTATTGGCCTGCGGATATCCATATTATCTGAAAGGATATTTTGAGGTTTCATGCAGCATTTTGGCCAGCAATGCTTCTTTCAGCAGATTTGGAGTTGCCAAAGACGCTTTTAGCACACGGACATCTCACACTCAATGGTGCTAAAATGTCAAAATCAACCTGAAATGTAATTGATCCAGCGGAAATTATTCAGCAGTGGGACAGAGATCCTTTTGTTTTCAATCTCTTGTATGATGTTTCACTCAATGCTGATTGAGATTTCTCACTTCAGAGGCTTGAAAATGTCTATAATAGTATGCTGATCTGAGCTTGGGGAAATCTGGTAAATAGAGTAGTGAACCTCTGCCAAAAATATGGAATTACACAAGGAGTTGCTCATCAGGAACTTTTAGAAGAGATGAAAAAAGCTGACACAATTCAGGATTTTGATGCTTTTTTATGAACTATTGAGGAAAAATATCTAAAAACCTTTAATATCCAAGGATATCTACAAGAGCGATATAAAACTGTTCAGTTTGCAAATGAGTTTATTACGCACTCTGAGCCATGGAAAAAATATAAGGAAGAGGAGACAAGAGATCTCGCAATTAGAGATTTAGAGTTCCTTCTCTATATTATCAAGAATTTAGCACTACTTTCAGCTCCGATTCTGACTCAAGGATTTAGAAAATTGCAATCAATCCTCGGAATCCCAGAACTTACGGCTATTGATACCGCTCACAATCTTGATTTTGAAAAGGTGAAAACTGCCTTATCTCTCAAAAAGTTTTCAGTGCAGCTCGCACCAGAAATTTTGTATCAAAGAAAGGAATCTGAAAACTAAAAATACCAAAAAAATCTGAAAGAATATTCCTCTTACTTTTTGTGAGAGGTTTTTTTCGTAAGTTGAGAACTGGGGAAAATAGACAATTAAGAAACTCTTCAAAAATTTGCAAAATCTGAAAAAACGAATATACTTATATCGTCATCAAGGCAAGCAAGATTACTTCTCAAAAAGAAGTCTTCAACTTCCTGATGTACGCATTCCTTTTCCTCATAAGGGGAGAGTAGTGCTGAGAATGAGTTCTTTACCAGCCTTTATTCACAAAAATTTTGAACTTGCTGTTTTTCTTTTTTGTGCTGTAAATGAAAGGTTTGATGCTGATCCTTGTCGATCCGTGTATGCTTTGATTTACTCTACGATAGCGATTGAATCCAACATTCGTTACCAATGATGAGTTATGCTCTCTTTTGAAGAGATGTGTCATTCATCAGCCAAAAAGGAAAAGTCTGATTTCTTGTCTCTTCTTTCTTATAAGATGAAAGGGAGCTGTCTTGAGTACTAAAGGTGCTTGAGATACCAAGGAATCAGGTTTTGCTAAATCCCTTAAAACGATACTCACCTCTAGGGATAATCAAGGAATTCTAAACATAAGGTAAAACCGACCTTGTTAACTTAGATACTTCCGCTATTCATAGAGTGGTTATTGAGGGCGAGTTAGAAAATCAGTTGAGAATTCACTATTTTGATAGCATATCGTTGGAAAGTCAGGAAAAGTTTGAAATCAGGTTTTTCAAGAGGTTTTCCCTCTCCTACTCTTAAGATCAAGTGTGATGTAGTATTACTAGTTACTATCCTAGAAATACTTCTTCAGCTCCTTAAGATAAAAGATACTGTTTATTTGCTGTCTAATGGTTCTTACTCTCTGGGATTGCCTAGAGCATTAGACGACAAAGGATTTAAGAGATCCTTTGGCTCTCCGAGGCATGTGATAAAGGCTTACTCATTTCCTCAATGAGAAGTAGTTTAGTATCCTACTTCTTTTTTTTATTATTGTTTTTTTAATGATCAGTACGAGAGTTATTTTTAACTAAAAAAAAGAGAAGAATTCAGACTTCTCTTTTTTATTTCTTTCAATTTTAGCTTCAAACAATCACTTTACTAGGAATAAGAACCAAAGTTTCTTCTCCATCTTTGAAAACAAAACCTTGCTCAAATTCCTGAATAATCTTTCCTTTCAGTGTCCCATCTTCAGTAGCCTGCATGCTCACTGGTTCATGAAACTGAGGATCTGGAGCCAGTCCAACTGCAGGAATTGCCTCAATCTTGAGGGATTCAAGGTTTTTCAAGAACCCATCATACATCATTTTGATTCCTTTCCCCATAGAGGTTTCCTGCTGCTCAGAAGAGAAGTTTAGCAGAGACTTCCTTAGATTCTCAACTAAGGGTAAAAACTTCTTTGCCACAGTAATGATTGCATCACGGTTTGCATTCTGAATTTTTTGTTCTGTTTGCCTTTGTAAAATATCAAAATCTGACTTAAGATGTAGATACGCGATTTGAGAGTTTTTTGCGATTTCCTCTTTCTCCTTGATTTGATCGGTAAGATCCTTGATCTGAGAAAGCAAGTCGCTATGAGCCGATTCTTCCTCGTCTTTCTGTTTAATCTCCTCAAGCATTTCCTCTAGCTCTGGAGCTTCTTGAGTTTCAACTTCAGGAGCTAGATTTTCTGTATTTTGAATATTTTGATTAGTGATATCAGTCATAAAGCATTACAATACGAATAAAAAAACTGAACATGCTAAGTATAAAATTCCAGTCTTGTATTTCAAGCTATTTTTGCTGGTAGTACCATTCAGCAAAGCTCATTTTCTTCTCATAAAGCTCTGTTGCAAGCTTTACTCCCAAGTATCTCCAGTGCCAAGGCTCAACCATTTTCCCATCAATCTCAACTCCTTTTTGGTAGGTATTATGAAAACCTCGTTTGTGTGCATTATTTCTCATCCATTCAAAACTTGCGCTATCAAGTCTTCTCCCATTTACTCCCAGATCAATAGCTAGTCCTGCTTGATGTTCACTACTTCCAGCTTCAGCACAATGATGAGCGTGGCAGCTGCCATTCATTTTCTTTTGAAAATCATAACTTCTAAAAGTACTTGTAATACTGATTTTTTTCTTCTTATTGAATGCAGACCAGAAGTGTCGAGCCATATCAGAAAATTGTTCTCAGGCTTCTTTTCTAAGTTTAAATTTCCTTGCGTTATTAAAAGTAAAGTCTGACTGTATCGACTCTAAATCACTAGGAGTGTAGCTTCTATCGTTAAAAAAATGCGTAGTATCTAGAAATTTCTGATAGGAACTATCACTATTTAGATCATAAGAAGAAAAAGCTGATTCGATCTTTGTTTTTAATTCAGATGAAAGTTGCTGTTCAAGAACAATCGGATCTAATTGTTCAATTGACATGCCACTCATAGCATCTCCACTTAGTATCCCACTTCCAATCAATAATGTTAACATTGTTACTGTCTCCATAATTTTTATTTTTCTCAACTAAAATAGTATTATTTTCCCATTGCCTTTGCGCAGCAAAATGCACTTGTCCAGCACCACTGAAGATTATATCATCAGGTTTTGCCAGTGATATTCAATGCTTCTCAGAGAAGATACACTCAAGGGAGCTTTTTAAGCTCAAAGTTCTCATTTACTTCTTCCATTAGAAGTCCTCAGCTCATAACTTTTGCCTCATCCCAGCTTCTAAGCTGTATTGGAGTGAGCGTCATCGTGTAATTTCTTAGTCCCTTAGGTGCTCTTAGATATGCTAAAAGCCTTTTTGTAATCTGATCTTTAGTGATCAAAAGTCTGATTTTTGCTTTCTTTTTTAGCTCTGGATCTAAATATCCTAGCCAAAGTGAAGCATTAAAGATTCCAGGTCCTGATACCCCCCAGTGCGTAAAAAGAACCGTATGCTCTTCTTGATAAACAGTCTGATCTCCTAAAGTGAGCTTGATCTCTGCGGAGACTGAACTTCATGAGAGAGAGGACAGGTCTTCCTTGGTCTCGAGTCAGCAAAGAGCTGGAGCTGGCGTATGAATAGCGATATCCTGCTCTTTTCAGAAAACGGAAATAAAATCTGATCCTCATACTTTGGGAAAGGATTGACCTCCTGTTGCAATAATCACTCTTTTTGACTCAAAAGTCTCCTCATTAGTCCTGATGAGATAATAATCAAGCTGTTTTTGAATTGAGATAACTCCATGATTATATGCAATTTCAGTCAGATTTTTCTTGTTTTCTTCTAATAGAAAGTCCAATAGTTCTCTAGCTTTATTGCTTTTGAGGAGTATTCTTCAAAAATCTTCTTGCTGACTCTGAATTCAATGATCCTCTAAAAACTTGACCATATCTTTTGGTCAAAACTGAGAAAAATAATTCTTTAATCTTTCTGTCTGATCTCAGACATAGGTTTTATCAGATACATTGATATTGGTAAAATTGCACCTTCACTTCCCAGAGAGTAGAATTTTTACCCCAGCTGAACTGTTCTTTTCTAAGATACATTTCTTCCATTCCCTTGGCAAGAGCATTCCACAAAAGAGTCCACTTGCCCCAGCTCCAATAATACAGCAGTCTAGCATAGGATTCTAGAGAGTAAAAAACACCTTTTCTATTGCTTGAATCACGGCATCTCCAAAATACACAAACAACAGATAAGAAAAGATAAAACATCCACATCCAAGCAATGCTCAGATGATGATGTCTGTTACCCAATGCACTTTGATATACCATCTACTCCGTCATACTATGATTCATCAGATCAGAGCTAGAGTATAAAGTATCCAAGCAAAATGATTCTCTAAAACCCAAGATCATGCCATAGCCAAGGAAAGGAAAAAAACGAAACCGGCGGTTGTATGACCACTTGGAAAGCTATAGTCTTTAAATTTGAGTAATGCATCTTGAGGTCTAGGTCTTTGTGTGATTCTTTTTACAGCTCGAAATCCAATAGAAGCAGAAATCATACTGCAGAACACAATTCCCAAAATATGTCTCTGCCCTGCTAAAGCAAGTATTACACCAATAATAGCATAGAAAATACTGACAGTAAGTGGGCTAATTGCATGATTAATTCGGAGAGCAAACCTCTCTTTTCATGGAGTTCTAGATTTTTTGAGTTGAAGACGCTCATCGATTTTTAGAAAGAGTTTCGGAAAAATAATCATCAGAATTGTTACACTGAGGACTATAGTTCAGATGATGATACTGAGATACGCTAAAATCTTTGGAGTCATCTTTGTTTGGTATTTGAAGATTCAAAAGTTCAAAAATCTGAAATTTATGCTTCTGCAACAGCTTTTGCAACGAGCTCAGCAACATCTTTATCTAGTGCTGATGGAATAATCTCATCTTCATTTGGATTTTGTACATATTTTGCCAACGCCTCAGCAGCTGCGATCATGTGTTTCTGTTCAACCTGAGCGATCCTTGCCGCAAGTAGTCCTTTGAATAATCCAGGGAAAACAAGAACATTATTGATCTGATTTGGATAGTCTGATCTTCCTGTTGCGATGATACTTGCTCCTCATTTTTTCGCTTCTTCTGGAAGGATTTCTGGTTCTGGATTTGACAGTGCAAAGATGATTGGATCAGAATTCATTGTTTTTATTTCTTCAGCAGAGATAAGATTTGGCTTGCTCACCCCAACAAATACATCAGCTAAATGGAGAGCATCAGCGAGATTCCCAGTTATCCCCTCAAGATTTGTTTCAGCCCACAGTGCCTTATATGTATTCAAATCCGTTCTTCAAGCATGGATAACTCATTTACTGTCTGTCATGACAATATGCTTTGCTCCGTAGCTATGCAAAAGCTTTGCAATACTGATTCCAGCGGCACCAGCACCAGCAATAACGATTTTAATATTTCAGATTTCCTTTTTTGTGAGTTTTAATGCATTGATGAGTCCAGCAAGCACAACAATTGCAGTTCCGTGTTGATCATCATGAAAAACTGGGATATTAAGCCTTTTTTTGAGCTCTTCCTCAATATAAAAACAGTTTGGAGCTGAGATATCTTCTAGATTAATCCCTCCAAAGCTTGGAGAAATGTTTTCAACGAGTTTAATAATCTCCTCAGGATCTTGCGTTTTAAGAACAAGAGGAACCGCATCAACTCCTCCAAAAGCTTTAAAAAGAACAGCTTTCCCCTCCATTACAGGAAGCCCAGCAAGTCCTCAAATATTCCCTAGTCCAAGAACAGCACTTCCATCAGAAACAACAGCGATAGTTCTCCCTTTCCAAGTATAGTTATAAGCAAGTTCAGGATTTTTTTCTATTTCTAAGCATGGTTGAGCTACTCCAGGAGAGTAGTAGGTTGACATATCTTCTCTGGTATTGAGTGGAACTCTAGAAATCATCTCAACTTTCCCCTTATACTTTTTGTGTTCTTCTAAAGAACGAGTATAATAATTTGTCATATTCATAGTGTGTAGAGTAAAATATCTTTGTATGGTAGTTTTTTTTCTTGTTATTGCAAGGCTAAATCTTTTTAGAAAAAGCTTTCTCAAAGATATGTGAGAAAGCTGTGAAATAATGTTAACTATCCTGAGCTGATTTTAGTTTTTTCTCCTCCCTTAAGACAAAGAGAAAAAAGAATATTCCAAAGATAATGCTGCAGGCGATCGGATTGATCGGGAGATTGACTTCTATTATGATATAATAGATCAAACTTCCAAGAGCAGTAGCTACTACTGCATCAATAATGATATTCCAGATTTGATCAAATAAGACACTCCACTTCATACTATATTTAGTTTTTTATGTTATACGATGGATAGTATATAGATTTTTAGGAGAAAATCAAAACAAAAAACCTGACCTTTTGAGTCAGATTTTTTATCTTTTTTAAGAAACTAGTTAATACCTCCAGTAAGTGTGTTAAGCGTAACGATATCTCCTACTTCCTTATGAAGTGGCACCTGAATTTCCATTCCAGTTTCAATAGTTGCTGGCTTAGTTCCAGATTGAGCTCTGTTTCCTTTGATTCCAGGCACAGTCTCAATAATTTCATAACTAATAGTTGAAGGAAGAATTACATTGATAACATTCCCCTTATAGATTTGGATAAATACATCGAGATTATCCTTGAGATATCCTGTGATATCATCAATCTTTTCCTTATCAAGTTCATGGATTTCTCCAGTATCATTTTCCATAAATGAGTAAGTATCTCCTGTATTGTAGAGATAAACCGCATTCTGAGTAGAAATATCAGCCTGATCCATTGTTGTACCTGATTTTACAGTTACATTTTGTACTCCATTTGTGATCAGATTTCTTACTTTATAGGTATATGAACCCTGTCTCTGCTGCATCTGCATAAATGAAAGGTCAAGTACCTTAAAAAGCTGACCATCCATCTCAAGAACAGTTCATTTTTTTACTTCTGCTGCATCAATTTTAACCATACTATCTTAGTCAATAAATAAAAAGCTGAATTTGAGCATAGTGATTTTGTCTTTGTTTGCAAGCTTTTCTCTTAAGTCCTTAATCTTACTTCTCCAAGAGCTCTTTAATGAGTCTTTGTCCCTCACTGGATACTTTGAAGTGTTTTTCTCAGAGCTGAACAATCCTTTCTCCAGGATAACCTTGTATGATCTTTGCAAGCTTTTCAATAATTTCAATATGTTCTGGAAGTTTGAATGAAAGTGTATCTTCAGCTTTTTCTTCTAGTTTTGCGATCAATTTATCTGTAAAGCTAGGAGTTTCTCATTCCTCCTGAACTGCAAATTTCTCGAGTCTTTCTCTAGCATATTTGATATCCTCTACAGCAGGAATGTCCTCAGGCATTGTCCCTCAAAGCTCTTGAATCGTTTCTCTGATCTTCTTCCCTACCTCAAAATGTGCTTGACTAGCCTTTTCTTGTCATTTTATGGCTTCTCTTTTGATTTTTGCCTCAGCCTGCGTTGCACGGAAGAGGTTTGCCGCGAGCTCCTCGCTACTCATGTGATCTAGCATATTATCGCTCGCATTGATGTTCTTTTTCTCGATGATATCCTTTTTCTTCATGCCATAAAGTCCTTGATAACCAGAATCATAGAAGGTTGCATAATCATACACCCCAGCTCATCTGGCTGTACTGAAGAGTTTCTTATTGTGCTTGGTCATTTCGTCCCTAAGCTCAAGTCTCTTTTGATCTTCCAAATACTGAGCAGAAAGTTCTTGCTGCCTAGTCTGCAAAGCAAAATAGCTCTGCCCGAGGGCAACGATTTCCTTGCTAGGATCTGCATTTTGAATAATAAGATAGCAGGCATAACGACTGAGCTTCCAACTTTTTAACTCTCTAGTGGCACCAGATCAGATTTTTACTCTTTCTGTAAATTCATTAAAATGATTAGCAACTGTTTGTCAGCTATTTTTGCAGGCGGTCTTTGCTTTCTGAATTACTTTAGAAAAATTCGTGAAATCAGCATATTCAAGTGTTTTTGCTAGTTCTCTAGCATGCCAATATTCCTTTCCATATTCATTAACCCTTTTGATTTTTTCAAAAACCTGTGGATCCATTTAGTATCTGCTAGTAGATAAAAAGTCTGAAATCAGATTTTTTATTTTTCTTGTTGTTTATTTATATATTAGACATTAAATGTATAAGTAAAGTATATAAAAATCATTGTTTATATCAAGTAGTATTCCTGAGACTTTATTGAAAAAATAAACTCAGATTTTTTGCTATTTATTTCTAGTTTATATATAATTAACTAAGGTTTTATGTTATTATTGATAGTATATGGAAAAAATTGGATACTCTTCGGTAGAAAGTAAAGATTCTGAAGAAATATTGTCATTAAAAGAGATTAGAGAAAAATTGAAGAACCTAAAAGAAGATGTTCTGAAAAAAAAGTTGTCTAAAAAGGAGGAAGAGGGGAAAATGAAAAAACAAATGGTAATGGGAAAGGTAATAAAAATAGCCAAAGAAGCGGCTCATAATTTAGAAGAAGGTAATAAAAAAGCGAATAGAGAGAAACTCCTCGATAGCATAGAATCAGATAGTAAGGAATCAGAATACCTAAAGAGGTATCAAAAGATTTCTTATTTGGAATATGGTCTGATGTTCCCATCTTTAGAAGAGTTTTGACAGGGGAGATTGGGAGATTGTTATTTAATTTCTACAATTCAGAGTTTAGCAAGAACAAGATATTTTAATACCCTTATGATGACATCGATACATGTTTCTAAGGATTGAGAATATAGCATAACTTTGCCTTTATGAGAACCTTGGTGAAAGAGATATAATATCTCAAGGGAGGAATTGAAAATATCTGCAGTTAAATGAGGTACAGGGTTCAAGCTACTCGAAGTAGCTTTCGCAAAACATTTGCTTCACAAAGACCCGGGAAAGAAATTAAAAGAAGAAGATATAAAAAAAATTGAGTGATGAATTCCTAGTGAAGCATTACAGACTTTGCTTTGACCAAAAAGTATTAGGGTTGCGAAATATCGTGCCAAGCAACGTGGAAAATCCTTACTAAGTTTATCAGAAAAGAATAAATTATCAATGATGAAAATCTTGGAGGATTTTAGTCAAAGAAAGGGAAATAAATATATCTCTTTGGGTAGTTTACCATGACGTAATGATACAAAAAAATATAAGATAGGTGCTCATACTTTTTATCATAGACATGCCTATTCTGTTACATGAGTTGAGAAAGATGTTAATTGAAAAATATCTGCTATTAAAGTTTTGAATCCTCGAAATCACAAGGGAGTAGAGTGATGAGCAGAGCAAACCTTAAATTTATCTGAATTTTTTAATGCATTCTCTCTTTTTGATTCAGGAACAATTACAGATACTTTCCTCGATCATAGGACGAGCAAAGAGGAAACTATAGTAGTTGATTGAGGTGCAATGAGAAGAAGGAGAGATAAGAAATATGCCTAGACGCAGTAAAATATATCTCTAAATCTCGACTCTCACCATCTCACCATCCAAATCTTTAAATTCCAATTGATATGCCGTCAATTGCATCGGAATCTCAGCTTCTTTCCCGTAGAGATAATCTCCATAAATCGGTAACCCATGAGAGCTAAGGTGATACCTAATCTGGTGGGTTCTCCCAGTAAAAATTTGAAGAAAAATCTGAAGCTTTCCATCAGGTTTTTTTTCTATTTTTTCTATTTGCGTGATTCCAAGCTTTGGAACAGTATTTGGAACTTTAGCCTTTACTTCTTCTGAGATGATAAAGGGAAGTTTTCCCTCAATCTGTTTCAAAAATTCGTTTCCTCACTCTGAAATTTCACAGGTTGCACGATACCATTTCTTGAGCGGAACTTGGTCCTTCTGCTCTAGAGTTTCAGATTCAGATTTCTCTTTGAATAAAGTTTTAAAATGCTGAAGTCAGCGTTCTGTCTTTGCAATGATCATCAATCCATCAGTATCTTTATCAAGTCTATGAAGTAGTCCAGCTCTGATAAAACTCCCGATGCTTGGCAACTGTTTATAATGATGATAAAGAAAACCTACGACGCTTGGTTCTCAAACATCCCGAATACTGTTTGGATGTGATAAAACTCATTTGGGCTTATTTATGATAAGATAATCACTTGTTTCCCTTAGGATAGGTATTTCAATCAGTGGTGCTTCCTCTAAGATCACAGGGGATAAATATCTTTCAAGGTTATCAATACTGATTTCATCTCAGGTTTTTAATTTTGCGGATTTTTTTGCTGGTTTGCCATTGAGCAAAACTCATCATCTTTCTAAAATATGATGAAAAAAGCTCCTTGAATACGGAAATTTCATAGTGAGCCATTTATCTATTCTTTCGCTTGCTCCCTCAAATGTTAACTCATGCATGCTCTTCAGAACAAAAATTATAAAAACCTGATCTCAAGCGATCCTTAATTTTTAGTATCAAAAAAACCGAGTAGCCGTAACAAAGAATATCATCTCTCCTTACGGAAAGGTGGGTAGCTCCTCGAGATCACGCGGATCCGATTTTTGGCTCCCTGATATAAGTTGAGAATTTTGATAAGTTTCTTCATAGCGAACTACTCAGTCTATTACCTATAGATACAGATTTCACTCTAAAAGGCAAGAAAAAATCTGATTTTTTATTTTGATCATGATTATTCCTGATGTGAGACCTCTTCGGTATCTATCTCTGAACAAAATGCTCAAAAACCTGAATATTTTGCGCTGGAATCTGAAAGCTTCTTTCCAATATTGGAACCATAAACCTAGATGGAACTTGATGTTTTATTTTTTGATTTTTGAGCTGAGAAGTGAGGAGTTTGAGTGCTAGATATTTCCCGGCTACCAAGAGGAGTTTCAAAGGATTTTTAGTTTTTGCTCCTCTAAGAAAATTTCTTAAACTCAATTTGTGAATATCTGATTCTCTATAAACTTGGCTTGGGAAGGGATGAAAAACTCATAAATCATGATACATAACTCGCTGTTGAGCCGAGCTTTTAATCCCTTGAAAAACTGGAAATCGACCTTGCCATCTGATTAAACTATGATACCAAATAAGATCAGGTTTTTCTTTTTTGATAACTGATGTTAAGCCCCATCAACTTCAAAGATTGAAGATCGAGAGAGCTATACCGAGATATTTTTTGAGTTTCCCCGCTGCTCATCTGGGGCAGCTTGTTCAGAAGAGAATAACTTCATATCCGTGAGATTCCAAGAGTTTTTTCATTTCGTGAAGCCCAGTTTCAATCCCTCAGATCGGATTTATGAAATCACTTACCATAAGGATTTTTCTGCATTTAAAGTCAAAAGTTAGCTTTTGAAATCTTTGGAATCGAGCTTCTTTATCGTATTTCTCGGCAAGTTGCTTGTTTTTTTGAGATAAAAGGCTGTAAAAATCAGAATTTTGCTCTTTTTTTTCTTTACTTAGCTTTTTAATCATGAGATCAAGCTGTTCTACAGGTTGTTTTCACTGGTATTGAGATAAGTCATATTCTTTATCGATGAAAGGTGTAAGCCCTCCTTGTTTATATCCAATGACTGAAATTCAATAGCTCAAAATATTCAATGCACTCAGACCAAAAGTCTCTAGACATAAGGACGGCATTAGGCAATAATCAATGTTTGATAAATACCTTTC
>CAUUID010000010.1:0-31957 GCA_963545225.1 uncultured bacterium
GCCGTGAGGCGTCAGATTTACAGTCTGATGCAATTGACCGCTCTGCCATCTCCCCTCTCTACAAGACCTTTAGACCAAAGAACTTAAATTTGGACTCTATGGGAGTCGAACCCATGACCTCCTGCGTGCAAAGCAGGCGCTCTAGCCAACTGAGCTAAGAGCCCAAAACATTTTTTATCCTCAGAATCATTGAATTTGATCAATCTGCTCTGTAGGACTTCATACAAAGACACCAAACATTGTCAACACTCAAAGTATCATAACCACAAACCCAAGTAGCAACACTAGATTTCTCGTCCCTCATAAATGAAGTTCTGCCCAAGCATTTCTACCAAAGAACTTTACTATATCATAAGAATAATAACAGAAAAGTCCTCAAACTCAGCAAAGCAGTATTCACAATAAGATACGACCAATCATTTATCTCCACTTTTTGTAGCTAATAAATAGATATCCTTGAATACCTTGATACGAAACCCATGTAGTGTAATAGCGGATAACGGGACTCGAACCCGTACAAACAGAGCTGAAGTCTGCTATGCTACACCAACTACATCATATCCGCACCCTCGTCTGTCTATGATGACAGTGACAAGGTATACGAAAATAAAATACAAAATCAAGAGATTTTTTATTTATTTTATCACTTTTTTAAAAAAATGGTTGTTTTATTTGTAGCGTTGGCTCTGGAACTTATTTTTAGAAAGAGAAAAAAGTCAGACTTTTCTCACTTTATACGTAAAAAAACAAAGGCTCAAAAAAAGTCACCATTTGTTTTATCAGTCTTTATGCAGATTTTTTATTTATTTTTTTTGATTTTAAGAAAAAGAGGATGTAAAATCCTCTTTTAATTTTTTGATTACTTTTTTATGATTGAGTTTCTAGCCTTCGTTTTTCTATATTCTTTTTATAATTCTCTAAACTTGTAGGAATATTGTTTTCTGTTTCTGGGATATCAAGAGCATACCTATAAAATATTTGGAACGTTTTTGTATCCGTTTTTTGTAAAGCATTCTCAATCTCCTCAGCCTTTTTTCCATATAGATTTTTACGAACAAATTCACCAATAGGAGCCAATCATAAAGGCACTGCTGTAGTATTACTTGATGTTTTTCATAATATTGTATAGAGTCAACTATCAATATCACTCAATCAGATTTTTCTTGCTTTTCTCGTTTCAATAATAACCTTTTTATAATTTTCCAGTCCTTCAACTCATCCATTTGTTTTTCTTACCACATCATTCAAGTGTCATTTCTGCTGTTCATTGAGTCCTGTATTATTTACTGAGATTCATAAAAGCCTACTAAGTTCTTCATCTTGCTCATCTCTCTTAATTCTAAGCCTCTCATTAATACCTGCCGCCCTCGAGTCAAGAAGAGCACTTCTTCCTTCTTGAGAAGAGTAGATATCTCATAAAGCAAGACTACCATTAGGCACTGCAATAATTGGAGTAGACTCAATTGTAGATTGTCCTAATTTTGCAACAGAACTTGTAAACTGATCAAGTTTTTTAACGCCTGTCTTATTCGTAATAGCTACTTTTATAATCATTCGCATAAATGCCAGAGAAAGGATTGCAATAAATATTTCCTGAATAGTCATTTTCGCATTAGACATATTCATATTAAGTAGCCCATCAATTTTTACCGTGGAAGAATATCAGTTTTCTCCATTTTTAGTTGTCGAAATACTAACATTACCCTCTGCAAATGAAGCATCTTTATAGTCTAATTGGAAAAATGATTGATAGATTACAATTATAATCATCATTAATCCAATAAAAAAGCAAAATTTTACCGGCTGAAAAATCAATCCAATAATTGTATCTACATTAAGAAATCCTCACTCTTTTGTTTGATCTAATCCCTTAATTTCAAACTGCTTAATAAAGATAATGAGAGGACTTAAAGCAATCGCCACCCACAAATATGCTAATCTCACAATTAAGACAACAGTCAAAACAAGCAAAGACAAGGTAAAAAGTACAAGACCTGCACTATATAAAATAAATTGAAAAATCTGCTTAAATGCTTTATCTTGACAAGAAACTCCTGCTACGTTATTGTTATTATACTGCAAATAATCATTTGTTTTAAATACAGAAAATCCTAATCGCATAAGTGGACCACTCAAATCTTCTGGCTTCGGCATAATTTCATCAATAAATTTTTCATTAGGAACTTCTCTCCTTTCTGGCAAATCTACAAGCTTTGTAGTAAGTTCACCATCAATAGTATATACTACTGCTTGACTTTTCATATATTTTAAGGTTTTATCTGCATCCTTTACTGCAACTATCGTAGTTTGTAATTGCTGGCTATTGTCAACAAGTTGAGATGGGAAAGCTGAAACTGTTGCAATTAGAATTGTTGAAAGATCTACGAGAACCATCACAATAAACCAACTCATTTGTACTAAAACACCGGTAATAAGAGACTTTTTAATGATCTCTTGCGGAGGCTTTTCATTAGTTGAGGGCGAAATCACATACTTAAGGATATGATAGAGAAAGAAAAATCCAATCGCAAAATTAACTAGATTCCTTACCATTTGCCAAATCTTCCACAAATAGGTATCCATCTGAAAAGCTTCAGCGTAGACCAATGCATTTGTCATTAATTTTCCAACAAATTTTGCCAAAACAATTCGAAACCAAGAACAAAGCTGAGTAATGCGATACAATGTATCCATAAATTCCGTTACCCATCTTGAGCATACCTGTGAAGTTGAATCTTCTGCAAAAACAAAAGAAATGAGAAAAACCATCACTCATAGAGTCACTCCTCCTATCCATTTCATTTTTTTGGATAAAATCTGATTTTTCATTTCATTTTACTAAAATAAATAATTGGATATTCTAACTATTATTTTCTGACCCATTTTGTGAATTTACTTGTTTTTTCTGATATTTCCCATCTTTAAACTCAATTGCTTTTTTCACTTCTTGACTCATATTATTTATCAATTCTTCTCTATTTCATGTATACAAATCTAAAACTCTAGGAGAATTAGCCAGAGATAATGCTTGCTCAACATTAGCAGTTGCAAGCGCCTGGGAGATCAATGTTGAATATTCCGTTTTTAGAACACTAAGTCTCTGATTTCTTATATCATCAGTAGAGTAAGGATATTTTTCATGGGCATCATATATTCACTGCAATTCATTTAGTCTTTCAATTTTATTATCTTCATCAGCAACATACGAAATAACTTCTGAATTTATAAAATTCTCAGCGTTATACTTTTTTCTATTTTCTTTTGCAGCGTCTGAGTTTGGTTCTAGAAGTCATGTAAGCTGAGAATTTCTAGACTTACTGAGTTCAGACATCTTACTATCTAGTAATTGTTGTGGTTTATTTACAATAGCTCAAAAACCAATACCACCGCTTGATGTTGGAATAATTGGTGTAGTAGCTAAAAGACTTTCTCATAATTCTTGTAGTTTTCATCAGACTTTTTCTCCAATCTTTGTTCACTTTATAGCAGCGAAAAGCAGGAATCGAGTTATGGCCATACCAAAAATCATAATAATAAGCCATCAGAAATTAACAAGCGCAATACTTGCCTTAATTTTGATAAATCAGAGAATATTTAATTCCTGACTATCACCACGTTCATTTGAAGTAATTTCAATTCCTGTAGCCTCTTTAAATAAATCTCTATACCTCTGCTCCATTCACTGTTCAATCATTCCATTCGTTGGGAGGGTTGTTTTTAATGCTGACATAAAAATCAACGAAATTCCTACACAAAATCCTACCAATACTGGTGCAAAGAGCAATTTTATAATTTCCTCAAGGTCAAAGAACTCAACTCCATCAATCCACTTTCAAAAAATCCCTCAAAACACTGTTTTTAACACAATAAGAGGAGATACAGCAATTGCAACCCACAGCACTATTACTCTTCGAAGTAAAACAACAACTAATGCTGATAACGGCAAAATTAAAAGAACTGCAAAACCTGTATTCAAAACTAAAACAAGAAGCTTTTGTGACATTCCATGTTTTGAAAAATCAATAGATGTTGAATAAGCCATTAAACCATTATATAAAGTAACAAATGGCCCAGTTCGAGAATTTGCTTTCTCCATAATTTTTGAAGCCTCTAGTCAATATTCTGAGTATGGATATTTATATTTTTTTTCACTACATTGTTCGTTACTACACTCTTTTCTACTACTAATAAATCCTGGTGTTGCTTCTGAAGGAATTACTCCTGCTACAATCTTTGTATCTCTTATTTCAACTTCTTGCTCTGAAGTAAGAGCAGATACTATAGAAGGCTTGTAAAGTGGCACAATAACACCTATATCTTCAAGTTTTTTAATTTCCTCTTTAGTAGCTTGTGCAAGGACTTTTTTTATGAGCGTTACACGACTTGAGAATCCGTCCTTAGATGTGATAGTTTTATCCTGAGAGGATATACCGTACGAAGAAAAAGCAACGAGAGCTCCGTTATAAGTACAGAATCCATCCTCCATATCTATCAAGCCTTTTTTATGCGGATCTCTAAGTAAATTATATTTTCTCTCAATCACATAAGCTCCAAGTGATCAACTAAAGATTTCACATGGAGCGATATGCATCTCTCCTTTCCCATCCTCTTTTGCTAAAGTTGAGTAGAATTTTAAAGACTCATTTTCAGCCTGTGTTCATCACTTTTGTGCATCTCAAAGATCAACAATTACATTTGTTGTCATGACTTTTGAATCATTATCAGTTGTTATCTTACTCAATACACTTGAAGGCAATGCACCAACTGAATAGGTCAGAATTGTTGATAAATCAACCAAAACCATCATAATAAACCAGCTCATCTGTATCAAAACTCCAGCTATCAAGGTTTTTTTGATCAAATCCGTAGGACTATTAAAAGTATTTTTAAAGGCTTTAATCTTTCCTATTCCTCAAGGCGAAATTACATATCATAAAATTCAAGCAAGAAACAAAAATCCAAGAGCGAAATTTCCTAAGTTCTTAATAAGATTCCAAAGCTTTCGTAATGGAGCATCTAAATACATAAACGATCCATACACCATCTGATTGTCCATCGCAATTCCAGCAATTGTTACGAGTGGCCAAACAATAATATACGCTGCCTTACTCACAATATCCAATATCGTGTTTCGCTCAATAAGATTTTTTTGCTGCACTTCATCAACACTTTCACTATTATTTGTAGCACTAGCAATATTCCCTACATTAGGAGAAATCAAAAATAGTCAAAAAAATACAAATACTGATCTTAACAGCAATTTTTTGAAACTCTTAAATGATCGTTGTTTTAGGATTTTAGCAAACATCCCCTAAATACTAGAGATATAAAATACTCATCATCAAGTATAGTCAGTTTTTTTTATTTTTGTATTTTTTGGAGAAAGAACACAAGACTTTTTCTTGCCATTTTCTAAAAACGATATATTGTATTCAAGAAATCAACTTGTAAAAAGTCAAAGAATCTGTAGATTTAGTCTTTGATTTAGCTTTTTTGAACAGATGGGAGGAAGGAATTTTCGCTATATTGCACTAGATTTTGAAACAACAGGATTAGACTTGCAAACCGATGAGCCAATTCAGATTTGAATTATGGAATTTGATTTGAATGGGAAAGTTTTGTGAGGATTTCAATCCCTCTTACGCCCTGTGAAAAAAGCAACTGAACTCAAAAGTATTGTCTGATTTATAACAAAACTTTCAATCCAACAGCTAGAATCCGCGCCCCGTCCTGAAGAAATTATAGAGGAAATTCAATGATTTTTTTGAGAAGATACGATTATTATTGGGCATAATATTAGTTTTGATCTTCACTTTCTAGAAAAATTCTTCCCCTGACTAAAGCGAAAAACAACACTTGATACTTTCAAACTCTCTCAGACTTTGATTCACTATCCTGCAAGTTATGCACAGGAAGTTCTCATCCAACAGCTTAAGTCAAAACCGTCTTATCAAAAACTCAATGCTCAGCTCAAAATTGATGAAGAAGAGCATTTTCACGACGCTTTTTATGACGCAAAACTCTCTGCGAGTCTATTTTTGTATTTAATAGATAGAATCAGGATTCTGATTTCTGCTTATCCTGTTTTGGGAGTATTTTTATGAGAAAGTGAGAGCTTTTTGAAAGAAATTTTTGATATCAAGGAAAGTAAAAAACAAAGTGAAATCGATCTTCCTCCTCTAAAAAAGATCACACCACCACATACACAGATGCTTTCAGGAAGCTATGACATTGATCTTGAACAGTATGATAACTACAAAAGATATGGAGTATGAGATGTTGCATTCAAGGAATTGCTTTCAAGCCTAGCTTGCCACAAACACAGTATCTTTGCTTTTTCAAATAAATCAAAACTGGATATTGCAAAAAATCTCCTTAATGATTTAGGCATCAAGAATCTTTGATTTGTTAAAGAAGAACAAACACTCAGTCGTTCTGCACTCAAAAAATTTGCAAATAAAGGCTCTTTTACAGGAGCTGAAATCAGTTTTCTCTTAAAATATTTTTCTCATCTTGAACAGGGACTTGGAGTACTTGATTTGAACTCAAAAGAAGACTATGAAATCTATACTGCACTCAAAGATACAAGACAGGAAGTTGATTATCCAATTATTTTAGCAACACATGCAGGTCTTTTTTCGATTCTGGAACAGCAAGAGAAATATAAAGAATATCAGATTTTTTTCTTTGATAGTGAATGGCGATACAAGAGTTTTAATCTCTACCTTTCTCGTCCTTATGATTTAAACTATACTCTCAATTATTTAGAAATGCTCGAGTATAAATATCGTCTCATTACTAGTTATGGAGAAATAGAAGAAAAAAAGCTGACTCAATTGATAGAATTTAAGCAGTTTTTTACCGTTTTTATTGGTATCTTAGGACAAGAAACCAAGAAATTTTTTACTCATACTGAAGCGACACAATTAACCTTAGAACCAATCAAGGGAAATGTAGCATTTTACCAGACAAATAAACTATTAGAAAAATTTGCAGATTATGAACCACAACTAAGAGAGGTCATAACTCAGCAGGAGTTCTCAAGTGTTTGGAATCAGATTGAACATATGATAAAAATCTTTGATGGCAATCTACAAGTAGAAAAGAAAATGTATGATAGATCAGCTTTTTATTTTATTTATTCTGAAGAAGTAAAGTTTAGCAGTTGGGATGAGTTTTTAGAACTTTTCAGAGAGAGAAAAGCACTTTTCCTCTCACACACTGATACAACACTTCCCTGCTTGATCTCAGAGAGGGAAGATTCCAAAATAAATAAAGAACAACAAAAGGGAGAAAATCAGATTTTTCATCTCTCTAAAACGGCCTCTGTATTGAAAGCAATTGAGGCGTTTGACAAAATACAATTTCCCAATGGGGCAATTTTCATTTTGTCAGTAAAAAAAGAGGAATCTAAAGAGCTTTTTGAAGCATTGATAAAAAAGGGGATGGATCAGGATTTTCTCCTTCTTGTTGAAAATATCACTGGCGGCAGCTGAAAGAATCTCTTTAAAGCAAAACAACAAGGAACAAAGATCATTATCTGAGGCTATGCTTTTTTACTTCAACTTTTTGCTCAAAAAATTGCAATTTCCGAGCTAATCATATATAATAATAAGGGGAAACAACAAGACCTTATTTTTAGTGATATTT
Source organism: uncultured bacterium (assembly GCA_963545225.1). Lineage (GTDB taxonomy): Bacteria > Patescibacteriota > Gracilibacteria > Absconditabacterales > Absconditicoccaceae > HOT-345. Next base: position 7,651 of record CAUUID010000010.1, read on the forward strand.
TGCGATATGGAAAAGAAAATCTGGCTTAATTTGACAATATACGATTTTCGAAAGCTCTTTTGAGCAAGCGTAATTATTTTTTTAATGCTGATTTTAACAGCAAAGAAAGTCGATATTCCAACTACGATGATCCAAGTTGACTATTTAAAAGAAGAACAAAAAGAAAAAAACACTGAACATCCAAGTCCCACAATTGAACTCATTTCTTCTCCTCTAGATCGTTTATGCAATGGACAAGAGACTTTTTGTAAGAAGGTTATCTATACTTGAGGAGTAAACCTTGATGATAAGATAAGATACACTAGTGAATACCTCTCTATTATTTGATTTATAGAGAAACATCTTATGAAAGGGACGCCAGTGAGCGTTGCACTAAAGTCTTATATTATCAACTGAGAACCTGGGAAAAGAAGATGAGGAGCAACAGCTGAAAGAATCAGAATTAACCTTGCCTCTCTTGGAGCGCCTGAAGAATATTGGGGAGTAAGTAGTCATGAGTTTTGACATGTGGTGGATCTCTGAGCACTAAGAGGACTCAGCAAGTATAAAGATCAGAATTATACTGAATTTTGAAAAGTAAAATTTTCAGTAGATGATAGTTCACTTGAGTACTATCGCCTTTCTTGGGATAGCGAGAATATTAGAAAAGAAACTTCTGAAGAAAAAGATTTTTGCAGTAGGTACTGAATGACTAATCCCTTTGAGGATTTTGCTGAATGTCACAATCTTTATCTCAATAACCGTCAGCTTTTTAAAGCCATGACAAATGAAAGCTGGGTTTTGAGGCAGAAATATCTTTTTTTAGCAAATCTGTTTGACAATCAGGTAATCCAAGAGGGGAAGTCTCCACTTCTGTATGCAGGCTGGAGACCGTGGGATACGACAGTTTTGTATTAATAGAAAAAGAGAAGTCTGATTTCTTCTCTTTTTTTAATCATAAGTCAACACAAACGACGTCCTTTCAATTCATCAAGGATTACTAATAGAAACAAAAATATTACTATCTGACTCCATAGATATATCCTTAGGATTAATTATCAATGCTGTACATTCATTTGGTTTTGACATATATCAATACATAACTCTTATACATCTTGACTCTGAAGGCTCTATATATAAAGACTTAAAACTTCTCTCATCTACTAAATACTGTTTACTATACTTGCTTCATGGATACAAAAAAAAATAACTGATATCTAGCCCACCTGTACCAGAAATATTTAAGATAGAAAAACCTAAACGTTCTTTTTGGTATATACCTTCATCTAGTATTGATATTCATTCTCATTGTTCGAGTACTACTTCCTGATTTCAGGAACTACGTGGAAAACTTAAAAAATATTCAAAAAGCGGCAGATTTCTTTGCAATGGAGGGAATCGTATATTCCCCCTTTTAAACTCATCATAAATTTTATTACGATAAGTTGGCGAAAGGCAGATTAACAAAAAGCAAAATGCAAAAAAAGCCAAGAGAAACAAGAAGATATTTTTAAAAATAATTTTCATCACATTATCCAGGTATAAAATAAAGAGCCCACAATAAAAATTGATAGGGCTCTTATTGATCATAGAGAAAGCTTGCTTACTCTAACTTTAATTGAACTTGGACTTGATCATTGCAAGCACCTGTTCTTGATGCACTCGTAGTTGTAGCATAACAATAACCAAAGGTAATATTTTTTTCTTATTTTTACAGATTTGCTACAGTAAGCTTTGCACCCTGCTGGCAGCCATTGAGTTCGTTTTTAGCAGTTGCAACTTTTCGATAATTTCATTTTACATCATCCCCCTTTACAACAGATCGCCCCTCAGCAAGTCCTCTCATTACAATATACACATCACAACTGAGCACGGTATAAGGATTTGTAGTTGATCAGATCATCTTTTTTTCTAGCGCAGTTTTCATGTAAGGATAATCTTTACTTGTCTTTGCCACATGAGTAAAGTTTACGCTTTTTGAGGTAGAAAGTGGAATTGCATTTGCAACGATAAGGTGTTTAATAGCCTCTATCATAGTTACTTCAGCAGTCTCATCACTAGAAGTTTTTGCTGAGTTTTGGTTATCTACAGCTGGAACAGTATTTTGTACGCCTGTTGTTGTCTGAACTGAGGTTCCAGTTTGGATCGTTGTCTGAGTAGTTGTTCCAGATTGAGCTGCTGAGGTCTGAGTTCCTGTTAAGACAACAGGTGTTGTTGGGATATCTCCAGTCGAGCTTTCTGAAGATTCCTTTCCTGAAAGGACTATATTAGTAACATTTCCTGTCCCTTCAAATACATAGCCAGAAAGAGAATTCTGATCAGTTTCTTCTGTTTTTTTCTCAGGAACATTTCATTTTAATCCAGCGATGAAAGTAGTTATTGAATCTTTTATATCTTCTCTCAAAGTCACTGAATCTGGCGTAAAGAGCCCCCATACCCCAAGGATTCCTAGGCATAAAAAGATCAAAACATATACTGAGGCGAAAAATGATTTATTTCGGAGATTAGCTCCTTTGAAAGCAACAAGGAGAAAAATGATCATACAGAAGGCTCAGAGAATCATCGCACCGAAGTCTACAATATCCCACAGAATAAAGAGAATTCCTCAAAAACCAACAAGAGCAAATAGGAATGCTAGAAAACGATAGAGAGCAGAACCTTTTGCGACCGGCTTAGTTCTTGTTCTATTGATTTTAATCTTGATGTTTTCAATATTTGATTCTGAGACTTTTTCCTCGTCTTTAGCTTCCTCTTTTTCAGTGTAGCTTACTTCTCTGACAAATGGTTTATCTCAGATTTCTTCATCTTTTTTCTTTGAGAAAAAGCTATGAAGACCTAAAAGGACAACTAATGCCCCAAGATTTACTCCCGCAAGAGTATAAAACTGAGGAACACTAAAGAGTAAACCGATAAGTGCAACCTGAAGCACAAATAAATAAAATATTACTAGGAAGAAAAGATTCTTTTTTAACATTATCATTTGTAGAATATAAAGAGATTAGATTGCTTTGTTAATATGGATTTTACGACATTTTTCAAGATGAGATTTTAGAAAAAAGCCTCATCAATTCTTGATGAAGCTTTCTTTATATTAAAGCATAGATTATTTATACTTTTCCTTGAGCTTTGCGATCTTTTCAGCCTTTTCTGCTGCTTTTTTTGCTTCTCTTTCAGCCTTAAGCTCTTCTTTTGTCTTTTCAACTGTAGCAACTGGAGCTTCTTCAGATTTACCCTCTTGTACCTTTTCTACATGTTCAGGCTTAACAATAACTGTTACCTCTTTTTTCATGTCCTTATACATAAATGGCACTACGAAAGTTCCTGCTTCATTGATCTTCTTTTTTAGCTTGAAGAGGTGAGAATCTACATCTACTCCATATGCTTCCTTAATTGCTTCAACAACATCAGATTCGTGAACCTTTGCATAAAGAACATTATCTTTATTTACCTTTCTAGTAATAGTTACTCCTCCATTTTCTGCCATCTTAGCAAAAAGATCATCAAGACCTGCTGCCTTTTTTGCTCTAGCTACTACTGCAGCCTGCATCTTTTGTTCATACTTGTTCTTATTTGCCTTGTCTGCAAGAACAGCAATATTTTGAGGCAAAAGTACATTTCTAGCAAAAATTGGCTTTACAGCTACAATTTCATATTTTTCACCGAGATGCTTGTCATCCTGAAGCAAAATCACCTCAATGTTTCTGTTTTTAATTGTTCTCCTTGGCATTTTAACAAGTACTTTTAGATAAGTAAAACACTAACTGGAGATAACTTATAGTGATTTGCCAACAAATTGCAATGATTTTTTCTCTTTTTTATGCTTTTTTGTTTTTTTAGAGAGGAATTGAAGTAAAATCTTCTCAAAAAAGAAAAGAAAAACCTGACTCAAGAGGTCAGATTTCTTTATTTTTTAACTAGTTTTTTATTTCAACAGAGGGTTTAATAGTTCTATGTAGCATAAGAACTGCTCGTCCCCTCAGTTCCCACCAATTAGTTGGGACATCAGACGTAATGACTCTATATTTCTTGAGTGCCTGAAGATGTCCAGAATATCGATCATCTCCAGAAATATTATGTTTATTTCCCCAGATCACTCTAGAAAGAACAGTTGCGAATTCTGCTCTAGACACTAATTTATGTGGCTCAAAAGCTTGAATCGGCGTTCCATCAGCATTGATTCCCATAATCTGGAGCTGGTAGGCAATCTGAATATAATCTGCCAAATCTCCAAGATCAGTATTCACATCTTTATAATTTGCAGCTCCTGTTATGAGAGGCTTGAGATGATATTCCTTCATGGCATACACAGACATTATTTTTGCAAGTTCTGCTCTAGTTAGTGGTTGATCTAGCCTCGCCTCCTGGATTGTCCTCATCGTTGTAATATTGTGTTGGCAAGCCCAAAGATAAGCATCATTCTGCTCAGAAGTGAATTGAGAATTCTGAATTGAACAGTTTGGGATATCTACCTCTCACGAATCAACTTTTTTCGTCTGCTCTGGGAGTTTTTCCTGAGTTTCTTCTGATTTCTTTTCTTCTTTTTTCTCCTCTTGTTTATCTCCTGTAGAAGTATTTGTTACTGGCTGAGCAACAATCCAAGCAGATCCTCATCCAGAAACAGTATACACAACTCTCTTCGCTGCGTAAAATCGTTGATTTGACTGGTTTTTTAGGGCATACCCTACGAGATTTCAGTTTTTTCTAACCTCATTGTAAGCCACGACTGAACCGAGAGGTATTCAGGTAGGCTTGAGGGTACTTGAATCGTAGCTAGGCGTTCCTGCAATTCCTCCAGTAAAAGCTCACTGAAAAATTGAAGAGCCAGACATTAATACCAGTGTTCCAGTCCCTAGATCAAAGAAGAGTATTTTTTCTCCCTCAAGTGTGTGGAGCTGAGAACCTGCAAGCGTCCCTGTTGTGAGAAAAGCTTGAACTAGACTCTTATCTTCTAGATTTATTATTGATGGAAGTTGCTGAGTCAAGATTTCCTTTGTTCCAGTAAATCTAAGGGTATTTTCTCCAGAAAGAACGGTCTTTAGTCTAGTTCCATTTGTTGTAAAGAAAGAAGTTGTTTTATACAATGGGGCATAGAGATCATTAAACCCTGTAAGAGGATCGCTAATCGTACGTAAAATATAACCAATCAACTCATTCTGTTCATTTTTCACAGGGAGATATTTTTCGATAACTGGAGAAATGCCCCAAGTTCCCTTTAACACATTATCAACATTATAAATAATATCTCAGGTATTAGTTTGCCAAGGCTGCCTAAATGCATTCCTATAGATTGAATCCTCCTTAGTAAAGAATAGTCCATAAGCTTCGAGGAATATAAGCTTTTCTCAAGAAAGTTGAACCTCCCTTTTTTCATTCCCCGATAAATAATATGAAGCATATCCCGTATCTCATAAAGTTCTCTGTTCAAGAGCCTCTGTCTCATCCCAATTAATATCTCCCCCTGAAGTATTCACAACAAAAGTAATTTTATCTGTACATCCAACATATACAGGGAAACATTCTGTGGTATAGTAGGTAACTTCTCCAGTTCCACTGGCCTCTACTTGCCCGAATAAAGATAGCCACAGGCATAATAATCAGAAGCCAGGAATTCTCATATATTTCTTAAAAAAACCTCTTAACATATTTCTCAATATATAACTAAAAGCACTCATCACTCTCAAGATAAATAGGTGGAATAATATAGATTTTCTCTATTTTTGCAAATTTTTCTTGCGAATCTCTTTTAATATGTGAATCTGATTGCAGTGAATAATGGCGATTTATAATAAAGACAGCCTAAATATGTGAAGTTGGGTTGTTTTTTTTCTTTAATTGAGTATAGTGGGATATTGCATAATCATGAAAAAAATCTGGTTTTTTTATTTTTTTGCGGTACTAATAATGCGTATTTTTGATGCTCATACCCACCTCAATCAAGAAGATCTTTTCCCTAATCGAAAAGAGCATTTGGAAGCATTTGCTGGAATAGGAGGACATGGACTCGTAAATATTTGAGCAAATCGTCAATATAATACTAATGGTTTAACTATCTCAGATGAAAGCAGAACATCCTTTCCAGACCTCTGGATAAAAGCGAGTCTTGGTATTCATCCTTGTGATGTTGGGAATGCAATTGGAAATGTTGAGGAAGAAATCACCCTGATCAAACAACAAATTGAGGCGAATAGAGATTCGATTGTAGCTATTTGAGAATGCTGAATTGACCTTCACTATCCAGAAGGAGCGAGTTTTCTTGAGCTTCAAAGAGATTTCTTTAGAGCACAATGCGAGCTAGCAAGAGAGTTTAACTTACCGATAGTAATTCACTCTAGAGATGCTTTTTCTGAGACACTAGAGATTTTGAGAGGGTTTAAGGATCTTGTGATTTATTTTCATTGCTGGGGATATTGACCAGATGAAATCAAAGTTTTAAAATCTGAATTTAATCAGCTTTTTATTGGTTTTACAGGTAATATCAGCTATCCAAAGGCTGAGGAAATTAGAGCAAGCCTGAGAGAAACTAATTTTAGTCAGATCCTCCTTGAAACTGATGCTCCTTATCTCTCTCCACAGGGTTTTCGTGGACAGATCAATAGTCCTGCAAAGGTAAGTATTGTTGGGAAATTTGCTGCCGAGACCTTAGGAATAAGTGAAGAGCAACTTTGGGCGCAGGTTGAAGATAATTTTTGGAGATTGTATAGAGGGTAGTTTGAATATTGAGATCGCCACGGCTCCGCCTCGCGATGACCAGCTCGTAAAAACTTAAAGATGATAAAATACATCAAACAGACTCAATAGAAAAAACAGACCAATGGTCTGTTTTTTTAGATTTTCAACTTTCTAAAGAGATTATCTAGAAGTCAAACTTGATAACTTTGAAGCTGAGGAATTCTTTCTTGAAGAACAAGACAAAAAGATTTTAATTCCTGAGAAGTTGCTCTAAGGGTAAAAGCTTCTGCTCCCTTTGTTTTTACAAGGACGATATTTATCAATTTTCAGCTTTTTTTCTCCATTTCTAAGACAAATCCTTGAAGCTCTCCATAAAGAAATAGTCTATCTAGGACCTGGATACCCTCATCTTTGATTTCCATACTCGTCTCGATCCCAATCTTGGTCTGAATATAGAGATACCCTCATACAAACACAAGCACAAGCACCGCACCAAAAATATTATCGTAGACAATAGAAAGCACAACAATTCCAAGGACTGTCAATCAAAAAGCAAGATACCATCGCTTGCTTCTTTGGTAAAATTCACCATTATAAATGGAAAGCTTCATAATTATCAAAGCATTAAAGATAAAAAATCAGATTTTTGATCTTTTTTACACTATTTTGTAGCTGGAGCGATATTTTTGATTGTGATATCAAAAATTAAATCCTTTCCTGCGAGTTCATGGTTCGCATCAAAAACGATTTCAGTATCAGTGATTTCAGTAATCACAGCTGGGAATCTTCCTCCAAGATATACCTGCATTCCAACCTTTGCATCTTTAGCATCTTCTCCAAGATCTTTAATTGGGAAACGAACAATATTTTCCTCACTTCTCTCACCATAAGCTTGTGCAGCTGGGATTTTAACGGTCTTTGTCTCTCCAACCTTCATACCAACAACTCCTGCGTCGAACCCAGCAATCATTTGACCAGCTCCGACCTTGAAAGAAAGTCCTTCTGAGTAGTTTCTATTTGGATTATATTTTCCGCTTGCCTGAGCTACAGACTCAACACTCGTATCAAATACCTCACTGTCATTGAGTCTTCCAATATAGTCTACAGTAATTGTATCACCACTTTTTACAGTTTCCGATTGAATATTTTGATTTGCCGAAGCGAGGTAGTCTTTAATTGCTTGTTCTGCTGTCATAGTATTTCATGTACTAAGAGATAAAGAATTCTGACCTGAGACATTTAATGAGTCATCTCAAGTACTGATTTGATCAGATAAAGCTGTTTGGCTTCATGTCTGATTTTCAGGAAGTAGTTGCTCAGAAACTGGTGCCTTGCTATTGGGATTCCATAGAGCAATCACTGTAAAAATCAGAGCGAGCAGTACTATTCCACTAGCTCCTAAAAGCATTGTTTTACTTCCTGTAGCTTTTTTTTGTTCTTTAGCCATAATGAATAATAAACGAGAATAAAATTCTGATTTTTGAGCCTTTTTACCTATTTGATCACGTACTTATTTTCATCAAAGGAACTCATATCAGTTGTAACGATAGTTTGATCAGCTGGGAATGGTTCTTCCAGTTCAATGAAATTTCCCCATATTGTTTTAATTTTTACAAGCTTCTCTGTAAGAGTACCTCCACTCATCACTGGCACTGCAGCAAGATTATCTTCTAGAATTTTCACCCTTTCTAGAGGAAGCAGGGTATGAGGAGTAAAGAGAATAGGGAAATTAACTTTTGCAACATCCCCAACAAGTTCCAGATCTGAATCCAGTTCAATCGTTACCTTAAAGAGGTTTGTCTTGTCTGCAACTGTACTAATTGCACTAATCGCTCCAGTTAGACTTTGTCCCTGGTAGGTTACTGAAACCGGTTTATCTTGTTGAAGATATTTATACTCATTTGCAGTCACATGAACCTCGATCTGATGTTTTTTGAGTCCTGAGACTTTAAAAACTGGATTTCCTGCTGCAACATCTTGTCCCTCTGAAACTAGAATCTCACCAATAATCCCTGAAACTGGGGTCCTCACAACAAGTTTATTGTACTGTGTAAGTGCTGATTCATAGGCGATTTTCGCATCAACGATTGCATTATCTAGAAGCCTTAACTGAACGGGATTATTTGCTAGGAGTGTTTCATAGTTTATCTTCGCATTTTTGACCGCAATTTCACTTGTAAAGAGAGTATTCTTACTTCTGGCTAGAGCATCTTCATAAGTGATTTTTGCACTGTCTTGAGCCAAAGTTCCAGACCCTGAAAGCTGAGCATCTACTTGATTAAGATAAGAAATGAAACCCGCTTTAGAACCTATGAGTGCTTGTCCAGCTTGAATTGATTCAAAATTTCTGATTGTCGCATCAATTGTAGCTTGTTCAAGTGTTCCTGCTGATGAAATAGAATTTCTCATCAACTGAATCATCATTCCTGCAAAGTCTTCAATCTGGGTATATGCAGCGTCAATCTGATGCACTGAGTCTTTTAACTCAGCATCAGTTTGTGGTGAAGAAGGAAGTTTTGTAATTGATTCCTTAAGAGTATAAAGATCTCTCAGAGCTTGTTCTGTCTGATTTTTTTGGTTTTGATCTTTTGCTCAGATATAGATTTCAAAACCTGTTTTCAAATTGTCATAATACGTCGTCACTCAGAGCCACTTATCACTTGATTCAATTACTGAATTTAACAGCGAAAGAAGAGCAAGCTTTTGAGGTTGAAACTGTTTTCTTAATGCAGAAATTTGATCATCAGCTGAAGTCACTCCCATATTCGCCTGCTTAACGGCATTTTCTGCACTTACTTGAGCTGCCTCAAAAGATTGCAATGCTGTCTTATAGCTATTTTCAGCTTGATCAAGTTGCTGTTTAAGGCTATTTTCGGTTTGCTCTCTAGTAAGGAGCGCTCTATCAAGATTATTTTTCGCTCTTTGCACCTGAAGTTCATAACTAGCAACCGTATCAGACAGATATACAATCTGATCTCAACCTTTTACCTGGTTCCCCTCCTTAAAAGCAATACGGCTTACTTTACCATTTGCTTGGGCAGCTACGGTAATATCTTGACTAGAGAGAATTGTCCCTGGCTTTTCGAGGCTAATAGAAGAATCGATCTGATCAATTGTTGTTGTTTGGATGGTAAATTCAGTTTTTTCTTGTGGTTGCTCTGCCTTAGAATTTAGAAATAATACTAGACCAAACACTCAAAAAAAACATAGGAAAAATATCATCGTATACTTTAAGATGTTTTTTGATTTATCACTCATACCTATCTGCACACAAAACATTACTAAAATTGGCACTATGCCCTTCTCTGCATTTTAATTTTTTTTATCTTAATGTCAAGACTATCAATTTCATCCTTGAGAAGTTCAAGTTCTTTTTGCTTTTCTTTCACTTTTTCCTGCGCGATGAGTGGATTCGTTGAGAGCATCATCAATGTAGATCTAAGATATTCTGCCTGTTGTATTTTAGATTTATAAAGTTTCTCCAATATCAGTAAATCATCTCCGATCACCTGCTCTTCGCTTGATTTGATTCAGATTTCAATCTCTAATATAGAAAAGCAAGAAAAACCTGACGGAAGATGTGCATTTAGTTCTACCATCTGGATATCATCCACCTTAAAAAGGGTGTGAAAAACTTCCTGATGCTGTTCTATAAGCTTTAAGATATCTTGATTTGCTTTGACTGCAAGATGAATTGGCTGATGTTTTTTTAACTTGATGAGAGCCTTTTGTTGCGTGATTCACTTGATAATATCAAAAAGAAGATGAAGCTTATAGTCCTTTTTTCATTGATGCAAACTTTTCTGAAGATGCTTTGGAAGCTGCTCTGTCAGGATACCTTCAATCTGAGCAACAAATTCTGGTACATACGGCATCAAAACCTGCAAAATTTGCACGAAGATCTGTCCTGCTACTCAATACGCTTCAGATTTTTTTTGTTTTTTGACAAATTCTAGATATCGTGAGAACTGTCCTTTGCTAAAGGCTTGAATCTTTTGGATTAAATTCTCTAGTCCTACTCCTGAAGACTGATAGCGATAATATTCTTCTAAAAGTTCCTCTCGCTCAGAATATATCCACAATTCTATTGGTTCGAGTTGAGAGATTTCTTCAATATGGAACGCTTCTTTTTCATATAGAAGCCTAAAGAGATTTCGAAGATGATTGAGATATTCAAAATTCAGCTGCAAGGCTGTCTCCTCAACCTTCTGCTGCTGAGCAATTGCTAATCTTAGAGCATCCTGTCCATACTCTTTAGCAAACAATTCTGCCTTTTCTGGAATTGGATATTGGTAACGCAAAGCCTGAATTTCGCTAATAACAATAGGCTTAGCTTCTTGCTCAAATACATAGCTCAAAAACAGAAATGTTTTTGTAAAGTTCTCAGCATAGGGTGAAAAAAGAACAAGTGACTCAGATTTTTCTTTGCAGAGAATGGCGAGGATAGCTGATCTTAAAAACTGCTCGTCAATAGTTCATTTGGTATCTCGACCAGAAAAGGGAGTTTTTGAAATCAGAATTTTAGCTTTTTCTGTTTTTACGTCATATTCCACTCGCTGAAGTTTTTTTAGCTCTGATATCCAGTTTTCTATAGCGATTTCTGGTTCAGTATTCAGCGTATGCTCAAGCAGACTTTCTACTTGTTTTTTTAACGATTCTGACTCAATATCGATCAGATACTCTCTTATCTCTACTGGCAGAAGATAAAGCGTATCTATCAAATCAGAGACAGAAAAATCTGAAGCAATCCAATGATTTAGTATCAAAGCCACTAAAAGATATTCATAAGCATTTTCATAGCTACCAAGGAAATCTGGCCTTGCAAAAGAAATTTTCTCTGTTAATAGATCTCCTGCTAAATGCCATCAAAAGTGATCTTTTGCCTCAATTGGTAGTACCTTTTGCCCAGAAGAAAGCACAAGTGGCTCTAACTTAGGAGCATTATTATGCACCCAATCAATAAATTTCTCATATTCTAAACCATAATCAAGAATCCACAAAGAAACAACCTTCTTTATCAGTCTTTGACCTGTTATTTTAGAATAAGGCACTTGCTGAAGTTTCTCAGATTTTGAAGCGAGATTTCCTATGGTATCTAAAGTTTCAATAATATTTTCTGTAAAATCAAAGAGCGACTGCCCAGCAAATGTTGCCACATTTTGCACAAAATGCCCTGATTCATCTACAAAGTTCTCATCAATTGGAAGTTTATATTCCTGAGCCTTGATAAGATGGACCGGACTCAATAGTGGATTGATTCTAAAAATTCAATTATCAGTTACGGTATCAATTGTTGATTCTCCAAAGATAGGTATCGGTTTATTGATCATCGGAAGAATAATTTTTTTCCCAATATGTTTTTTATATCTTTTATCATTTGAATGGACAATCACTCCAACATCAGAAAAAAAGCTCATAATATCATCTACGATAAGTGTTAATACCTCGTTTTTGGTCTCAACAAAACATTTAATTTCTAGCACCACTTGTGGTTCAGTTCTTCGCTCAATATCATCAGTATTTACAATACTTTGATTTGAAATATCTCGATAGACAAGCTGAGGACTTTTTTTCAGGAATTTTTTTTCTCAAAGGAGAGAAAATACTGAATTTACACCTCTTATATATTCTCTACCAAAAGTTAGCTGATCAAGATTAGCATCAAAAAATAGTTTTTTAAGATATTGTTCTGTTTTCTTTTGATTTTTTTGTCAAAGGCGCTGGAGCCTCTCATATTGAGCAAAAAAGGGAAGCTTCTCCTTCCCCTCGAGAGCCATGGAAAAATCAAGATTATGCAGATTCTTGATAATCAATGGCTGATAATTTTTCCCCGTAAATTGGAGCAAATTTCTCGCCATCAGCTCTTGGTAATAGAAACTTTTTTGTTCTTCATCTGAGAACTTTGTTACTAATGGCAAAAAAATTGGATATATTCAGTCTTTTTTATTATTTTTTCCTAGCTGTGTGAGATGATTTGGCTGATATTTTTTGTTAAGTTTCATACTAGCATCAAGCTAATTAAAAGAGGGATTAGTAAGTTCTGTAGGTATACACTCTATAGATTAAGTAAAGCAAAGCTGTAGCTGCGAGAATCAATAGCATATCCTCTAAAGGTCCTACCTGAACCTTTTTTGCATGTGTGAGCTCAACCTTTTCTCCATCAGTACAAATGGCCTCAACAGTATAATAAGCATAAATATCTTCTTCTACTGTTTTATCAAAGGGGTACTCAAACCTTGGAATTTCAGTTTCTCAAAGAAAGGTCTTATCACTCATATCTGCAAAATCTGATCTATAGATACGGTACTTTTGAATATTCTCTCATGGTTTTCGCACCAAATAGTATTTATTTCAGATTTTCTCAGTTGTTACCTTAATATTTTTAATAATGCAGGTAGGAAGTTTAGGTGCTGCTGGCATTTCTGGCTCGCTAACAGCTCCCGTCTGATCCTCTACCAAAAGAGAACCTGAAAGCGCCTCTTTTTTTGGTTCAGTTCACGTAGCAACTGGCATTACAAACGAAATCACCTCAGAAGCAAGCCCCTCTGGAATATTGTCATTTGTTACGGCTAGGATCTGAAAAAAATACTCCTTTCCATAGGTAAATCCTGAGAGGATTGCAGAATCTCAGGTTGTCAGAACCAGTCCTGAGAGCGCATCTGCTGCAATACCGTATTTAATACCATATTTTTCACTTGTTCAACCGAGCGTTTCCCAGCTCAACTGTAAAGCGCCTGGGAAATCTGGATGAGTCATAATTTTTACCTCTCAAATCTTCAGATTATCTTTGACATTAAGTGTTAGAATTTGATCATAGTCTTTATTGATACTTGGAGAAGAGAAATTTGCAGATACAAGAATATCACCAGTCTGTAGGAGACTAACCTCTTTCACGAAAAGTCAGCTTTTTTCTTTATCTAAAGGATATTCCTGCCCTCCTGAAAATAGCAGCTTTGCTGAACTAACATTATCATCAGTCATCACCTCAAACCTCACTTTATCTCAAAGCTTTAAATTCTGATTTGGCGTCGCAGAGATACCCTTAAAAAGATCAGTACTCTGTGGCTCATAGGTAAAAATGACCTTATCTGAGAGTCCAACCACCTCACCAGCTACAGAAATTGCTTTTACTTGCACATAATTTGTTCAGACTTTAAGACCAGGAATACTATCAGTCAGCATCCCGTTTGCATCGCTTGTTCATTCTTTTATCACAAGATCATTAAGAAGGATTTGCATACGCGCATTTGGAAGCTCTGGAGCGGATGCTAAGATATCTAAAACACTTTTATTGTTTTTAGTACCAGCAGCTGGTTCCATAATAGTGATCCCCTTTTGATCAGTTTTTGAAGCTCAATTTACAATAATTGTTGTTGATCCAGATACTGTATCATTTAGTATCGACATATTCACAGTAAAGTTTCCTGGTTTATTAAGTCTCAATCCCTTTGAAAATGTTTTTACTCCTTGATCAGATGCAGACATTTCAATAATTCCATCACTTGGCACAGTATAGTCCTTGAAATTTATCTCTTTCCCATCCGCAACTCCATTAATTTCTAGAAATCCTTGTCCTACATAGTTTTTCATAACTTGATTATTTTTAATTGCTTTGATAGTGATATCTACAGACTGATTTACAGCAAAAGTAGGTGGATTGACTTCAATCTGGAAAGAATCAGGATCGCCACTTGCGAAAACCTGAGCCGAGAATATCATTCCTCATAAAAGGAGCAAAAGACTTTTTTTCATTGCTATGTTTGGGAGCTATTAAGGTAAAACATCATCATTAACTGGGATATTCAGATTTCAAATCGATAGAGGAGTCAGCACTTCTCCTGACCTTAGTGTTGCAGATCCAAGAAGAATATCTTTTTCCTCTTCTCCTGAGAATGGCACCGAAAACCATTCTCTCTCAAGTGGGGCATTAGTAGGAACTACGAGATTAACAATAAGTTTTCAAGGCTCAGAGGCGTCTATCTTTGCTGTTGATGGGAATAACTGATCAAGCTGTAATTTGATAGAGTCCGGATTATAAAAAATTTGAAAAGTCAGCATTTCTCCTTTTTTTGCAACTTCAGAACCAAAAAGCTCAAAAGTCTGATTTTGTGTTTTATATGCTACCCCTCGTCAATTTTTTTCAATAGCTTTAAGCTCTAGGACATCAAGCACACTTGCTGTAAGGCCAGATAAATCATGCGTCAGATAAAAGAGACCAAGGGCAAGAATTGGAGCCATCAAGAGGATAATCAGATTTTTAAACCCATTTTTTGCTTGCATACTTTCAGATTGTTAAGAAAAATAATCTCGCAACTCGCGAATATAGCAAAAAGTGTAGCAAAATACTTGTAAAAGTCAACCAAAAAATATTAGGAAGATTTTGTCACAAATGTCAAAATAATTCGTAGTATTAAGTGTAGAGAAAATACCACCTCAAAACTCAGAAATTTCTAGTCAAGGTTTATTTATTTTGAGAGTATTGAGGGACTAAAGATAATGGACAAATAGACAGGCTTTGGCTGTATTTACTATTTTTGGACACATTTTGACACGATGAAATTGCAGGAATATTTTAATCAGTTATCAGAAAATAGACTCAGAGACCATGAGAAATTTTCCCTCTACCAGAGAATATCTGAGCAGAGAGCTTTAGCAGAAAAATCTCTCAAGAGGACTCATATTTTTTTCAGTAAAAAACTTGTCTATAGTTGTATCACTCTGGTACTGATCATCGGTTTTTTTGGATCATACTTTTGGGACAATCCATACATCCAAAACTATAGAGCCTTTTTTATAGAAAGGAATCCTTTTTTTAACACTACAAATGCTGATCAGATTGCATCTATCCTTGAGGTAAATGGTGATTATATTATTGAAAAAGAAGGAAAACAGTTTAAGAACTCAAAACTTTTTGATGGAGATCTGATTACATTGAAAGAAAACGCTAAGATTATTTTTGACATAAATGAAAAAACTCAAATTGAGGTTCAGGGTCCTGCTCAGTTTAGACTTTCACAAAAAGCTGAATGAGGATATCTTTTGAAACTTATTAACTGAAATTTCTTAAAGATTGAAGCAAATGAGGAAAGCTCAGTCCTTGAAGTTGAAACTGATGAAATGACCATCCAGACACAACAACATCAAAAAACAACCTTTGAACTCTCAAAAGAAAACAAGAAGACACAAATCAAGAATACAGGAGCAGCACTTCTTGTTAAGGCTAAGACTCCAAACAAAGCAGATACTCCTATCACTAAGCTTGAAAAGTCAAAGGTATTAACTATGCAAGAGAATGACATTAGCAAGATTGAGGACATTAAGGTACTTGGAAACTTACTAACTAAGGAAGAAAACATTACTCATACGAGCATTCTCTCTACAGGTAATACTTTGCCTAATGTACAAGAGTTTATTAGTCAGGTTTCTGAACTTATTACTGGAGACTCAACAATTGCAGTGACACCAATATTAACCCAGGAAGAAGCGACCAAAATTAGTCAAGAAATTGAATACCAAACTGATCAGAAAAAAGTACCAACTGAAGCACAGCTCAGTCAGATCACTGCTGCATTGAATAAGGGTTTCTTACTCTCTGATATGAAAGCTCTCTATGAAGCCAAACTCTCAGGAGACAATGGAAAAATTTCAAATGCGTATAGGCTTATTGCTTCTAGGATCGGATCTATTGCTCAAGCATATGAAATTAAGACCACAGCATGAAACGAACCAAGCCAGCTTTTGAACATGATTGATGAAGTAAAGAAAGGGCTTGAGAATTATCATCTCCCTCCTGCAAAGATTGGACAATTGACAACACTCAAAAATTGGATTACCTTCTTTAATAGCTTTGAAAACAAAGGGAATTGGGATGAATTTAGCAAGCAATTACCTAAAGAACTTATGTTTAAATAAGGGAAAAATTAAAAGAAAAAGTCTGAATTCATTTCAGGCTTTTTTAATTTTCTACAAAGTTATTCTGTCAAAATCTCTATAGACAAAGATTTCAGCTTTTTTATTTAAGTAGTCAGAGCTTTTTTCTGAGCAGAAAGTCAAGATCTCAAGCTGTAAATACTACGAGAATATCATCAGAGGATGTCTTCTCAAGAAATGTCATCACCTGATCAAAATTCTGCAAATACTCAGCATTATGCTCTTTTGCAAAATACTTTCCGAGTTCATCTACTGAAGTAAAATGATGCTGTTGAAAAAGTGGTTCTTGAGCAAAATCTTGAATATTTTCTCTCGCAGCATAAATTTGATAAATCGCTCTCTGATCAAACTGTGCCAAGGCTGGATAAAAATCATCCCATCCAACAAGCACTCTGTGCATCTGATGAGGTTGAAAAAGTGCGATAATCTTCTTTTCTGGATATTTTTGATGCAACATATTATAACCAACACTTAGAGATGATGCAATATGTCCATAATCTGTATAGAGTTTTGCTCAAGTTGGGAGGGTAGTAAGGAACTCCATTCTTCTCCAGATGCCCTTAAACTCATACATAGCTTCTAAAATCTGCTCATCAGAGAGCCTAGGATCAATACTCTGCAAAACTCCAGCAACAAGTGAAGCATTTTGATTGGTATGTTCTCATCGAATATACTTTAATTTTCGCTCTTTAACTGGTAGAATCTTAGTTTTTGGATTTGAGAGAATAGCTTCTTGTTCAAGATTTTTAAGGACAAAAACCTCATCAGAAGTTTTGTCTATCATTTGTAAATAGGCTGAAGTATAATCCTCTAAATCTTGATAATAATCAGTATGATCAAGCTCAATATTTGTGATAGCGAGTTTTTCTAGATCAAGATTTAGAAAATGTCTTTTGTATTCACACGCTTCAAGGAAGAAATATCGTTGCTTGATAAGATGATAGGGAACTTGTCTTCCAGTAAAAATTGCGTCAAAAAGGAGTCTAAATTCAGATTTTTTTTCTTGATTGAGATAATAGCTTTTTGAGTCAAAATCTGGAATAAGGGCTCAGACTATCCCTATTCCAAGCTGAGGAATCAGCTTTTTTGCAGTCGTGATAGCAAGCGCTGAAGAGCTTGACTTTCCATTAGTTCCAGAAAAACCAACAGTGCGGAAATATTTACTCATCTCACCAAGAAACTGAAAATAGTTTCGGATTTTGAGAGGTTGCTGGTGTGTTAATTTCAGCTGGAATGCTGACTGCACCTCTGGAGAATTAACCACTGCCTCAGAATAAATAACAATATCATCCGGCTTTATTTGATACTGTCAATGTCCAATCAAGGTTTTAATACCATTCTTCTCAAGAGCTTGCGTGATCTGGCTTTCAAATCCATCAATCGCCAAGAGATTATCATATCAGAGTTCCTGCAGAATATAGGCAAGATTTGAGATTCCACTTCCTCCAGCCCCAACAAGTACTATTTTCATTTGTTTTTTACTATGAGATAAAAATCAGATTTTTCTCTTTTTATTTTAGTCAAGCATATCAGATAAGATTTGATTTTTCGGCTCTGAAATTGCTGTTTTAATATCTTTTTGCGTTATAGTTTTTTTAAAATTTTTGAGTTTCAAAAGCTCAACAAGCAAATTAGCTTTAAACTCAGGGGAGTCTTGATCAAGCAATATCCCGTTCCTCTGCTCAACATATCGTTTTGCATTAGCAAATTGGTCATGAGTTCGAGGAATAGGCACCATAATCAGTTTCAAATCAAAGAGATCCTGCTCAGCTAGCGATGTTGTCCCAGCTCTTGTTATTGCAATATCAGAGCGCATATAAAGTGCTCAAAGCTCCTTTTGCGAACAAAATTCCCTCACTTCTACATTAGAGAAAGCTTCAAAGTCAGACTTTAGCTGAGTATTTAATTTTCCTAGAATTACTGTGAAATGGAAGTTTTCTGATTCTAATGCTGGTAATAGCTCTAAAATAGTGGTATAAAGCGTCATCGCTCACTGCGATCATCCCATCAGGAGAATATTTGTTTGTGAGGATTTTTCTAGTCAATCCGTGTTAACTACCAGCTCATCAGACAACAGCTGTCAAACTACTTTTGCTCAAGGTAATACCTTAGAAAATCCTGTATATATGTATTTTGCAAACTTTGAAGCAATACGATTTACTAGTCATGGGCGAGTATCAGACTCATGGACATAAATCGTTTTTCCCAAGAGTTTAGCGGCTAAGACAACTGGAAGCGCAACATATCCCCCCTTACAAAAGACAATATCTATATGATATCTCCTCAGATAATAGATCGCTTGGAAAATTCAAATTAAAAATCTGAACATATCAAGAATATTTTTCATCAGCGAGGATACTGTCTTTTCTCTTCTTCGCTTTCCAGAAAAGAGAGGAATGAATGTCAGATTTTTTATTTTTTCAGAAAGCGTAGTTGAAACCTGTTTTTCTAGACTCTTCTGGGTACCAAATCGGTAGTGATAATGAATCTTTAACTGATATTTCTGCAATGATTCTGCATACTGGATCAGGCTCTGAATAGGGAAAACATGTCCTCAGGTTCCCCCTCCAGCTCGTGCAATATTGATCTGAGTTTTATCTTTCTTTTTCATATAAAAAGTTATTGAGATAAGTATTTTAAGAGTAAAGTTTTAAAAGAGGAAAGCAAGAGAAAATCAGGCAAAAAGCAGATAAACATCAGCATATTCAACGCATTCAAATGTCTCTCCAATTATTCATTTAAGGGAATGATAAAACACTCTTGTATTTTTATATAACAAAAAAACATCTTTTCAAAAAGATGTTTTAGTATATTTGCTATTTTGAGTACAAAGTATGGGAGGGGTGGGATTCGAACCCACGACCTTATCCTTAAGAGGGATCTGCTCTACCAACTAAGCTACACTCCCATATCTGAAACCCGGATTCCGATCAAGATAGCGAGTGTTATTATATTAGTTTTCCTCAAAATTTCAAGTGAATTTCACTAAAAAAATCCTAAGATCAAAAATCACTTGATTTCTCGCATCCAAACACTATACTCTTTGCTAGATATGAGAAAGATGGCGCCCTGACAGAGTGGTCTATTGTACAGGTCTGCAAAACCTCGGTTCATGGGTTCGAATCCCATGGGCGCCTAATAAATCTCTGTCTTGAGCTGAGCGAACAATCAGTTCTGTACACAACTTCTGATGAATTGTGTGGTAGTAGAAAGCTATATGATTTGATTCATATAGCTTTTTTATTTTGTCCAAAATCGGACTTTTTTATAATAGAAAAAACTCCCACAGAGTGAGAGTTTAATCTTAGTCTTTATAAGGTAGACTATAATGCCAATGCAGCAAAATCAGCGATGTTAGCAGCATCAACTCCAGTGTAAGTAACACTGTGTCCGTAATCATCAGTTACTGTAAATGTTACAGACTGAACAGCAGTTTTAGCTGTTGTAGATCTTGCAACCTCTGCATTCTCTTTACTAAGTTCTACACCAGTAAATGCTCCTGCAGATCCAGATACCTTTCTAAATGTTACAGGAGTTCCATTTGCAGTAGCATTAATTGCATTAAGTACTACCTTATGAGCATCTGTATTCTTAGTAACATTAAGGTCAAGTCTTTCATTTCCAGTATTAGTATTCTTCTCTTTAACGGCAAGGATAGGGAATGCCTTAGCTACATAGTGTCCATAAGAAATAGATCCTGTTCCCTTAACATCAGTACCATTATAAACACCAACACTTGTAAACTTCTTAACAGCACCAGTTACAGCACCTTCAGAGAAGTTTAGTGCAACTTTTACATTGTAATTTTTAGCTGGCAATGTTACAAGATTTGCGAATTTAACAACAACACCTGAAGCAGTCGTTGTAACAGTATCAATTGAAGGGTTTACATCTCCAAATCTAACTTCAGCATAATCCACATCTCCATTTCTAAATCCTTCACCAGTCAATACTACTGAATCAATATCAACAGTATCATTCTTTACATTATAATTGAAAGAAGCAACTTCAGTCAAATTACCAGGCAATACAATAGAGTTCTTTGCACTTGAGTTTCCAACTACAGTTGTAGTAGCATGAGAAGAAACTTCTACGTAAGCAGACTTAATAACAGCTGTTGTTACAGTATTTCCTTCAAGAGTTCCCTTAGCCATTACATCAAATCTATACTTATTATTAGCAGTAATATCAGCATTGTTGATAGCTCTGAGTTCAAATTTAACAGACTTTCCTGGCTCAATAGTTGTTGTAATTGAGTCAATAGTAGCAGTTGCATCTTTGTTAATAGCAACAGTACTAGATGTAGATCCATCAGCAAGATGAAGTGATACATCAGCAAGCTTTGTATTAGCTGGGATTCCAGTAGTAGCATCAACTCCAGTTAAAACGATTTGACTAATTTCAAGAGTCTTATCTCCAGCATTTGTAATTTCTCCTGCAAAGATTACCTTTTCATCAGTATTTCCTTGTACGATCTTTACATTTTCTGCTGGTCCAACCTTCTTGAATCCAAGCTTCTGAGCTTGAACATTTACTTTGGCAACTCTAACTGTTCCTACCATATGATTTGATCTGAATGCAGTTTCATCACTGTTAAGGTAAGCTCCCTTAATAAAACTTGAGTTTGCAATATTCTCAATCTCAAATGTATTTACACCTGCAACTGCAGAAGATGCAAGAGATACTTTAAGCTCGATATTGTGTGATCCCTTCTCTAGATAGATCTCTGAATCAAATTTAATTCCTCCTGTAGCGATTTCAGTAGCTTGATAAGTTCTTCCACCGATTACAAGAGAAGCTCTTCTAACTGCATTCAAATTAGAACCAGCCTTACCAGTAAGAACAAGTCCTCCTTCAAACTTAGTAGATTGATTAAGTTTAATTGTACCCTTAGCGATAGTTACATCTGAGTATCCCCAGTCTGCACTAACTACTGATGGGAAGTTTGCATCTCTAGTAAGAGTAATAGTTCCTCCCTTAATTGTAGTCTTCTTAAGGTCTACATTATTCCATCCCTTGATAGCAACTCTATATCCTACAGAGTTCTGTCCAAGTTCTTCAGCGATAACATCTTCTGCTCTTCTGATAACGAATGTATATCCATCACCATCAGCATTTTCAATGTTTGTAGGAGTAGCTACTACCTTATATACAGCAGATTTTCCTGAATCTAACTGATCGTTAACTGTAAGAGTTACATCTCTTCCATTAACAAGGTAAGTAGTCTTCAATTCTTTACCATTTCTCAAAAGTTTGAAATCCTTCAAGTTATTGATATCAGCACCTTCTACCTTGAAAGTAATATTCTTAATAAGAACATTCTTTTCCATAGAAGCTGGAGAGTCATTTTGAAGTTTAAATTCTCCAAATGAGAAAGAAGAATCTTTTGAAATGTTATAACTTCTGTCAGCATTAGTCATAGACAAGAAGCTAAGACTTGTTACTGCATAGTTAGTAGTTCTATAAATACCAGTTGTATCAGGAGATACAGTAGTATTCATTGCAGAAGAAGTTACGTCAGACAATTTGAATGACAATTCAGATCCTGCTTGAACCTTATTCTTATCAAGAGAAATAACTAGATCAAGTTTTTCTCCCTTCTTAACAACATATCCTCCGTTGAAAACTAGGTTAGCCTTAGAATCTCCGAAGAAGCTAGATGAAGAAGTGATTCTTCTACCATCCTTTTCAATCCATACCTTTAATCCTTGATTTTGACTAAGACCAAGTCTAGTAACATTCAAAGATTGAAGTTGAATATCTTGAGATGCGTTAATATTAAGTTCAGCAACCTTGATTACTCCATCATTAGGGATAGAAGTAGTTCCATTAGTTGAGTTCAAAGCGATAGAAAGATCTCCAGCTCTTACTCCACTAAATTGATTATTGTCACCAGTAGTAACAGTCTTCTGACATTCAGCAGGACAAGAAGTTGCTCCCATTGTACAAGCCAATACAGTTACAGGATCATTACATTTAGCCCCCTTCTCTACGTTAGTAGTTCTCTGAAGCATCAACATTACATATCCTCTAATCTCCATTTGACTAGGATTTTCGATCTTTGTCATAATACCCTTGTCTTTTAGAGCTTGAAGGTGATTTGCGTAGTATGGAGTAGCTCCATCGTACTTTGTTCCCCAGATTGCTCTAGAAAGAGTAGTACCAAATTCACCTCTTGTTACTTTATCATTTGGTCTGAATGAAGTAATTCCTTGCCCCATCAATCCCATTTGACAAGCTTTCTTTACATAAGTAGCCAAGTCTCCTTCAGCTGTGTGTGCATCTGAGAAAGAGCAAACAGCAGTTGTGTCAACTTTAGTACCCATTTCTTTTTCAGCCCAGTTAGCGATCATTTTTGCCAACTGACCTCTAGTAAGTTCACCGTACATATTAGCATTATCAATAGGGCTCATAGTAGTAATACCCTTTGAATAAGCGTAATTGTAGGCTCCTTCCAGTTCACTACTGTATGAAGCAGCACCAAGTACTGATACAGGAAGAACTGATGCAAGCATTAACCCTCCAGTCAAGCCTGCGAACATTTTTTTAACGTTCATTCTCTGTGTAAATTAAATATAAAAGCTTTTTTGGTGAGGAATATTCCTCATCAAGAACGTACTGTAGCATCTTTCAAATTCTCTACTTAAAGTAGTCATACTCCTTGTCCAAGAGTAATCATCTTCTCTCTATACTGGCATACACCAAAATAAAAAAACTCTGATTCCTCTTTTTCTTGTTTCTTCTTACCCTAAGCTTTAAATTCTCAAGATAGATTTTAAGCTGTTTTCTATGTCTCCACATAGACAACTTGTGCTTGAGTGTAGGAATATCAAGTCTGAAATCAAGACATTTTTTACCATTCTGACAAGTTGTGTCATTTCTAGTAAGAATGTTCTTGATATCTAGGTCTCTTTATTTCTACTAGCTACATTCTTGCATTGTGGTTTACGATGAAGTTTTTTTTATGTGACATTTTTTTTCTCTTTTTCATGTTTACTTGTCCCAAAAATCTTACTTTCTCAAGTCCATATCTCTATTTTATCAATTATATAAAATCAAAAAATCTGAATTCAAAGACCACCATTTTCTTATTTTTGTGATATAATATATCTTTATAAGTCCCTATCTATATACATATATAAAGGTAGAGCGATTTATTCTTTAGGAGGGAATAAGAAATTAGTCCTCGATATCATTATTATAAATATAATAAAGTACTTAAAATTGCTAACAACTCTGAAGAGTCATAGAAGCATCGCTACATCTATCTGACACACTCGTCATAAGTAAGAGCAATTAAGCAGCAACAAAACAATTTAGGTATTTATCAAACTTATCACACTATAACTAAAATTTTTATGACTTACTATCGTTCATCTCGCGATAACAAGACTTAGCTATCCACTAGAGGATCTAGCAAGCAAAGCACACCTAAGGGGCCTCTAGTAATGAGATATATCGCCCTTATCTGCGGTAGCAAAACAATATCTATAAAACACCTACTTTATAAACCAACTATTTATCATTTTTTTCTAGATTACAACTAAAATCATAAGTCATTATCATTCTTCTCAAGATTATAAACCTGAGGAATCTTATTATTGTCAGCAATAACAATATTAGTAAAACTTCCACCATAATAAATATACTATCCTCATAGAGAGGGGAGTAATGAATAAGACAGTAGATAACTACAACAAAAAAAGAAAAAAAATCTGAATATTTCATC
>CAUUID010000011.1:0-30104 GCA_963545225.1 uncultured bacterium
CTCAGGCTTTTGAATTTGATTATGTGAGAGGAGGTGAGTTAGAAATCTGAAATATGACGACACTTCAGCCTCATCTTAATGTTATTACTCAACATTCTTTATCTCCAGAATTGATAGCTATGATTTCTTCAGGTTCAACTTCTTCTGAAAAACTTTCTTATGTGCCAGAAAAGAAAATTTACTCTCCAATAGAGGTTTCTGCAGCGGTTTCTGTTCTTTTGAACCAATATAAGGACTATATGAATATGTACAATGAAAAATTAGCTTTAGAAACAGAATATGCCAAAAATCAGGATTCTCAATTGGCTCAAGAGATTCAGCAGCTTGATATTGCTCTGGACAAGCTTTGAGATGATATGAAGTTTGATAATCCATTGATTTGGATTGGTTATAAGAGGCTTGCATATGCAAATAATCCTGAGAAAAAGGTAGAAACTATTTGAGAACTCAAGAAGCATTGTGAGAGAAAAACTGATATTTGTCACAAAAGATTAGATTTTTTGAATGAGCATCTCAAGTCAGACTTTTGAATTGATCTTTTTGATGAAAATCAGGTAAAAGCTGAGCAGTCTTTGGTTGACTTTATTAAGGAAAATGAAGCAATTAAAAAACTGAGTCAAGATGAGCAATTTATGACTCAGTGGCTTCAAAATGAGTATTTTCAGATTGATGGGAAAGTTGCCAAATGGCAGAACTATCAGTCTGTGCACTAATACGCTTCTACAAAGATATTTTTATATCCTCTTGCTCTTAAGTTTGTGAGGAACTCCTTGACCATAAGTGGTACTCAGCAGATATAAAATTCTGTTTCTGCTGGGAAATCAATATGATCAATATTGATTCTTCCATATTCAAATCCCTCAACCTCTTCTCTAGAAATGCTGATGTGTGTTTCAGGAATGTTGAGGTTTTTGATTTCTTCTACATAAAAAAGATCTTTAGCATAGGAAACTGAAAAGAAAAATCGTTTCTGGGATCAGCTTTTATCCTCTTTTGCCATACGGTAGCAAGGTGCTAGTCCGCTTCCTGTTGAGAGGAATACTTTAGGATTTGTAGTATTTTTGAGGAGAAAGTGTCCCTTCCCTTCTTCGATTTGGAGTTCTGAGGCTTCTGGGAGTTTTTTTAGAATTTCTGATCCTTTCCCATTTTCAACGAGCTTGATCAAAAAAGTTAAAATGCTCACTTCTCCCTCGGTTTCTAGATTTGTCACAGAGTAGGCTCTTTTGATTGTTCCCTCGTTGGTAGGGTAGTGGATAAATACTCGTGCTCAAGGTTGAAGCTCAATCTTGGAAGTTTGTATTTTTAGTTCTACGATATGATCGTTTAGCATTTTTTTGCTGAGAATTTTTCCGTTTTGCATTTTTTTGTTTGTATAAAATAAATGAGGATAATTGTAATTTTTTTTTGATTTTTTGCAAATGTTTGAGAAAAATGGAATACAAGAAAAAACTGAATATAAAAAAACGTTTGTTTTAGGGATAAAAATCGCTATAGATAATCAGAGTTTTTATTCTTTTGAAATGAGGTGATGGAGTATGTGATTACGGTTGGGCTGGAGATTCATTTGAAACTAGCGACAGCGACCAAGATTTTTTGTCCCTGTAAAAATGAGCAAAATCTGGATGATAATCATCCAAATACAACGGTATGTCCAGTATGTACAGGGCAACCTGGTGCTTTGCCACAGTTGAGTGAAGAAGTTGTAAAAAAGGGATTGCTTTTAGGGAAAGCGCTCAAATGTGTGGTTCAAAATCCTTCATCATTTGATAGAAAGTCGTACTTTTACCCAGATTTGCCGATGGGGTATCAGATTACGCAGTTTTATCGTCCGATCAATGTTAACGGTCAGCTTTCTTTTTTTTCTGAGACTTTTGATGAGGAGAGAACGGTAACGATTACTGACGCTCATCTGGAATGTGATACTGCTAAAGTATTGCATTATAATGGTAAAATGTTGCTAGATTTTAATCGCGCAGGAACGCCGTTGATAGAAATCGTAACGGGTCCAGATTTTCAGAGTGCTGATGAGGCTGTTGCTTTTGCAAAGGAGATTCAGAGGATCGCAAAATATAATCAGATTTCTGATGCTGATATGGAGAAAGGTCAGATGAGAGTTGATGTAAATGTTTCGATTAGATCTTCACTTGGTGCACCATTTGGAACAAGAGTTGAGCTCAAAAATATTAACTCGTTTTCTGCAATCAAAAGGGCGATTGAAACTGAGGTAAAAAGACAGCTTGCATGCCGAGAAGCAAATGAGCCAATAAATCAGGAGACAAGAAGACGAGATGATCTGAAAGGAATGTCGTTTACGATGAGGAGCAAGGAAGATGCGCTTGATTACAGATATTTCCCAGAGCCAGATTTGCCAGAGCTTCAGCTAAAAAATGAGCTCTTGGATGAGGTGAATGCTAGTGATATCTTGCTTCCTTATGAAAAAATTAAAGAAATGAAATCTGATTTTGGTTTTCATAAGGAGTTTATCAATGTTTTGATCAATGATAAGGAAGTATTAGATTTTTTCTATGACTTGGTGAAAATGGGTTTTTGACCAAAGCTTGTAGCAAAGTGGATTGCAGGTCCGATCAGTGCCTATATGACTGCGAATGCAGTTGCGATTTCTGAATTAAAAATTGATAAGGAGCAGTTAATCAGTTTTTTTAAGCTTGCAGAAGAAGGTAAATTGATAGAAAATCAGTTGAAGATTTTGATGGATGAGTTGCTCAATCAGTGAGGTGATTTGCAAGAAATTATCAAGGAGAAATGATTTGATGCGCCTGCTGTTAGTGAAAATGAGATTACTGAAGTTGCGAAGGGGGTTTTAGATGCGAATCCTCAGATTGTTGAGCAGTATAAAGGTGGAAAAGTTACTGTGATTGGATTTTTTGTTGGGCAGGTGATGAAACAAACGCAATGAAAGGCCAATCCAAAGCAGATTCAGGAGATTATGACAAGATTGTTGTCGGCTTAGTTATTTTGTTGCTAGATAGTTGTCAGACTTGAGGAAGTCTGGCAATTTTTGTGTTGAGAGATATTCTTTTCAGATAGTCTTATCTCTGAAGGTTGCAGTTGAGAGAATTTTGATATTTTCTTGTGGGATGTTTTCTCAAGATGGGCAGATTTGTACTGCTGTTTCTGAGGTATTTGAGAGAATGAAATAGCTATTGGTATTTGCAGTTTTTTCGCCTCCCCATTCTTTTAGTGTGAGGATGTTATTTTGATCATAGGTTGCAATCGTCTTTTTTAGGCTATTGCTGTCTGATTCGATGGTTGAAATTATTACTTGTCCCATTTGATTTCATCATAATCCTACTTCGTTTGCATAGAATGCAGGTATGATGATTGATTGTCCTCAGTTGAGCGTGATTGGCTTATCATTAGAGCAGTTGCTCAGCGAATTTCAGAGTCAGGTAATCTGGAGATTAAGGTTAAAATCTGGACAAATTCAGTTTTCTTCTTTTTCTCTCTTACAGGTAAAGTTGTTTAGAATATTCTCTTTATCTTCTTTCCCTAGAGTATAGTCAAAGTTTGCTTTTGTGGTATTGGTAAGGAGAAATCATACTTCAGCTCCAGCTTTTGCGAGGTATGAGGCTTTTTGGTAGCTGGCGATATCTTCGCTATATCTCAAAAAACCTCTCATCATCATACTGATCAAAAGCCCAATCAAGGAGCTTGCAAAGAGGACAAAAAGTGCGAGGAGGATGATATTACCTCTTGGATTAGTCAGTTGGTTTCTCATTTTCTACTGGAGAATAAATACTAGGAGTTGTTCACTGGAGTGAAACAAATGTTTGGAGTGGTAATACGACATTATTGCTTCGTTGGCTCGGTGTATAATGTTTGCTTGTGAGTGTAATAAAGAGCCAAAAACCTGGTTTCCCTGCAGGTGGAAGTTCTTTTATATTAGAATCTTGGTTTTCGATTCCGTATATGTTCTGTAGGTCTTGGTTAGAGATGAAAGGGATAATTTTAAACTGGGCCTGGCTAATGTTGAATTTTTTGCTGTCTAGAAGCGTGATTGTCTCTCAGTTTTTTTTAAGTATGAGTTTGCAATTGGAATTTCTGATGGTTTTGAGTATTTCTTCGTTTTCTACTGGGAGAAGTTCAAGCTCTGAAGATGATCAGTTTTCTTTTTGTTTTTGTTTTCGGAGCTCAGAGGCTTGGAAACAAGTTCCGGTAGTGTTTATGCTTATTTCTTGATTGTTCTCATCTTTGAGGTGGAGTTCAGAGACCATTCCCTCTGATGCTTGTAGATCTCAATAGGGAGGCTTTGAGTAATCAATTGTTGTCGTCTGAGCGAGGTTTTCTAAGACTTGTGTCAAAACAAGGGCTTCTTTTGCGATTTCTTTTTCCTGCTGGATGCGATAGGAAATTCTAGAGATAGTGGTATAGGTTTGGAGAATAATCCCAGAAAGAAGTCAGAAAAGTCAGACTACAATCAGAATTTCAACGAGAGTAAATGCCTTATTTTTCATAGGAATATGAGGAGTAAAGAAAATGGAAATCAGATTTTTTATCTTTCTGAATCTCTAGGTCAGAGGAAGCTTTCTAGGACAACTTCTCCTGTGAAACTTCATCTTTTGTAAATCACATGAGAATTGACCTTTAGAAGTTCTAAATTCCCAATCTTGAGGGGAACAAATTCAATTCGTCTAGCGTAGCCTTTCTTTGGAGTCTCGGTTGTTGCTTTATAGGTATAGGGAGTGATGTTTTTTGTGGGTTCAAGTGTTGTGAGTTCAAGAGCAAAAGTTTTGAAATATTCATCAAAAGTGTCCGCTGTGTATTCTCAGATTTCTGTTTTTTCTAGGAGGTAATAGGGATTCTTATTTTCATCGACTGAAAGTCCGATTTTGAAGGTGGTATTTCATCCTTTTCAGAGAAATTCTTCATTTTCTCAGTCGTTATTTTCTACCCATGCGTAGTAGTTCCGAGGATAACCTTGTTCGAGGTTGCTATCTCTATGATGAAATGCGAGATCGATTCCTTCTTTTGCTAAAAGTGTAGCTCTTGTCTGCATATTGATGGTATCAAAGTTTTTGACGCTATTAGCCATGATTGAGAGAATCGCTAGGATTCCAACTCAGAAAATCACGATAACGATCAGAATTTCTATGAGGGTAAAAGCTTTTTTTCTCATCAGAGGAGTAGTTGTGTAAAATATAGATTATATATAGATATTGTAAGCAAAAAATCAAATATATTATTGATTGAATCAGATTTTCTCTTGATTTGTTAGTATGGTTTTGTATTATAAACTGGTAAACAAAAAAAATATGTTTCAAAAAGGTTAAAAACTCTTAGTAGAAACGGGGATTGACGTCCTGGCAACAGAATCGTCGTTAATTCTATAAATAAAATGTTATATTATGAAGAAAATGCGTTCGCTAGCTGTGCTAGCACTCGTTATGGTAGCATCCTATTTCGTTGGATGTAGTGCTTCGGATGAGCAAAATATTCAAGCTCCATCTAAGCCAATGGCTGAATACAAGGCTCAGGATGTGGTAAAGGAAGCTTTGCCACTTATTGATGCATTTGTAGAGGCTCAGTATCGCTATGCCTTGGGCAAGGATTCTGTTCCCCAGTGGGATCAGTATCTGGTCAATCCCGAGCCAAACCTTAAGCAGAGAATAGACCGTGCCGTCTATAATAGGAAAGGAGGTGCTGAAATACTCTCTTATTCTGGATATTTTGAAGCTACTGAATACAGTAAAATTTCATTTGAAAAGGATAGATGGGTATTGGATAATGTCGTTCTCCAGTATAAACTACCTCAAGGAAAACCAAATTCTCCGTCCATAGAGCAGGGGGGAATGAGTTATTGGTTTAGTGTCCAAAAAAATGCTCAAGGAGAATGGAAAATTCTCAGCTGGAGAGATGATGTGGATGTTTTGCCTGGTTCTGCGTGGGATTATCCAGAGATAGACGGAAATGCTCCTAGAGTTGATCGATCATCCTCGGTATCAGCAAGATATTCTTCTGGCTATGATCGCTATGCTGCCGTAGATTATGCACTTCGACACTGGAATAATCCAAATCCAAATTGGTGTGAATATTCTCGAAATGGTGGTGATTGTACGAACTTTGTGAGTCAGTGTCTCCTCGCTGGAGGATGGCGACAAAAGAAGACTGGAGGTTCTTACTGTTCAAATCAGGTCTGGTATCACAATGGGAAAGGCTATTGCTGGAATTCTCCAAATAAGAACTACAGCTGTAGTTGGACTCAGGCAAAAGATATGCACAATTACCTTTCTGCCCGAGCTAATGTTTCGATTCAGAAATGGAATACTAAGTATTCAACTCCTGCTTTTCAGTTGGGAGATATTATTCAGGAAGTAAGTGGTGGTCGAGCATATCATACGATGATTGTCACAAATTTTGATGAGAACGGGTTGCCTCAGGTTACTTATAGGAGTGCAGGAACTGGAGGGAATGCAGTTCTTAATAAAACAATAAGGAATCCTGCCAACTCTCTTTATGTTCTTTGGGCGATTAGAGGGAGCAATAATTGATGAGGCTTCGAGGCACAAAAGAAGAGAGAGGTTTCCCTCTCTCTTTTTTCGTAGATTTGAAAAAAAATTCTAGTAGGAAAATTCCTTGAATAATAGTGCAGAAATCTTATTCTTCTCTTGAAGATATTGGGTAATTTTATTTCCTTATAAAAAGATAGGGAAAATCTGCATAAAATGCGAGTTTACTCTTTATAATAGTTCTTATCTCTAATATATCTTGTATCATGAAGAAAATTTGTTCACTAATTGTTCTAGTACTTGTTATGGTAGTATCCTATTCCGTTGGATGTAGTGCTTCAGATGGGGAAAATATTCAATCTCCATCTAAGCCAATGGCTAGGTACAAGGCTCAGGAAGTGGTAAAGGAAACTTTGCCACTTATTGATGCATTTGTAGAGGCTCAGTATAATTATGCCTTGGGCAAAGATTCTGTTCCCCAGTGGGATCAGTATCTGGCCAATCCTGACCCAAACCTTAAGCAGAGAATAGATCGTGCTGTCCATCTCAGGAAAGGAAGAGATAAGCTTCTATCTTATTCTGGTCACTTTGAACTTGCAGAGTACAGTAAGATTTCATTTGAAAAGGATAGGTGGGTACTAGACGATGTAGTTCTCCAATACAAGCTTCCTAAGGGGAATCCTGATCGGTCTAACTTACAGGCTGGAGGTATGAACTATTCATTTAGTATCAAAAAGGGGCCTAAAGGAGAGTGGAAAATTCTTGCTTGGACGGACGACAATAACATTGTTCCCGGCCCTGCATGGGATTATCAACCTTTAGATAAGATACAGGCTTCCCTTGCTCCTAATGTTGATCGATCATCCTCGGTATCTTCGAGAAATCCCTCTTGGTATGATCGTTATCTGGTCATTGAGAGTCCACTTTGGCACTGGAATAACCAACGATTAGGTTTTGGTGTTGTGTGGAACTTGTTTGGATTTCCTTGAAGAATATTTTAAAAATCATATACTTATCTTCTGAATATGATTCTTTCTCTTTTATCTCAATCTAAAAAAAAGATGAAAAATCTGATTTTTGTTTTATTTTTAGTCTTTGGGTTTACTTTTTCATTGACTTTTGCGCAGTTTTCTGATAGTGAGCAGAGTCCCTATGCGAGCGCAATTGCTCAGTTGGCGAATCGTAATATTGTAAAGGGGTATCCAGATGGGACTTTTAAGCCTCAGCAGGCTATTACTCGTGCTGAGTTACTAAAGATTATTCTCTTGGCAGCGAACGTTGAGCTTTCAGCTGGGCAAGAGAGTTGTTTCTCTGATGTGCCAAAGGAGGAGCGGTGTGCTGATATCGTGTGCTCTGCAAAGGCGATGGGAATTGTGAAGTGATATGATGATTGAACCTTTAAGCCAAATCAGACAGTTACTTTTGTTGAGGGGCTGAAGATGGCGATTGAGGGATTTAAGGTGCAGACCAGAGATGTGAAATCAGATTTTTGGTATGCGAGGTATTTGGATTTTGTCCATCAGAACTGAATTTTCTCTCAATATGCTTATTATCCAGAGCAGAAGTTGACTCGTGAGATGATGGCGCATTTAGCGATCAAGCTTTTGGAAGGGCTTTCTGGTAGCTGGAATTATACTAGAAATGTGGAATCTCTTGGGTGTGGAAAATCTCAGCCTTCAACGCCTCCTTCTGCTGTTATGGTCAATGGAGTAGAGAGGCATTTTATCACTAGTGTGGGGAGAAATTACTCCTCATCCAAACCTGCAAAGCTTGTATTTGCTTTTCATGGTCGCACGAGTGATAATGCGAGTCTTGGATATTATGGGATAGAGGGGGCGTCTGATGGAAATGTAATTACTGTCTATCCTGCAGGTTTACCAGAAGAAGGACCTCAGAGGAATCGAAGAGATCCGTGAGATAAAGTTTCAAATCTTAGGGATTATCAGCTTTTTGATGAGATAAAAAAACTGATTTCAGAGCAGTATTGTATTGATCCAGGAGAAGTATATGTTGTTGGACATTCACTGGGAGGTTGGTTTACGAGTATGCTTGGATGTGCTAGGGCTGAGGCTATTCGCTGAGTTGGGATTGTGGCAGGAAGTCCAATGCGTTTCCCTACCTGTTTAGCTCCAACTCCTGCGATTATTTTTCATAATCCTAATGATAATCTTGCCTCTTTTGCCTGAGGAGAGCAAATTCGTAATCAGTATCTTAAGCAAAATCAGTGTTGAGCTGATACGATAGTCTATGAGAATAATTATGGGATGGAGTGTGTAAAGTATACAAGCTGTCTTCCAACTTCTCCTGTAGTGTTTTGCAAATATTCTGAGGGAAATCATATGTGGCCAAGTTGAGCGGAACAGTTGATGCGAAAATTTTGGAGTGAACAGTAAGATGATATTGTGTGTATAAGGGAGAAAAAATCTGATTTTTCTCTCTTTTCTCTTGAAATGAAGGGGAATTCGGCTATAGTTTTGCTCACATTTTACTCATGTAGAAAAGAGAATGAATCATACAGGACGGCAGTTGAAAATTGCTGATATGCTCCAGACTAATGTTACTGATGAAATAGTAATTGAAAATCAGGATTTGGATATGATAGCAGGGCTCTCAGAAGCGGGAATCTCAGCCAAAATCAGACTTCAATCTTTGTGAAGAGATGCTATTTTTGCTGTGATTGAGGAGCTTGAGTGTGAGATTACTGAGAGTTGTGATAGTTGTGGAAGAGAATATCAGAGAGCTGTGAATGTTCAGGATTATAGTGCAAAATATGTCTTATCTGTTGATGAAGATGAGCCTGAGGAAGAGGTGCTTTTGATTGATCAGAGGAATGGAATCATTGATCTTTGAGAGTTGGTGTATCATGCGATTAAAATGCAGGAGCCTTTTGTAAAGCGTTGTCCTGATTGTGAAAATAAGGAAATCTCTCATGATGATCAAGATTTGGAAGAACGGGAGTAAAAATCTGATTTTTCTTTTTTGGTACCAAAAAATCCCTTATATAAGGGATTTTTTCTGTTCTAAATTTATTATTGAGTACAGAGTGACATGTTTTTAAGTTCTCTGTAGATTTCAAATTTTTTGATCATTTGGTTATAAGGAGAGAGTCTATCAAATTCTTCGGCTTGAGATGTGAGTGAGTCTTTAAGTTCTAGAAGATTTGAAAGAAGTGCAACCTTACCATCTGAACTATCAGTACTTGCTCCGATGATTTTCATCTTTTCATTTACCTTATCTAGAGCACCTTGTACTGTGAGGTCCGTAGAACTTCCGCTACCAAAGCATGCTTCCTTGAGTAGTGTTGAGATTTCTGTAGATTCTTCAGTAGAGATTCCTCTTCCATAGATGTTAAAGCTTACATTTCCTAGGTATTCACCATCATCAGCGAGTGAGAATCCTTGAGCCTTTGCTTTATCAAAGGTAAAAGATTGAATAGCGATCAATGGTGGTATTGAAGCATAAAAATCTTTGAGCAACGTTGCTTTATCTGCTGTTGATTCTACTCA
This sequence comes from uncultured bacterium, assembly GCA_963545225.1. GTDB lineage: Bacteria > Patescibacteriota > Gracilibacteria > Absconditabacterales > Absconditicoccaceae > HOT-345. The sequence goes on from CAUUID010000011.1 coordinate 9,974, forward strand.
AATCGAGTAGGCTAGTCCTGGAATGGTTCTATATTTGTCTCTAAATCTAAAGTAACATGTAGCTCAAGATTCTTTTTCTCCACAGACGATACTTTGTTTGATGACCTTGTCTACGAGTGCATTATCTATGAGGAGATTTACTTCATCGGATTTGCTCTCTAGAAAATTATAAAGATAATGTGCAATAATCTGATTTTTGAATGTTTTTTCATCCATAGCATCGCTTTTTTTTGCACCATAGGTTTGAATCAGATTTTTAATTTCTTCTACCTTTTCTTCTCTAATAGTGTCAAAGAGATGGTAGGTGAAATCATTTAAAAGTCCGATATTGTTGATGTTTGATGTGAGTGAGAGCTTGTCTACCAGTAGGAGAAAGGCTCTTTTTGAGTTTGATTTGAATGAGATGGAGATTGGGATATTAAAAAATCAGTTTCCCCCTTCTTTGATTTCTCAGATTTGCATATTTACGACTTCATTGGTTCCGATATCCTTACCGCTTTCTCTGATGATACTACTCCATTGAGAAAGGAGAGAGATGTCTTGGTATGGATTTTTTTGGAGATATTTTTTACCAAGAATACTGAGGTCAATTTGTTGAGTATATGGATCTTTCCAAATATTGAGTGATGGAAGGAGAAAATTTCTCAAAAAATCTGAATATACACTTTTTTTGAAGTTGAGCTCCGCTTCAACTCTCTCTTTTGTATTTTTTGTCGTACTGTAGAGTTCGAGTATCTCATTAAAGTTCGTTGGAAGTTCGTCTTTAAGATCAGTCATAAGCTCATCGTTTTTGAAGGTATTGAGCTGATAGTTTTTGAGTTGTTCGAGTTGAGTGAGTCTTTGATTGAGCGCATGGTTTCTATAAAACGCTAATCCGATAAAGATTAGTGTAGTCAGCAAAAGTACTCCGAAGATTCCAAGCATAATAAGATAGCTTTCTTTCTTCACTCAAAAGGCGAGTATTTCTCAGTTTTTTCACTTTTTTTTACCACTTAGATTGAGCCAGAGGTTTTTTGCCCATTCAATTATAGCTTTCATGTCAAATGCTCATTTTGTGCTTCAAATATTGAATTCCATTGTAAATATGTAGATATAAAGCTGATTTTTGTTTGAGATTATTGTTGATTTTCTAGAGTAGTATTGTCTCCTGATTCTGCGTCAGGATCTGTTAGGAATCCTCAAATTTCATTTTTATTTGTTTCCTCCGAGTTTGCTTGTTCTGATAGAGGCGTATTATTTGTTGGTAATTGACTTTCTATTTCTTGTGTAGGCATAAGACTTGATTGGTACTTATCTACATAGTCAAAGATTTCTCTTTCAGTATTTTTTTGGATTGGAAGAGTGAATGTTTTGACTGAATTGTTTACCATATATTTTGAACCTCAGATTGTGATAGGTTTTGAGGTTACTCTGATATCCTTTGCATCAATCGCTTTCCCGACGATAAAGGTACTTTGCTTGAGGAGTTGGATGAGCTCTGAAACGATGAAGATATGTGGACTCTTGATACCTTGTTTGAGGAGTACGTATTCATCTTCTTTTAAGGTGTTCACCTCAACAGTAAATGCGATACTATTACTCTTTCCATCAAAGCTATTGAAGGTGATTGAGAAGCTTGGTACATTGCTGTATTCTAGTTTTTTATCAATATGTTCCATGAGTTTCTTGAAAAAGCTAGTATTAAACGGCTTTTCTCCAGTTGAATTTTCTCTGAGCTGATAATACTTATCAAAGTCTCAGATAATGTTACACTGTACTGGTTCGTATGGATTATTATAACAATAGTTAAGATAATTCTGAATATCGTTTTCACCTCTTTCAATAAGTTCATTCAGTATTTTTTTGATTTCTGATTGTTGGTATCCGAAGTCACTCACCATTGATGAGAGGAATGTGTCCATTAGAGAGAAAACCTTGATTGCACTTGAGAATTTTACTACCTCAAGTGAGAGGAGGCTTCTTTGGATTGATCCGACAGCATTATCTTGCTTGAGGATTCATACGAGTTCCTCTGGGAAAAATCAATCTTTATTGAGAGCATTCGTATCTTGTTGGATCTTTCACTTGAGATCAAGGATGCTTGTCCCAATCTTGTTTGCAACAGATTGAAGGATATCTCTTTTCTGGACGTAATTTAGAGAGGGGTCTTTGATGATTTTTGTGATTTTTTCTTTTGCTCATTCATCAACGTTTAGATTTTCGTATTTTTGGAGATCAAAAAGTCCAAGTGTTTGTCAGTATTCATCATAGTTTTGGGATGTTTTTTCCGTGATGGTTGAAAGATGAGAAATATCTGCTTGAGATTTTTCTCCTAAATACTTCCAAAATGCGAATGAAGCAAATCCTAAGAGTCCTAATATGATCGATCCTACGAGCAAAAGCAAAAACTTTTGATTGTAAGAAACAACTTTTGTGGGATGAGTTCCGTGTGCTCATACTCTCGCGATATTATCATTTAGGAGGTCAAGAGTTGTGCTCACTCCAGCTGCAGCAATGTGCATATTGCTATCATCTTCAGGATCAGCTTTTTGTCCTACTAGTTTCTCCTCACTTTTGAGTTCTGGAGCTTTGTCAGTAGCAAGTTGAGCTTGAAGAGGTTGCTGAGGTTTAGACTGAGGAGTTGTTGGCGCTGTTGGAATAGCTTCTCAGGCTTGAGCTTGCTTTACTCCTGCATCAGTTGGAACTGGGATCTCTTGCGGTGAATTTTTTGCGGCTTTTTCAAGCTGTGATGCTAGAGATTCCTCTAAAAGTGGATTTGTGCTATCTTCTGCAATTGCCATAAATGATGAGCATTAAGGTATAAAAATGTTCTCTTAAGTATAGTTGATTTTTTTTAAAAGTCAAAAAAGTCAGATTTTTTTTGTTTTAGAAGTTTGCTTTTTTGCTTGAAATTTTGAGTTGCATTTAGCTGTCAAAATTTTATACTTGAGTGCAAAAATGCGGAATTTTTTCGTTGAAATCAGAATTTTATGATCTTAAATATATATAGATAATGCCACTACGAGGAGCAATCGTTTCGGCGGCTATTTCTTTAGCGATTGGAGGAGCTGCTGGTTTTTATGGATATAAAAAATCGCTTACAGAAAAACAGCTTCGTTACAAAAAAAAGATGGAAAGAGTAAAGGAAATTGAAGAGGAAATGCTTGATGAAGCAAAGAAAAAGGCTGAAGTTATCCTTGAACAAGCTGAGGTTAAGGCTCAGAAGATTGAGGATCAGAGGCTTGCTAAGATGGAAGAGATTCAAAATAGGCTCTTATTGAGAGAAGAAAAGATGGATCAAAAGCTTGAAAAGCTTGAAGAAGAAAAAATGAAAATTGTCGAGAAACAAAGAGAAGCTGATCAGTTGATTGACCAGCAAAAGATGAAACTCTCTGAAATTGCTGGAATTAAGCCGGAGGAAGCTAAACAGCAAATTATGGAAAGGATTGAGGCTGAGCATCAGGAAGAGTTGATTAGGTATATTGAGAAGTTTAAGACAATTAAAGCTGAGGAAGCTAGTAAAGAAGCGGCAATTATTATTTCTCAGGCTTTGCCTAAGGTTGCTGCTGATACCGTGAGTGAATTTACCTCAAAGATGATTGACTTGCCAAGTGAGGAATTTAAGGGAAAGTTAATTGGAAGAGAGGGAAGAAATATTTCGCTCTTTGAAAAATTGACTGGAGTTGAATTATTAATTGATGATACGCCTCTTTCAGTCAGAATTTCATCTTTTGATTGTGAAAAGAGATTTGTTGCTGCAAAAACTCTTGAACTTTTGATCAAAGATGGAAGGATTAATCCTTTTTATATTGAAAAGGTTTTTAATCAGGTGACTGCTGACTTGCAGACTACTTTGATGGAAAAAGGGAAGGAAGCATTGACTGTTTTGAATATACCTATGATGAAACCTGAAGTAGTAAGAGCTATTGGTCAGTTTTTTCTAAGATATAGTTATGGACAAAATTTGTGGATTCACTCTCTAGAGGTGGCAAAAACTTCAGAGATGATTGCTATTGAGCTTGGTCTAGATCCTGCTTTAGCGAAAAAAGCTGGTTTGCTTCATGATGTTGGAAAAGTATTGGCTGGAGCTGGGGAATCACATACGAAAGTTTGAGCAGATATGTTGCGTAAATGGTGAATGGATCCAGTGATTGTCAATGCTGCAGAATCTCATCACTATGATGTAGAGATGACCCATCCAATCTCATGGATTGTTGCTGCTGCAGATGCGATGTCGGCTTCTAGACCTGGAGCTAGATTTGATACCAAGGAGTTCTTTATTGAAAAAATGGGAGAACTTGAGAAGTTGATTCGTGAGGTTGAAGGTGTTGAGAAAGTGCATATTATGCAGGCGGGAAGAGAAATTATGGTCTTTGTAAACCCAAAGATGATCTCAGATTTGCAGGTTGAGGGATTGCTCCAAACTGTTGGAAAGAAGATTGAGGAACAGCTTGACTATCCGGGGATTATTAGACTTACAGCATTAAGAGAAACAAAACTCATACAATATCTAAGATAAGTTGTTTATATCTTTTTTGATTTGCATGTATCCATTTATTGAGGTATTTGGGACAAAGATGTATATGACAGGTGTGGGAATCGTTCTCTCCTGTATTGTCTTTCTAGTGACAACCTATTATCTTTGTAAAAAATACAATCAGGATTTTATTAAGCTTTTCAACTGGTTACCGTGGCTTATTATCCCAGCTTATGTTCTCGGGCTTTATGTGTCTGCGGTACTAGATGGAGGCTCACTTATCCCTTCTTCACTAAAGTTTTTGAGTCCGTATGGATATCGCTTTAGTATGATAGGAGTGCTGGTTTCTATAGCGTTTTCTATGGTTTTATTTTTGAGAAACTTTAGGAGGAGCGAGACGAAAAAGGTCTGGATTGATATCTTTTTCTTTGGATTTGTAAATGCTTTGACAGTTTTAGGGATTTTCCTTTTGCTCTGAGATAATTTTATAGGAAAGGAATATTCAGGTTTTTTGCATGTTACTGCATTGAGGCCTGAGAGTGCGCTCGTAAAATTTGAAGGAGTGTATCCTATTGGGCTTTTCCTTTCAGTTTGAGCTGTAATTGTAAATGTAATTGTGAGTGTATGGAGGTTTATGACTAAGAAGGTTGGCCATTGAATTGTTTGATTTATTCTGCTTTTTGTGCTGTTTTTGGTCTTGTTATCATTTTGGAACTATCCTGCACATGGTGTAGTTGCCTTGGGAAGGTTTACACTTGATATTAACTATTTTGTGTTGTTATTTTTGATTTTGTATTTTGGACTTATTCGAAGAAAACTGAGAAAACCGTATTAACATTTTATTTGGGTTTGATGTGAACTGTAGCTGATGAAGTTCTATTTTGCCAAGACTGAGAGCTTATATAAAATATTCAAAACTCTTGAAAGAATCCCACCTCAAAAGGCTGCTGAGATCTTTATTGATCCCGAGCACTCTTTTTTTGAAAATCAGCGATGGTGAAAGGAAGCATTGAATATTATCAAGAATAGGAATCTGAATATTACTTTTTTGGCAGAGAAACCTTCGAGTAGAACTTATTTTCAGCAGATCGGAGCACAGGTTCAGTATAAGGAAGAAAGACTTATCCTGAAGGTGTTAAAAACAATTTCTCTTTTTTTGTTTGATATCAAAAAGTTTCACCTTCACACCTATAATAAGCAAAAGTATCTGTTTTATATGGTATTTTTCTTTGAGATTTTAGCGGGGCTTGGTATTGTTTGGCTTTTGTTTTTGCTGATCTTACCGAGTGCAAGTATTACCTTAAAAGTTTCTCAGCAGACGGAAAACATTATTTATAACTTTCGTTATTATCCTGAGAGTGATCAACAGTATTTAGGAGCTATTAAGCAGTTGAGTATTCCTTATTATACCGGGAAGGTGGACTATGAGTATACGCTGTCTATTAGTACGGAAAATATCAAGCATATTATTAACCCTTCTGCTGGTAATGTAAAAATCTACAATAAAACGCCGAATGAACTCAAACTGGTCTCAAATACTAGATTTGTAACTGCTGATGGGTTGACATTTCTTACAAGAGAGCCTATTGTTATTCCTCCAGCAATTAATGGTAGTACCTCAGAACTTAAAGTGAAGCTTTATGCAGCTGAATATGATGAATCTGAAAATATCATTTGAGTCAGAGGAAATATTCCAGCTAAGACACAGTTAACAATTAGAAATGTGAAGGATAGCTATTATCTCAAGCAGATTTGGGCCGAGGCCATAGAAAATTTTACTGGAGGAGCTATGAAATCTCTTGGTATGGTTTCAGAAAAGGATCGTGAGCTTTTGGCAAAAAAGATTAAGGACGCGGTTTATAAAGATAAGCTTAATATCGTAACGAGGGAGTTTTCTCAGAAAAACGCAATGGTACTGCTTTTTGATCCGTTGATCAAAACAAAATTTAATGCACTTTCAATAGATTGAAATATTTGAGATAAGACAACCTCTCTTAGAGGAGTGGCTCAGGTTTCTTTTGATTTTTTGTACCTCAAATGGGATGATGTAGTTGGTGCGTTTAGCACTTATGTTAAGCAGAGGCAATCGGATAGTATTCAGCTTATTAGTCTAGATCCCAATACTTTTTGATTTGTTGGAGATCTTGGTCGAGTAATTCAAAATAAGGTTTTTATGTTACCAACCAAAATTACTATTTTGCAAGGATATGATTTCTCTAGAGATACGAAGGGAATTCTCGGTCAGATTAAGACCAATATTGTTGGGAAGAGTATTGAGGAAACAAGAAAAGAAATTCTGACATATCCAGAGGTTTCTAGTGTGAAGATTGATCTTTGACTTTTGTGAGGTCAGACTTTGCCTGATATTCGTTCTAGAATCAAACTGAATGTTGAACTTTAAAATAAATAAGAGAAAAACTTCTGTAAAAAACAGGAGTTTTTTTAAAAAATGTGATATGCAAACTATGGGGATAGAAAAAAGGTAGAATTTTGATTTTTTCTACCTTATTTTGATAAATATCGAGTTACTCTTCAGTGTTTAAATTTTGACAATTTTTGGTGAAAAAAGTTGAATAGTTTTCATCACTAGGAATGGTTTCATCATAAGTATCATTGACGACATTATACTCTTTAATCTCTCAGGTTTTTTTGTTTACTTGGAAGCGATGATACTTTAGAACTCTATTTGGATATTCCTCAGCTAGGGCAACTCAATAGCCTTTATCATCAATTTGTTCCAGATCTAAATAGTATCCTAAGAGAGTTTCTCATTCCTCATTATTTGGAGTATTGATCGCTTTGTCGTATGCTGATTTTACTCCAGAGAACTGAGGAGAAGCAAAGATTTGTTTTTCAATCTCTGAAAGGCAGAGAGTAGTCGGATTTTCAGATTTTTGATCGTTTTTATCAGCTGTTGTTTGTGTTGCTCATTTTTGTCAGCAACTGAGACGAAGGGTATGAGGGATATTTTCAGGGAAATGAGCATCATCGTTGATTTGTTCAAGAGATGCTTGAATATGGCTCTCGCTTAGGCAGATGATCCCATCTTTTTCATATCCCATGAAGTTAACAGATCCTCGTCCCTGTGTGTTTTCTTCATTTTTTTCCCACTGCTGAAAGAAGCTTTCTACTGTGTCATCAGGACTCTCTTGCAATCATGAAAGTGAGAGTCCTCGTCACTGGATAGTCAGTATTTTTTCTCCTTCTTGCCATTCAAATGAATGAGGTTCTATTTGTGGAGTTGTGAACTGATTTTGTTTAGCGAAATCTTGGAGAATAGAAACTTCATACGGCTCTGTGTTTTTTACAGGTGTCTGTTTGCAAGCGATAAGCAGTGTAGACAGTCCTAAAATTATAATTCCTAATGTAAGTTTTTTCATACTATTGTTTCTAAAAGATAAAACAATAATTCTGATTTTTTTCTTTTATATTGTTTTAGCCTCTTGGACAGCTATTAAAAATTCAGAAATCCATTAATTCAGGGACTCCCGCATATTTTTCACAGGTATCGGCATCTACAGGGATTTCTCCTTGCCAATAGGTCTCTCGACCATCATCAGTCTTTCCGAGGACAAGATATTCTGTATGTTCTTTTCCTTTTTGCGTCAAGAAAATCTCTACGAGATTCCCTTTTGTTTGGATTCCGCTATAGAAGGTAGTTTTCGGATCGAATTTTCCACTATAGTTATTATAGTTGATCTTTTTGAAGAGATTTTCTGCTATTCCTTTTCTTCCTTCTACTAGAAAGTTATCTACTTTGTCAGCGCAGCCCTCAAATATGGTAGCTCAGAAGCGAATCTTTGCTTTGTATTCATGCTTGTTACCGAATCAGCTATCAATACAATTCTCCTTACTAATTTCTCATGCGATTCCGCCGAGATTGTATTTTTCTCCAGTAAAAATCAGAGTTTCTCCTGATGTTCCCCAAAACCAAATATACGTACTATCAGTATTGAACTGATTTGTTTCATCATTGGGGATTGTATAGGTGAGTGAGCTTGCTCTTAGTTCTGCATTCCAGAAAGGCTCCTCTCCAAATAGATCAAAACTAAATTCTAGTGGAGACGGATTTTTTTCATTAAATTCAGCACAGTGAATTTCAAAAGATTGACTGTTTTCGGTGGAAATTTTGTCTAGTTCGTTGCTTGTTTCCTTTTTTTTGTTAGAATCTTTTTCGTCTGAATATGCACGTCTCATAGTTTCTTCTGGATTATAATTGACCTTTGAGTGTACAGAACAAATTAGGTTATCTTTTAGGTACTCAACATAAGATTCTCCTATACCATCGCCTACGCTTTTTTCTACCCAGCCTTCAAATGCTTGATCGATTTTTTCTTGCATTCCGCTGTTTGACTTAATGTTATTATTGCTAAGGAGGTAGCCAGAGAGTTCTCCATTGATTGATCCTCAGCTGAAAGTTTGAGGGGTAATGTCTTTTGCTGTTTTATCAAGTGTTGGTGCTAGAGTCTCTAGGAAGGCTTTTGCACTAATTAATCTCGTAGTCTCATTGTCTTCATTTGCTATTTCAGGACTTTTGATATTAGTACATCCTGATAAGAATGCAATACATGGAATGAGTAGTATGAGACTTAGTTTTGATCGTTTTCACATGAGTATGGGTATAAAAAATAAAGAGTTATCTTCTATCGCATAATAGCCTTAAAGTAGTTAAAGTCAAGACTATATGAGATATTAGGTAACAAGGAGAAAAAATCAGATTTTTTCTTTTCAAAAAAAGATAGCTTAGACAGCTATCTGATTTTGTTTCGATTGATTTATGCTTTTTTTCACTGATTTGCAACTGCCTGCATAAGCGCTGCAATTTCTTCAGGATCTCCAAGAAAATAGTCTTTAAGAAGGTTCATCTCGTTATCAAACTCAAATACATAGGGCACAGCAGTTGGAAGATTAAACTTAAGGATTTCTTCCTCAGAAAGGTTTTTGAGAATTTTAATTACTCCTCTCAGGCTATTTCCATGTGCAGCAACGAGGATTTCTCATTCCTGTTTGAGGGTTGGGAGGATAGTCTCCTCTAGATAAGGAAGTGTACGAGCAATACAATCCTTGAGCGATTCAGTAAGTGGGAGATCAGCTGGATTGATGAGAGCATAGCGAGGATCTAGTAGTGGTGAACGAGGATCCTGTGGATCAAGTGGATCTGTTGCAATATCATAGCTTCTTCTCCAGAGGAGCACTTGTTCTTCTCAGTACTTTTCTGCAGTTTCGGCTTTATTGAGTCCTTGGAGGGTTCCGTAATGTTTTTCATTGAGTCTTCGGCTCTTTTCAACAGGGATTCGGTCAAGATCCATTTGATCAAGAACAGTATTCAGTGTTTTTACAGCTCTTTTTAGGTATGAGGTGAATGCTTTTTTGAAGAAAAAACCTTCTTTTTTTAGGGTTTGACCTGCTTTTATTGCTTCTTGCTGTCCTTTTTCAGTGAGGTCAACGTCTGTCCATCCAGTAAATCTATTTTCTTGATTTCGGGTGCTTTCTCCGTGGCGGATCAAAACGAGTCTTTTCATACTTTCTATTCTGTTAGTGGCTAAAACTTTGAAAGAGTATAGGAAAAAGCTTTTTGAGTTCAAGAGTTTATCGAAAAACTCTCTTGAAATTTCTCTTAAAAATCCTAGACTAAGGGCAGTTTATTCAATTATCAAGATGAAAAAAATCTGATTAGAAGTCGCTCGTCCTTCGCAATCTTCTTCTCGTCGTTTATGGGTACTTCGTTGAATATTTGGAGTGTTAGTTTTTTTCGCATTTGTATTTTTTTCTCTCTATGCAAGGTTGACCTGATGGTTCCTTTCTCCCAATAAAATTGATATTTTTAATGATTTGGATCAGATTTCTTTTTATTTTTGGGTCATTGATCCTGAAATCTCAAGGCAGCTATTGACGTTGGATGATGTGGTAAAGTCCTATCTGAGGGGAGAAAACGTCCTAAAGAGTAAGAAAGAAGAGCTCCTTCAGCTCTGGCAATATGCAAGGTCTCAGAAAACCTATCTTTCTAAGATGGGGTTCTCAAATTATGAGAGAATATTTCAAATGCTTGATGATGCTTGGCCTTTGAGAGAGGAGATTTTTCAGCTCTTGGGAAGGGATAAAAACTATAACTATCTGATTCCGCTTCAAAATAGCAATGAAACTCGTCCAAATTGAGGTTTTTTTGGGTCTTTTGCTTTTGTGAGTCTTTCTGGTGGGCATATTGAGGATCTGCAAGTAGTGGATTCGTATTTGCCAGACTATATCTCTCCAAATTCTCGCGTGAATTTGCCAGGTTGGATAGTAGATATTCTCTGATCAAGGGCTGTTTGATTTATTGCTGGAAATAAGTTTGGATTTACTGATAAAGATGGTCAAAATCTGAAGTTGTTGTATGAAAAAATCTTTCATACTGATTTTGATCCAGAGAAAAAGGCCAGACTTTTTAAACCTGATGAGCGAAATAAACTGTTTAAAAAGGATATCAAGGGGGTAGTGTTTTTGGATTCAGAGTTAATTACTTATTTGTTGCCATCGTTTCGTCAGAAGGCATGGGAGTGGCAGTTTGTAAATGCGAATATTGATCTGATTAGGGGAGCTGTTTTGAGCAATAAAAAGGATCTGTATATCAAAGATCTTAACTCCTATCTCAAACAGAATGCACTTCGTATGGCTTCAGCAGCGATCAATACTGTGCAGGAGCTTTTGCATAAGGGATATGTTAATGTGTATCTCTCAAATGTTTCTGCACAGATGTGGGGATTTTTGCAGGCATATGATTTGACGACCGTATATCAGCCAGATATGCTCTATCTCTGGAATATCAATACGGCATTTAATAAATCAGATGGTTTTTTGAAAAAGCAGGTGGAGATTCAGGATTTGAATGGAGTAGTAGTTGCCTCTTCAGATCAAAAGAAGCTTTCTATCAAAAGTATTACCTCTGGGGAATATAAGCTTGTGATTACCTATACTTTTGATCTTCCAAAGAGTTATCAGGATGAGATGTTAGCTTTGCAGGAGGAATATCATATTAAGATGACCGATAGGGAGAGATATATTTTGTCACTGCAGGATTTTTCTGCGGATCCGAGTATGCCTCGTCACTGGCGAGAAACGAGGGAGATGATCTATTTTCCTCCAGAGTGGAAGATTTGAGCTATACAAGGAGATTTTCGTGAATATGCTAGGTTTAATGCTGATTTTACTCATGGAGCGACCTATTTGACTGAGATTAGGCAGAATCCTCATACTAATAGGGTAGAAATTCAGATTTCTGTTCCTTAATTTATATTTTTTGTGAGAAAGATGCTTAGATTGATCCAAGGATATTATCACTTTCTCATGTTGGGGAAGTTTATGGAGCAGCTTATGTTGACCAATGATTTGTCTGATTTGGCGATGGATTATCCACTTAGAACAGGTAAAAATACCTCATTTATGCTCAAGGAACGTATGCTCAAGAGGCTTTTTACTTCTTTTTATGGGCATCAGGAGCAGAGGAATGTTTATGGCTATTTGACTGAGATTAGCGCATTTAGAGGGATTTTCTCTGTGATGAGGGAAATGATCGAAAATGATGCGAATTTTCGTGAATATCTCAAGGATTTGCTCAAAGATCAGTATTTCCCGTTTGAGCAGTTAATCAGATTTTTGAGAAATGTACTGAATCATACTACTACCTCAAGTCTTAAACTTAAACTTGAAGATTATGAGGTGCAGAGGGATTTTATTCTCTCTCCTAAGGTGCAAAGAGTTCAAAAGCTGAATGGTTCGGCAGAGATAACCTTGGATTTTCATTATTCAGAATATGTTGCTCAGCGAAAGGGGAGTTTAGAATACTGAATTCAGCTTTCTATTGATTTTAAAAAATTAAAGCCAGATCTTCAGCTCGAGAAATTGGTGAGTTGGCATCAGTTATATTTGCTTTCTGAGCTCTGCTTTAATATTGCTCAGCTCGCAGATCAGCACTTTAAGCCTAAAAAACAAAAAACTAGAACCAAAAAGTCCTAGTTTAGATCAGATTTTTTTTGTGTTTCTTATTTTTCTTCTCGCTGAGCTTGGGTAGAGTCTAGAAGTGGATTGTACACTGAAAAGAGGAGCGAGATTACATCTTTGGTATTGAGCTGAGTAGTACGAATACCGAGTCCAGCAAGTCCTTCTTGGATGAGGGCTATTCTGGTGTTGAGCATTTTTTGTCCTTTGACAAAGTTTCTGTATCTAGAAACAATAGTTTCTACGTCATCTTTTGCATTCAGGGTATCCATGAATTTGCTTCGCCATGGTTTTTTGATTTGATCAGTATCCTGCTCGTTGACATAATAAGGGACAACAACATAAAACTCTTTGACGAAGATGAGCCCTTGTTTCATATTGATATCTTCCAAAAAGCTGAGATAAGATTGTCCCTGCTGTTTGAGAGCTCAGGGATCTAGCTGGTCAATATTTCTTGAAACATACTGGAGATATTCTCTGAGGTCTAGATAGGTATTCCTTACTAGAAATTGTAGAGGAAACTCGAGTCCATTAAGAAATCTCTTGTATTGTTCTAGGATCGTTTGGATTTCATCAAAGTTTTTGAGGTCGAGGTTGATACCATCAGCTCTAAGAATTGCTCTGATCCCTCCGTCTTTGAGAATGCAGTAACCATCTTTGATTTCAGAAATAGGAAGCATGGTCTCAGTATTAAACTGAGATTCTTGTTTCCCTTTTTGGATTTGTTTATTTTGAAGGTTATCAAAGAGCATACCTATGTATTAAACAAGAAGTAAAAGTCAGATTTTTTTGTTTTTTTATGGACGGGATTGAGTTTGAGTAGTTGGTGATTCTTTTTGAGCTGGGTTTTCATAGATCCAGAATAGTGCTGAGACGATAAGCCATGAGAGTGACATTGAGATGATCGCGATTGCGATTCCTTTCAGGGTAGATTTGACTTTGTCTCGCCCTTTTTCTCCATCACCAATGAGCATCATATAGAATCCATACAAAAGTAGCATAAATGCAATAAAACTCACAAAAGCTAATGCATAATTCAGAATACTCTTGATGTAGTAAAAAGCCTTTTGAGGACCTTTATATTTATTGTTGATATCAAGCTTGAGGACTTGCATAATTTTTGTAAGAAGTCCATCATCTTGTTTGACGGCATCAGTTGTGATGAGTGCTCAGTAGTTGGTATCTTGGGTACTTCCTACGATTTTTTCTGTATTTTCGTAGTAAAATGGGTTTTGACTACTTGAAAAGTTTGAGTTTCCGAGACACATGCCTGATATTCCTGTTAGTCAAAGGAAGAGAACCATTAGTTTCCATCAGCTTTTCATGTTTTTCTTTTAATAGGTAAAGGTAATATTATACATTTTTAGTAATGACTTCAATAATCCAGAAGATGAAATTGATAATCAGCCATGAAACTGCGATTCATCAGATGGCTCTTGCAACTTTGAGGAGAGAGGCTTTTCCTGCTCAAAATTTCTTGTCATCTCCAGCGGCTGTTGCCATTTGAAATCCAGCGATGAGTAAGATAATTAACGCGATAAGAGATACTAATCCTAGTGCATAATTAATGAGTCTCTTGATGAGTTTGAAAGTCTTTTTTTCGGCATCTTTTTGCGTCTTGATTTGATCATTGCTATTGATCAGGTTTTTTATCTTTTGATTGTCCGAGTGGATAGCATTGTAGGCTCATTCTCTGAGGGCATCCTGATCTCAGATATCTTTAATAATTTCCTTTTGATCAGTGGTGAGGATTTGATTGAGCTTAGTATCAGTTAGGAGGTTATTGGCAAAAGTGCTTGCTGAGACTGAGCTGAGAAGTAATACAATACTGATTTGAAAAAGTCTTTTGAGCATTGTTTTTTGTTTGATAGAATAAACTCACTCTAAGTATAGTCATAAAGTGTTTTTTTGCAAATTTTTGAGGGGATTTTGTGATTGTTAATGCTTTCTCGGTCTTGCTGTTTTGTGAATATCTCTTTGCTGATGGTCGTAATGATATTTGGTCATCGCGAGGCTCACGAATGTGAGCCGTGGCGATCCAGATTATAATTAAGTAGATTGAGAGGTAGCCTGGATTTCGAAGCAACCGCTTTGCTGACGCTCACAATGACTATCTTTCGGTCATCGTAAGTATGGCTAAAAGTGCTTCCATTGATGGAAAAACGGTTAATGTTGTACATTGGTAAAATTAACCGAAAAAAGACTAGAGATTTCTCTAGTCTTTTTTACCTAATGCATTATTTATGGATTCGCTTTCAATTTGCTGGAGAAGTTCCATTACTTATTCGAACTTTTATTACTTGAGGGTGTTTTGTTTCTCGGAAAATGAGAGGGTAATATATATATGGTTGATAGCTTCACCACTTTAGTTCTTGTTCTCTTTTACAATTAGGCAATGGAACCCATCAAGCATCTACAATATCATCATTATGATAGGCATTTTCGGCGTCAAATCGGCAAATATCAACAGCTTGATGTATTCAATAAATAGGAGCGGTTCATTCTACATTAAAATAGGATTGTCCCCCATAATATGTCATTAGAGGTAAATTTCCTCCACTAATGATATATTTTGTCTCTTCTTCCCAGTTCCTGAGTTCGTCTCCAGTGAGTTTATTTCTTATCATTTCCTCTCTATTTTTTACGAGGATTTTCATAAAGTTTCTCCAATCCCTCAGGCGATAGACTTCTTGATAGACCTTTCTATATTCTTCTCCAACCTTTGTGAGAATAGCATCTCCAGTAAATTCAGGTATTGAGTAGAAGCCTATAAGATTACTAACCAAATGCTTGTCTTTTAGCCAAGGATCTTGAGAATATCTTCAGAGAGATTCTGAGGGAATAGCAATATTTCCTGACTGCACCCAGTTTCGTTCTTTGAGAGCCTTTTCGTTATGCTTGTCTTTCTCTAGCGGAAATCTAAAGGTGAAATCATACTTTGGTATGTTAATTTCATACTCATCTCCTGTTTCTGTACAAGTAGTTATTCAGATTCATCAACAAGGTCACATATCGAAGACAACTTCTCCTAGCTTCTTAAGCTGGACATCTCCTGTATTGAGAGCGACTTCAAGCTTGGTCGGGAGGAACTCAGACCTTAGCTTTGGGTAGTTGGCTAGTCGCTCCTGACAGGCAGTTTTTACTTCTGCCTTCTCAGCTGACTCAGCACAACTAGTAAACATTTTCTTTAGATTTTCTAGAGTTTCTGGGACATAGAGATTTTGATTGACGATTTCTCTACTCAGTGTTGTGAACTTCTCGGTTAAATTCTCAGTCTTGTCTGCTGATATTGAGAGCGAGAAGATACCGATACCCGTCAAAGCGATGGTTCAAAAAATGAGAAGCTTTTTTTTCATCTTTTTTCTCTCGTATGAAATAAAAGAAGTATAATCAAAGGATACTAAGTTTAGAAACTAAGTCAAGAGAAAATATTTATTGGTAAAAGAGAGAGGCATTCAGACCTCTCTTTCTTGTTCTTCCTTTCTCTGGAGAAGAAAACTGATTTTCTTTGATGAAGTCAGTTTTTTCTTCAAAAAAAACTAAATCAGACTTGCATTTTTACTCAAAAACCATAAAACGGAGGCGACTTTTATTAGCCCATAGATCGGGTAGATGAATTTGGAAAAACTCTTTTGAAGCAAAACCAAGGTTGACATACTCAAATATCTGATTTTTAGGAGACAATGAGTATCTATGAGAGCATTAGAGACGGATCTCTGATGGACTTTCCCGGCGATTAAAAAACAGGTTGATGTTTTGGAGGAGGCTCAGTTGATTAGTATTCTTAAGGAGTCTACTGGATGGTCAATTAGTCTAAGGAGCGAATTTTGATCTCTACTTAAAGAGTTATTTTTTTTGGCATTAAAACAGCAATTGATTGATAAGTTTCAGGAGCAGGGGGAACGAATTTTGCAGTATTTTTGGGGAGATAAGTTTGGAAAGCCAATTGGGATGGATATTATCCTGATCTATGATGAGGAGAAAAAATGAAATATTGATGCCTTGAAAACTGCGATTAGTGAGATCTTTAGAGAGTATCGAATAGAGTCAGTTTCGGTTGTATTTATGGGGGCTGATGAACGAGAGAAGAGGTATAGATTAGCAGATAGGTTTGTACTTCAGGTAATGAGGCATTATAATACGCATTAGAAAAAACAAAAAACTTTTTTATATATCACAAGCTTGTATCTAGGATGAATTATGAACAGCTACTTGATGAAATTATGGTTAATACGGTTTCCGCACAGGAATTGATTTGATTGCCACAGAGGGATTTACGTTTTGGGGTATGTCCTGGGGTATTAGAATTTCATACTTCGCTTTTTTTGGCGAGTGCATTATTGGCTTTTGATCAGCATAAACCGATTATCTTTTTGGTGCAAGTGGAGGAGTTGCCGGTAGATGCTATGGTGTATACAGGGCAGATTTGACCTCATTTTGGTAGGGTGTGGAATCAAAATTCTGAAGATTTGTCTGCTGTTCGTAAACTTCAACTAGAGGAAACTGATCAGAATTTTTATCCTTATTTGGATAAGCTGTTTGCATATTTGGCAGTGATCAATATGCATCAGGAGCATGTAGTAATATTTGTAAAAACAGGAGCAAAAACCTGTTCTTTATTGGAGCATATTAAGCCACTTTTGGAACAGTGATACTCTCTGATGGTGATGAATGATTGTTATGCAGGTCTTTCTATGGAATCTTGTAAGGAGAAGACAGCTCAGTTGATCGCCTCGTGTAAACATCAGTCAATGACTGAGAAACAACAACATGATTATCCAGCTTTGGCATGTTTGAGTAGTTTATTAGCGCAGAGGCAAGGTAATCAGGAAATTGAACATTTGATCAATACTGGGGATCTTGGGCTTGATGAGGAGCGTTCGACTTCTCTTTGGTTTATGATAGTATAGTTGGAATGGTCTTTTTTTGATTTTCTAAAAACTTTCGTGCGTTTTTTCTTTTGATTGTAAGTGGATTTCTGTTTGCATTCAGCTTTTTTCTTTTGTTGAAATTTGAGATGGACTGAGGAGACTGAGATGAAAATAATATAGATATAGATCAGAAGCTAGATTTCTCTGGAGTAGATACATTGAGCTGAGGGCAATTTTCTTGAATGCATTTTCCTAGCTTTGATGAGGCAGAACTCCAGATTACTCCAGAGATGAAAAAGACGAAATTCAGGATTCCGATTTTGATGTTTCATTATATCAAAGATATTCCCTCAAATACTGATGATCAGCTTTGATACAAACTTTCGTATGCTCCACAGAAACTTGAGGCGCTTTTTGAGTATTTAGATAAAAATAATATAAAAACGCTGACTTTCTGGGATATGAAGGCGATTTTGGAAGGGAAGATGTTGTTGCCAGAGAGGGCTGTGATACTGACTTTTGATGATGGGCATCGTGAGCATTATACTACGGTTTTGCCTCTTCTCAAAAAATATAATCTCAAAGCTGTATTTTTTATCATTTCAGGGAAGGCTGATACGGATCCGCTGTTTGTGACTTGGGATGAGATTCACAAAATAGCAGAACAAGGCTCAGAAATCTGATCACATTCTGCTAATCATTATGCAATTTCTACACTTTCTCTCTCTGGGGTTCGTCATGAAGTGATTGATTCAAAAAAACAACTTGAGGCGAAGCTTGGATTCCCGATTATTAGTTTTTGCTATCCGATGGGGAGGTATGATGCTCGTGTTTTGAGAGTGGTTGAGAAGGAGTATCTGTTTGCTCGTGGCACGAAATGAGGTGACCTCTTCCGTTTTGCAAAGAGGTTTGAAATTCCAACGATTCGTGTATTCCCAACGACAAAGATTGGAGAATTAGCGAAGTATTGGTGATTGTAGAGGAAAGTTTCAGTTATCTAGGACTATTTAGATTCCTGCACCGCCTTCGAAATGATGAATTTTGTGGATAAACAAAAAAGAGTTAGCTTTATGCTGACTCTTTTTCAATAGTTTCAAGATTGATAAGATCTCACTCCATCTCAAGTTGTTCAAATTTCTTTTCAATATTTTCTCCGAGGTAAAGCCAAGTATCCATTCCTCAAACTTCATCAAGTTCTAGGACATCCGCTGATTGAATGATTCAGAATTTTTTATTTTTTCATTGAATTAGATAGTTGAGTTTATTATTTTTCCCTAGTACTGCTTTGATAAATCGTCATTTAACATCATACTCTCCTGGGTAATCAATGATAATGATTTCTGGTTCATTGTATCTCATGGCTTCTCCGAGTTCAGAGGAAAGGTTGATCAATCCGGTATGTGTATAGGTATATCAGAAGAAAAGTTCCTTCTCGATTTGATATCCTCCATCAATTCTGATTTGTACTCCCATAGTTTACTAGTTGTAAGATAAAAAAGTCAGATTTTTTCTTGTTTTTACTTGTGCTAGTATAGGAGTTTGGTCGCTTATTGCAAGGACAACTAAGTAAAAAAGTTTGGATTGATCAGTTTTAGGATAACTCCAGACGCTCCAAGAAGAGCAAGTCCAGTAGCAACTTTATTGATCAGATCAAGTCCCTTTTTATAGTTTCCTGAGTCGTATCCACTTGAGGTTACCATTACTCCTGCTATGATGATAATAATCAGTGACATAAGCATAATAACAGAGATAATCAGTTTCATTAAACTTTTTACCATTCTAGGAAAAACGTTGATTTGATTAGTCCCCCCTGATTCAAGACCGATGCAACTTCCTACAAATGGGAAGTTTGTGTTGAGTTTTATTCCATTACAGGTTGGCGCGTTTGGTTTTTTATTAAGTTCTTCTGTTTTTTTCTTACGTTCTTCTTCTTGTTTCTTGAGTTGGCATTCTAAATCGCAGGTTTTTATTCATGCTGTTTTTGTCTCCACTTTTTGTATACGTTCTCTTCCCGCTGGAGTTATTGGTCCGCAATTTTCTCCTCTTAACGTACAAGCAGTTGGGGGTAGATTATTTTTGAAATTATTCGCGCTGACAAACCGGATATTTCCGAGCAATCAAAGTGATAATAATCAAATAGTCAGGATTTTTATTTTTTTCATCTTATATTTTTAGTTGAATAAAGGATTAGAGCATTGTGTTGATAAGTGAGTTGAGGAGTGCTGGATCTAATTCTGTTTTGTGCGTTGCCATAAGTTCTTTCATGAGAAGGCCTCTTTGAGTTTTGAGGTTCGTGATGTTCAAATTTCTAATTGCATTTTCTATAAGGGATTTTGTTTGTTCCTCATTAAGAGTTGCTGGGAGATAGTGTTCAAGGATCAGCTTTTTTTCTTTTTCTTCTTGAAGTTCTTCAAGTTTATTTGCTTTTTCTAAAAAACTAATTGCCTCATTTAGGGATTTGACCTCCTTTTTGATAATAGAAATGATCTCTTCATCATTAGGATCTCTCTGGAGTTCAATCTTTTTATTCTTAATCTGTGCGATCAAGTAGTTTAAAGCTGATTTTTTGAGAGTTTCTTTGTTCTTCATTGCTCAGATATAGTCTTTTTGAATTTTTTCAAACATGGGTAGAATCTAAAAAAGATAAATTTTATTGTATTTGGTTAGATATAGCCAATCTTCTCAAAAATACAAATCTTTCTTGCAATTGATAAGCAAATCGCTATAGTGGTGGTGTTATATGCTGAGGTGATGGAATTGGTATACATGTACGCTTGAGGTGCGTATGCCTTTGGCTTGAGGGTTCGAGTCCCTTCCTCAGCATTTTTTT
>CAUUID010000012.1:0-29495 GCA_963545225.1 uncultured bacterium
ATGGCGATTGTAGCTCAGCTGGTTAGAGCATCGGATTGTGGTCCCGAGGGTCGCGGGTTCGATTCCCGTCAATCGCCCCAGTTTGATAAAAAAAGAAGTAATTGAGTTTTTACAGAAAACAAAGCATATTCAAGCACTTTCAATTCATATATCATTCAAGAAAAGAAGTGCTAGAAATCAGTTTAGTAAATTATTGCATTCTGATGACAAAGAAAGTTAATAAAGAGAGTAATTCTTTCTATACTTCATCTGTTGAAACTTCAAAAAAGCAATACGCAAACTATCATAAAGACATAGAAAAAAGTGCTGAGACTGCCAAATCTCGCACTTTTTTGTTTAGAGGAGATGATGAATATCAGGTATTCTTTGATGAAAATGATAATATCCAGTCAATGATGTCATTTCATCATAAAGCCCCAGAATGAGTAAAAGATTTAAGAGTTAAAAGTCTAACCATCTCAATGAAATGTAATGCAAAAGAAATAGTAGACTTAAGATTTACATTGTATGAGCAAATCAAAAAATTAAATAGAATTGATTAAGAAGTAATAAGAGTATAATGGTATATACGAACTTTTAGTTTAATTTATAGGAATGCAATTGATTTTCCCACCTATTATAAAAGAAGTTGGTAAGAATAAATGCTATTTGTATTTTGATTGTTTAAAACAAGACTTTAAAATTCAAGATATTTCGATATGAAAAAGTAAAAGATTTCAACTTACTTCAAATGATTTAAAGATTTTGGTAAAAAAATGATCAAGAGATATGAATAATGACTTTGAATATGTTATTTTAATGACTTGAGAATTAAATACTCAAAATCTTACAGATAAGTTATCTACTTGAAAACGAATTAAGCATCCTTTACTCTCAAATAATCAAGTTTTTACTCCATCTTATCAGGAAGATGTATTAAATAACCGAAAATCTAGTTTTAATATTAATGGGGAATTTAGACCTCCACAAATTTGAGCAATAACAGCAACTATATCTCATCGGACAATATCTAACCAACCAGCTAATATTGTTATGCCAACAGGAACCGGAAAAACAGAATGTATGCTGGGAATTATGGTTGCTTCTTGTTGTAATAAAATACTTGTTACAGTACCATCAGATGCTTTAAGAGAACAAACATTTTATAAATTCCTATCATTATGAATTCTTAAAAAAATCTGAGTCATAAAAGATGATACACTATATCCTACAGTATGTAAGCTTGAACATAGACCTAAAACCATTCAAGAAATGGAAGAAATATGCGAATCCTCACAAGTAATAGTTACAACTATGAGTATAGTAACATGATTACAGACTGATATACAAAATATATTAATTAACGAAATGGACTATTTCTTTATTGATGAAGCTCATCACATTTGAGCTGATACTTGGAGTGAATTGAGAGCAAAATTTTTACAAAATAATAAAAAAATCTTACAATTCACAGCAACTCCATTTAGAAATGATAAAAAAAATGTTAGTTGAGACGCTATTTATACATATCCTCTTGCTCTTGCACAACAAGACTGATATTTCAAAAATATTGAAATAGATCCGATAATAGCGTATAATACCGAAGATGCTGATAAATTAATTGCAAAAAAAGCAATTTCTAGACTAAAACAGGATTTAGAAAGTGATTACGACCATGTTTTAATGGCAAGAGTTGATAAAATAGAAAGGGCAGAATCGGTCTTTCAGTTTTACAAAGAATACGAAGAACTTAATCCAGTTATAATTCATTCAAAAGTTCAATGAAAAGGAAAAATTCTAGAAGAGATAAAACAATGACAACATAGAATTGTTATTTGTGTAGGAATGTTATGAGAAGGTTTTGATTTACCTTCACTTAAAATTTGTGCACTACATGATCCTCACAAATCTCTTGGAATAATTTTACAATTCACTGGAAGATTTACCCGTAGTGCATCCACTCATCCAATTTGAGATGCGTATTTTGTTTTGAATATTGCTGAACGTAAAATAGAAGAAAGTTTGGAGGAGCTTTTTAGTCAAAATGCGAACTGGAATAAAATTTTAAGTTTTAAAAGTGGACAAGTAACTCAACAATACATTAATTTTGCAAATTTAATGAAATGATTTGAGGATATACCAGAAATTTCATTGCAAAATATATATCCTAAATTAAGTACTGTAGTATATCAAACGGATAGTGATGTACCCAATCTACCATCATTTAAAGAGTTTGCAGAAAACAAATATGATTATGTTAATATTAATCCTAAAAATAACTTAATTGTACTAATTAAAAAAAATGAAAGTAGAGTTTTATGGGGTAATATCAAGGAACTAGTAAACACTAATTTTGATTTAACCCTAATATTCTTTGATAGAGATAGCAAACTCTTATTTATAAACTCATCAAACAATGGCTCTCTATATAAAAACTTAGCAAGACTTCTTGTAAATAACCCCCAAATAGTTGATTGAATTAAAACATTTCGTGCATTAAACAATATTTCAAGAGTCATTTTACATAATGTTTGATTATTACACTGAGATAGATGATTTTTAAGGTTTACTATGTATACCTGACCAGATGTAGTTCAATGAACAAGTGCTTCAAGTACAACAAGAAAACTGGTATCGAATTCTTTTTGAGTGGGATATGAAAATTGAGAAAAAGTTACAATAGGGATGTCTTATAAATGAAGAATTTGGTCAATGAGAAGTTGAAATATATTACAATTTATAGATCGATGTAAATTGTATTGAAATAAATTGGTAGATGAGTCAATTTCTACTGAGAGTGTGAGTTTATTTAAAAATGTATTACTACCAGTAGATGTTAATGATCTCCCAGAATGAAAACAGCCTCTATGGATAGAGCGGCCAAATATAGTTTATGAAGGAGAAGAATCGATACAAATACGTATGTGATGAATGTGGTATAGTATCTATGATTTAGATATTGCATTATGCTTTGATAACAGCAGAAATAAAATAAATTTTATAATATCCAATGAGACTATAACAGAAAAGATTGAATTTGGTTTTTTAAATTGAGATTATGTGTACAGTACAGTTAACACAATAAATGTCAAATTTTCATGATGAGAAATAAACATACAAGAGCGATTTAAAGAGTATCCTCCAAGAATATATTTTGATGATACCTCTTTTATAGAAAACAATAAGTATGTAAAAATACCTGAAGATTCTAGCGAATTATCATATAATATAGAAAATATAAATGATCAAATTGCTTGGGAAAATATTAGTGATGAGAGTCAATGATTTACAGACAAAAAAATAAACTCTGTTCAATGAACGATGTTTAAGTACCTAATGTCACTAGATTATGATATTTTGTTCAATGATGACTGAAAATGAGAAATCGCTGATATTGTTTGAATCAAACATCAAACAGATGCTATTAAAATTGACTTATATCATTGCAAATATTCCCATACTTCGAATCCAGGAAGTGACATTAGGAATTTATATGAAGTCTGCTGACAGGCAACAAAATCAATAAAGTGGAAACATAATAGATACAAGATTTTTGACCAATTATTTTATAGAGAATATGAAAGAAATGGAAAATGAATAACATCTTTTGAAAAAGGAGATATTAACATTTTACACAAAATATCAATGCTAAAAAATAAAGTAGCATTAATTGTAAACATTCATATTGTTCAACCTTGATTATCAAAATCTAAAATTTCAGATGATCAAATTAAAATACTATGAGCAACTGAATTATATCTTAAAGAAGTATGAAACACGCCTCTAAGAGTTTTTTCAAGTAAGTAATGATGCTAAAGTACCTACATATTGAATAATAATTTAAACATTTCTTTATTATAACATATATTTTATAGAATCTATTTTACAAAAAGAATTAAAAATACCTTTTATAAAGAAGCGAAAAATCTTTTGTAAAATAATAAAATATTATGTATTGTTAGATAATTCTTATATTTTAAAATTGCAAATAATATAAAGTAAATAGATACAATATAAGAAAAAAATAAATATATATATATTAAGAAGTCAGTTTTAGTAGTTCTCCCTAAATTCTAACCATGGTTACATATACATATTCTTGAATAAGATTATATTTTTCTTTTTCGTGCATATGAAACCACACAAGCATTGGACATTGTAAAAATTCTACAAATAAACTCTTTGTAATTCTCATTCTTTAAGAAAATCAAAATAAAAAAATATAAATACCGCATTCTTTCGTAAAAAAATATAAAATAACAATAATATATTGAGCGTTTATTTAATTATTTATTATAATATCAATAAATATAAATCTCTTCTTTTTAGGAACGATAGTACCTAGTATTTAGAAGATAAAAAAAATGTAATAAATTCTTTATATTACTCTTAAAGGAAAGTATCAAGATATTCTTTTAAATCCACAAAATTACTTTCTTTTTGCATTAGTTTCAAAAGAGATTGTGGGATAATCGTTTTTTGTCCGTCCACTTTCTCATCTAAAATTTAAAGTCCGTTGTTCCAATTTTATAGGGTCTATGGATCAGGCTTGTTTATGTTTTAATAAGCCTATTTGTAGGGGCTACAACGACAGGATCTT
This sequence comes from uncultured bacterium, assembly GCA_963545225.1. Classification (GTDB taxonomy): domain Bacteria; phylum Patescibacteriota; class Gracilibacteria; order Absconditabacterales; family Absconditicoccaceae; genus HOT-345. Next base: position 4,580 of record CAUUID010000012.1, read on the forward strand.
TTGGGTCTATTGATCAGGTTTGTTTATGTTTTAATCAGCAGTAAATATATAAATCACTCTGTCTTTTTTTATTTCCTCATTTTTCTGCTTGAGTTGGTTTAATTCAGAAGATAATGTTAGGTAATTTTTTTTGTTCCCAACATTGAATATAAGCTCAATATTTTAGTTCAATCTTAAGCCTTTGTAATTTAAATCATAATCATCTCCTTCCAGTCTAAAATCTTGCTGAATATCTAATGCTTTCATAGTAATATATTCAGCAAGTTCTCCCCTCAAAGCATTATTAAGTAGATCAGAATTATTCCATTCCCAAAAATCTTGTAATGAAAAATCACAAATCTTACCTTCATAAGAAAAGTTCTCTTTACCTGTTTTCTTTGTCGCTTCAACAGAAAAAATATTCACTCTTTTTTTGAAGAAATAAAAATTCTTAATTAAGATAGTTTGATACATTCTGAATTAGAGTATTTGCAAAATCTTGCTCTGGTATTTTAAAGCATTCAGGGGTTGATTTTGCTATATCTCTTTGAATAGAAAGTCCATCACTATACGGCTGAATTGCTATAATCTTTTTGAAAGCTACTTTAAATCATTTTGTAGGACTTGCAAAAATCAGATGTTTTTGAGTAATGAATAAATTTCCTGTACCTGTATTTTCCCATTCCATTGTATTAATTCTTTCTCCTTTTGATGCAGAAGTATAATAAGAAAAGCCCTTTGCAATTCTAATCCTTGCTCCACTCGTAGCTCCAACATAACGAGTCTTATTTTTTAACTCCATATATAAAACATTTTCAAAAGCGTAAATTATACATTCTCCAGCTTCTAAATTAATCATTGGTCCTCATTGTAATTTACAAACAGGCACAACCCCTTGTGAAACTTTTCTCATTAGTACAGCCTTTTGTAAAAGGCCAAATTCTGACCTTTTTTCAAATTCATCAAGATCAATATGTAAAGCCTCCAATAAACTACCAATTCTTTTTTCATCTTCCTCGCTTAAAATCCAATTTTTAATACTATTTTCCACCTCTTGTTTAATGATGCTTCGCTTTTGTTTTTTCTCCCTTCATTTCTGTGTAAAATAGTCAATGATTTCAGGTATTTTAATTTTGTCTAGGATTAGATTAAACGATTTATTCCATCCTAATAACGTTATAGCATCTAAAATTCACAAGAAAAAAGGAATATAAGTCCAAAAAAATATTAAATATAAAAATCCTTTTTTCCTATTTCCTAAATAAAAATGATGAGCCCCAAAACTTCAGAGAAATAGTGCCAATAAGATTGCAACAGTTTTTGATTTCTGCATTTTTTCAAACGAAATAAAAAGACGGCTAACTCTCGTTAGTCGCCAAACTACAATATTTCTCTATCAGTAAAGTTCTGAAAAGAATACGGAAAGATAGCCGTCTTTTAGTCTTTACTGAAAAGAATGTCGTAAAATCTTTACGCTTGTAAGAAATATTATAATTTGGCAAAAGCCATTATATGAAAATTTATCAAAAAAACAACTCAGATTATTTTCTTATTCTCCATTTTTAACCCTATTTATAAAGTTTATAAAAAACAGTTATAAAGCCGAATAAAGTTATATTTATATTGAAAAAGTTAGAAAAAACATTAGAATAAAAGTACTGAAAAAACCTCTAGTATGATCACTCTTATGTTTCATTAGAAAAAGCTTAAAGACTTTTTCAAAAATCATTAAAAATGTTGTATTTATAGATTAAAAATCATCAAAAATGATTTAAGCTTTAATTTATGAACCAGATTTAATCTTTCTTCTTCTATAAAAATTAAATAAGTACTTTCCTTTTATAAAATCTCATAATTCAAATGAAAAAAGTCGCTATTTATGCAAGAGTATCAACTTCTAATAAAGGACAAGATCTTAATACACAACTTCTTCCTCTTAAGAAATACTGCAAAGATAAGAAACGAGATATTGTACAAGTATATACTGATATAATGAGTTGAGCTAAAGAAAGTAGACCATCTTTAAACTCTCTATTAGATGATGCAAAAGAGCAGAAATTTGATACTGTATTAGTATTTAGATTTGATAGAATTAGTAGAAGTACTAAACAGTTGATTGATCTTTTGGAGAAGTTTAGAAAGCTTAATATTAGCTTTATATCTTTAAATGAAAATATTGATACTACCACTCCAACAGGAGCTATGATGTTTACAATTATTGCTGCATTTGCTAAGTTTGAGAGAGATATTATTAGTGAAAGAGTTAAATTCTGAATCCAGAAAGCTAGAAGTAATTGAAAACAGATTGGAAGAAAAAAGATTGACGTTAATGATGATATGGTTATACTCCATCACAATGAAGGCTTAAGTATAAGAAATATTGCTCAGATGATGAATATTTCAAAATCAAAAGTTCATAGAATTCTGTCCCAAAAACTTATAACGAATTAAGAATAATTTAATGTCCCATTATTATCTCTTTTAGGGACAGTAGTTTATATTACTATCCATCTTGCAATGGAGAAAAGAAAGTTAAAGGTAGCGGTTTATATTCGTGTTTCAACAGAAGATCAAGAAAACCGTTCAACTTATGAAAATCAAATGAATGTGATAGAAAGGTATATAGAAAATAGAAATGAATCATTAGAATTAGCTGGAGAAGAATATGTATACAAAGATCTTTGAATTAGTGGAGCAAGTCCTATTGAAGAAAGACCTGCTCTTTCTCAGTTAAAGAATGATTTACAGTATTATTCTGAAATAGGAGAAAAGCCTTTTGATTTAGTTATTGTTTATCGCTTAGATAGAGTGGCAAGATCTCTAAGTATTTTATTAGAAACATTAGAGTTACTGAATAACTATGGCGTTGGATATATTAGTACTCAGGAAGCAATAGATACTTCAACCTCTTTTTGAAGAGCAATGGTTTGAATTATTTGAACGTTTGCAGAGTTAGAAAGAGCATTAATTAATGAAAGAACTCAAGAGGGAATAAAAAGAAGCCAACAAAAGGGTATTTGGACAAAAAAGAAATATGGATATGATATTGTAAAAGGGAGACCTGTTATAAACAAAAAAGAAGCATCCGTAGTAAAAGATATTTTTCATTTATTTGCATATAAAAAATATAGCATTAGTCAAATTATACAACAGCTTGAAAGTGATAAAATTCAGAGACCAGGGACTAGTAGATTAGGAAAAAATATATTTTTATGGGAAGATAATACTATTAGAAAATACTTAGCTGATGAAGCATATATAGGGAAATATTATTATAAAAAAACTCAAAATACAAAAAAAGGGAATAAGCACAAAACAGAATATCGTGATAAATCTGATCGAATTTTATCTGATATTCCTCATGATCCTATCATAGATGAAGAAACTTTTTGGAAAGTACAGGAAAGATTACAAGAAATGAGGATTGGTAGTTCTAGAGGTCAAAAACATAATGAAGAAGGGGAAATTAAATATATTCTTAGTGAGTTTCTAAGATGTGATCATTGTAAAAAGTACAGACACTGACAACATATGTGTCATTTTAAGGGAACTGGTTCTTGAAAAACAAAACAATATTATGTATGCAATGGAAAAGATACGAAAAAAAATAAAGAAACTTATATTTGCCCAGTAGTCCCAATTGCAAAAGATGACTTAGAACTTTTAGTTCTCCATCATATAAAAAATATATTTTATATGCCTAATAAAATTGCAACATTTTTGGTAAATAGCAATAAAAATGAAGTTGCTAGAAATTTTTTACAAGATAATATTTCTAAACTTAGAAAAAAAATTGATGAGAAATACATTCAAGAGAAAAAAAATAAGATACGTGATCTTTATTTAGAATGAGATATAGAAAAAATCGACTATCAAAATAAAAAGAAAGAGATTGAGAATCAAGTGGCAATAGACAAACAAAAATTGGAAGAATATCTTTCTCTTCAAAAAGAAGACCATCGTGTAAAAACCTATGAAAAGACTATTAAAATACTACAAGAATTATGAAATATCAAAAAATTATTAGAAGATAGAAACCTACTAGCAAGACTATTAAAGCTTTTAGTAAAAGAAATTATTGTATATTCTAGAGAAATAACAAATGATGATGTAGTAGCCTGAAGAAAGAAAACTTGAGGAATAAAACAATATATCCCTTATCATATAGAGATTATTTTTCATTTACCTTCAGATATTATAGAATGATTTATTTCTGAAAGGCTTAATCCAACTCCTACAACATCAGAAAATACGATTAAGATGAGAAATTGAAAATTTTATCATTGAGATTCAGAGGTTAATTTATCCAAAGAGTTAGAAAAATTGAATAATAGCACATCCTCTTCTCCAATGAATAAACCCCATATAATACCTAATAATAGTCTTCAATTAGACCATAATTCTCACATTACTTCTTATTTGAATGATTGTCCCATGCTTAGTTTAGGAGTGTGAGACTTGGGTTTCATATTTTTTGTTTATTAAAAAATCTGATTTCAGTGATGAAGTCAGATTTTTCTTTTTTTATAAACTACTTTGCTCAAGGTCCACTGAGATCTTATAGAGATTTGAGAGGAGTTGAGGCTTAAGAATATCATAGTGCCTGATGATCAGGTCCTGATTATTCCTTAGATAGCTCACTCTAGCATTGATGATCTGTGCATAGCGATCTCTTTTATTCCTTAAAGCTTGGAGTGAAGCTAGGTTTACATGCTGTTCAGCGATGCAGGTTCTGGCTTCTTTTGCAGATTCTACGGAGGAAAGAAATCAGTTTTCATCATTGCTATTTATTGAAGAGCTATAGAGCGTGTTCGCTTGATTGAGCTGAGTTTCGCAGGTATTCCTAGTTGACGTGATCGTTGATTCCTCATTGATGAGGCTACTTTCTAGATAGTTGAGCGAGGAGAGAATATTCTCCCCATCAATCAGATAGTTTTCAAGTGTAGTTTCTCTATCAGATGTTCCTAGGAGAAGATTGATGTCTTGACTGAGAAATCTCTCACTCTCAGCAAAGAGAAATCGTAGATCAGTATTTCTTTCTCTTTGATCAGTTGATGAAAATGCTGTTGGGGATTGATTTCCACGAGCGAGTGAAAAATGTTCTTCCATTAGGTTTATGAAGCTTCAAAAGCTGAATGTCCATGTTCACAAGATGAGAACGAGGAAGACACTAATACTGATTTTCTGGAGTTTCATCAGTTTCAAGGAGATAAAAAATCTGATTTTAGTTTATTGTAGGGGAGGTGTTTTTACTACATCTGGTTTACTTGCTCCATCATACTTGCCATTGGTAAGAAGATTGAAGCTACGATAGTACCTACGATTGCAGCTACAAACATCATCAGCAGCGGTTCAATCATTGACATTGCAACATCGATAGTGTTCTTATACGTATTACGATAGTAAATGGCCATCTTTCTGAGAACATCAGTGAGAGAACCTGTATTTTCTCCCACATTGATAATTTGAATCAAGATAGGATCAAATAGTGTTGATGAGGCGAGTGAGTCATAAAGGGTAAAACCTGATTCTAGGTCTGATCTTACATCTATCATCTTTTGTTTATAGTGGAAGTTTTCAAAGATATTCCCTAGCAATTTTAGTGAAACAACAGGACTTACCCCTGCTTCGTAAAATTGAGAGAGGAGGTTTGCAAATTTGTACATATAGAGGGTTTTTACTACATCTTTGATTACTGGAGTCGAGATGAAGAGTTTATCTATGAAAATTCTGAATAAAATTACCTTTTGATACAAAAAGCTAAATCCTCCGACTACTCCTATTACACCAAATGCTAAAAATGGCCAGTTGAGCTTGATCCAATCTGAGATTCCAAGCATAAATTTTGTGATACCTGGCAGATTATCTGGGTTTGGATACATCGTTACCATCTGTGGAAGTACGGTTGTAAGGATTACGATCACCGCACCAATCGCCATCAAAAGCACCATCGTTGGGTAGGTCATAGCTTTTTTAGTTTTTTGTGAGATCTCTTGGGTGTTTTCAAGTTCGTCAGCAAGCTGAGAAAGTACCTGAGCCATATTTCCTGTTACTTGTGCTGATCTTACGAGCTCAATTTCATCAGAATTGAAAAAATAGGAGTGTTCTGACATTGCATCAGCTAGAGAACCTCCTGAGGTAAGGAAAACCATCAACTCATCCATGATATCTTTGAATCCCTTATGGGTTTCAGATTTATTGATAGAGGCAATAGATTCTCTAATTCCTAGACCAGCGTTTTGAGAAACCGCTAAAAGTCTGAAAAAGTTTACCTTGTGTTTGAGGGAAGGTTTAGAAAAACTCTGAATTAAGAGATCTAGTTTGGTTTTTTCAGGTTTTTGTAATGCCATTTTTGTTTTTTTATTTCAAAAGGTAAAGTTTATCTTTTGTTTCTTAGTCTTACGAATCTGTAGAGTTCATCAAAAGTCATGAGTCCTTGAATGATTTTGAAGATTCCATCTCTTTCAAGATCGATCATTCCTTTTTCGAGTGCGTATCCTCAAATTTCGAATGCTGATTTCCCATCTAGGATAAGGGTTTTAATATCGTCAGTATAATCCATGAGTTCATAGATACCAACTCTTCCTTTGTACCCAGAACCTCCACAGTGTGGACAAATACCTCCAGTTTGAGGATCTTTTCCGGTTGCAACCGTTACGATTCCTTGTTTGATAAATTCGTTCCATTGCTGAGCAGTAATCCCTCTGCTGATAAGCTCATTTTTAAGAGCTTCTCTATCAAATTCCTTGAAGGTCTCAAGGGCATTCAGATACATTGGATGATTTGAGAGATTAACTTTTTGTGAACAATGAGGACATGCTTTTCTACAAAGTCTCTGTGCGATTACAAGATTGAAGGTACCAGCAACCATAAATGGTTTTGCTCAGAGATTGAATGCTCTGGTTAATGTTTCAACTGCGGAGTTGGTATGGATAGTAGAGAATACCAAGTGTCCAGTCATGGCTGATTCCATCGCCATTTCTAGGGTTTCTCTATCACGAATTTCTCAGACCATGATCACATCAGGGTCTTGTCTCAGAGCTGATCTTAGTCCAGAAAGGAAGGTATATCCAATATCCGCTCTTACTTGTGATTGATTGAGTCCTGCCATTTTATTTTCGACTGGATCTTCGTAGGTGATAATATTTCTTTCGATATCGTTGATTTCATTTAGCGCGGCATAAAGGGTCGTTGTCTTTCCAGATCCAGTTGGTCCCGTATTTAGAAGGATTCCGTTTGGATCCTTGAGATGTTTTTCAATAGTTACTTTATTTGATCCTACAATTCCCAGTTGAGAGAGGAGAGGAACAGATTTTGATTTATCTACAATACGCATTACGAGTTTTTCTCACCAAACTGTTGGAAGCGTATTGGCACGCAGGTCAATTTCTTTATTGGTTTGTGTGATGCTCGAAACTCTCGCATCTTGAGGGAGTCTTTTTTCATCTGGTCTCATTTGTCCAGACTCGATCTTAAATTTTGAGATGATACTTTCATGAAGAGAACGAGGATACTGGATCAACTCAACGAGCACTCCATCAATTCTTAACCTGATTCTTGAGTAATTCTCCATCGGTTCGATGTGGATATCAGAAGCTCATTCTTCTACAGCAATCGTCAAAAGATTGTCAAATATCTTGACAATATCTGACCTCAATATTGCTTGTTGAAGCTGATTTCTAAAATCTTGAGTCTCCATTTCTTTTCATCGTAGTAAAGTTTTTGCTGTAGATGATTATATTTGAAAATTTTAAAAATGCAAAAAATCTGATACTTTTTTTTACTATTTTGAAAATTGGAGGTGATCAGTATTTTTTTCTTTTTATCTTAAGCTATATATTGTGTGTTTTTTATAACCAAAAACTCCTCAGCCTGAAAACAAGCTGAGGAGCTGAATACCTACCTGGTGTGAAAACCAGTGCTCACCTAGCGATGTAATCGCGAATTTACATCTTCAATAAAGTCTGATAACCACTCTTTCCCCCCTGAAAACTGGAAAGTTTTCTATTCCGAGGAGATTTGTATCTGGGGTAGTAGGATTGAATTCTACTATTATAGCTTTATTATATTAGGTCTGGTACAACAACAGATATTTTCTCCCTGAAGGAGTAAGTTCTATTGTTTAGATATTCTCCCCAGTTACTACAAGATATTGTGATTCTGTTTTTGTGTTGTATAATATATATGTTTATTTTCTATTAAAAGTCAATAGATTATTTTATTGGAATTAAAAGATTGTTCTTTTTGTTAGATTTCATTTCGGATTTGAAATATCTTATATTGGTATTATCAGTAGAAAATATTTTGATTGGATTGTAGCCTCATTTAAAAAATATCTCCTATTGTAGAAAAAGTTGCTAGATAGTATTTTATTGAAAATAGCTATTTAATCAGGTTTTTTGCGTCTTTTGTACAAAAGTATGTAAAAATTTGCATTTTTTTTGATTTGTGAATATACTTGAGAGGAAAGAATTTTATACTCTTATTGAAAAATGATGCCAACTACTGATGCTTCAAATCCAGTTACTCCTAGTGTAACTACAGGTGCTGGGCAGGGTCCTATTTCTCAGCAGAATCCTCAATCTATGGATTTTGACTTTGATTTGGATTTTTCAGATACTACACAGAATCCAGTTTCGGACTCTACTAGCGTAGATCAGGATCTCCAAGCTACGCAGCCTGTAAGTGTTCAAAATTCTCAAGAGACTGCTTCTCCTGATGCACATTCAGATTTGGATTTTTCTTTGGACTTGCCTGATAGTTATACAGGAGATGCATCTGAAAATGTTTCTTCAGTCCAGAATGTTGAAAGTTCTCAGGTGGTTGATCAGGTAGCTCCAGTAGAAGTACCTCAGGTAGATGCTCATCTAGAGGTTTCAGAGCCTGATTTTGGTTCTTTGCTTAATGAGGAAGACTCTCCAGAGCCTGTATCATCTGAACCAGTTCAAGCTCCTGCTGAATCAGTGATTGAAAGTGATCTAGAGCCTGTTGAGGAAGCAACAACTTTTCAATTAGAGGAGCAACCTGTTGTTGCTGATGAAGAAGCTCTTGAATCGCAAGAGGCTGCTAATGAACTTACTTCTGAAGTAGTGGCTGAACCTATTGCTGAAGTTGATGAGGAAGCTAGTGAAGAATTGAGCGATGGAGAAAGTGATTTAGAGTTTAGTCCTGAGGATTTTGAAGACGATACCTTACCTATGGCAGAAGAGGATAGTTTCTCTGAGGATGATGAAGAGACAACACCGGTTTTTGAAAATGAGATTGCTCCAGAAGAGTCTGGTCCTATGTTTTCTTCAGAAAATGCTCCTGTTCAGGAGACTGCTGCAGAAATGCAAGAAAATTCTGATTTTACTTTAGAAAATCAAACTGAATCTTCAGCTTTTTCTTCTCCATATGAAGGGGAGGCGGCTCAGGCAGAAGTGCAGTCATTTCAACCTGCTGAAGAAGTGCAGGTGGAAAGCACTATTGATCCATTTGAGGCGATGAAAGTATCTCTCGAACCAGAAAATACAGTAGAAACTCAGCCTAGTATTCAAATGTCTTCAGAGAATACTACTCCAATGATGGAGAATGCTTTGCATGAGGAAATGCCAACTGTTCATAATGAATCTTATGAGGCTCAAACTCCAGTTGCTCCATTAGTTCAAAATGTAGATACTTCGGCGCAAGCATTTGATACACCAATCCAAATGCAAGCAGAACAAGCTCAGCCTTCAGCTTTTCAGCAGGGAGTGAGTTTAGATACATTAGCTGCTCAGACTCCTGTACAAGAAGTACCTCAAGTGCAGGCGGTTTCTGAAGGACATGTTGCTCCTCAAATGCTATCTTTAGATGAGATGTTGGCTCAGCCAGCAGCACAGGTTCCTCAGCAGGTAGCTTCTGTGATGGATTTAACAAGTTTGACTGTAGGTGCTCAAGATATTACTAATCCATTGACAAATCCTACTGCTTATCCTACTGTTCAAGCTGCTGGAAATGATGGTATGATGAAAAAAGTTCTGGCTGGAGTTGGAGGAGTTGTCCTTGTAGCTTTGGCTGGTGTAATGGTATATATCAAGTATCCACTTATGTTTGGAAGTGGTGGAGATACTCCTCAGCAACCTACTACGCAGTCAGGAACTCTACAACCACAACTTGCGCTTAATACCTCTGGAGATCAAGCAGACCATTTTGCTGCAGGACAAGAGGGAGAAAATACAGATCAGAATTCTTTAGTTTCTTGAGATGTAGTTTCTAATCAGGCTACAGATAAGACAGGAACCGAGGTAGAGGTTACTACTCCAGTTCAGGAAGAAGAAGTTGAAGATGTTGTGCTTGGTGGAGATGAAGAAGCTTCTCCAGCAAGTGGAGAAAACTCAGTTTCTGGCTTGAATACCGTTTCAGAGCAACAGAAAAAAACTGAAAACACTACTTTGTCTGGGGATTCTGCACCTGATGCGCTTAATTCTGTAGAAGATTTGGTAGGACCTGTGAATTCAAATGATGTTTTAGGGCAGGAGATCGAACTTTATAGGCAAAAGGCACAGCAGATTGCAGATACAGGAAGAGCTCAAAATGTGAGAATGATGGTCAAGTGGGGAACTGCAGTTGCTAAACAAGTAGAAAAGATTCAACAAGAACTTGCAAATGGAGGAAATATGACTATATCTGAGTGGAATCAGAAAAAAGCTGAACTTGATATTTCTTTAGCAAAGGCAACGAATGAATAATTACTTTTCTTGAGCTAAATCTTGGAATTGATTAGAACAGAGGAAGAAGAATCAGCTTTCTTCTTTTTCTTTACCGCAAAAAAATCAGAATTCACTCAAAATGTCGGTCTTGCTTTGAGCCTTTGTTGATTATCTTCAGCATACTAAAAATAGTAGTCCAAGAACGGTAAGTAATTATAAACTCTGGATTCAGAGGCTTGTAGACTATTTAGGGGATCCATTGATTAGTGAACTTAGACCTATGAATATTCAAAATTTTAGAATGGAACTTGCGAAGACAGGACTTGATAAAAAGACGATTAACTATCATATTATCGCGATGAGGTCGTTTTTGAAGTTTCTACTCAAAAATGAGATTGACTGTATCAGCCCTGAGAAGCTTGAACTCGCCAAGATCCCACAAAGAGAGGTAAGTTATCTGCAGGAAAATGAAATTGAGGCGATACTCAATGCTCCGCTTTTTTATGAGAAGAATCCTTTAAAACAGGCTCGTGATCAACTTATTCTGCAAGTTTTGTATGGGACTGGGCTCAGAGTCTCGGAATTGACTTCATTGATGAGGGAAAATCTTATCCTTGGAGAAAAACAGTTTTCTATTCGTGGAAAATGATCAAAGGTGAGGTCAGTTTTTTTTACTAGTACTGCATTGCAGTATTTGGAAGAGTATTTGATGATGAGGACTGATACGTATGATCCGGTCTTTATTAGCCTTTCAAGGAATAGCTACGGACAGAAAATTTCGAGGAATTCAATCGAGGAGCTGGTCAGAAAATATGCGAAATTAGCTGGTATTGATAAAAAAGTGACGCCGCATACCTTAAGACATTCGTTTGCGACAATGTTGATAAAAAAGGGGGCGGATATTAGGTCGGTGCAGACTTTGCTTGGGCATTCATCGATTCAGACGACGCAGATTTATACGCATGTGGATGATCGTTTTTTGAGAGAGGTGCATGATTTATTGGATGAATAAAAGAGAAGAATTCTGATTTCTTCTCTTTTTTGATTATGGTTTTTTTTTGGTTGTTTTTTGCTCTTTGTAACAATAATCTTTTGTGAGTTTATCTATCATGGAGCTCATTTTGGTGTTTATTGCTTGCTTATAATGATGAATTCTTTTTTTCAAGATTTGAGGTGAATTTTTCCTTGCTTTTTTTGGGTAAAAAAATAGAGTGGGAATTGAGGCAAACTTCTCATTCATCTCTCGTTTGATTCTTTAATTGAGATCTTGAAAAAGAGTAGAAATCAGATTTTTTCTTTTTTTATAAAAGGCGGGAAGTTTTGCAAAAAAATGAAATCTGATTATACTTGTAGCAGACTTGAAACTGTGCTTTATTCAAGTAGATTGGATAAAACTTTATTGTTCAGTCCTTTTATTTTGTCTAAAAATATCACAATTATGACTATTGATGTAAGGAAATTTGTGTATGAAAACATTACTCCTTATGAAGGAGATGCTTCATTTCTTGCAGGACCAACAGAAAAGACTAAAGAACTTTGGAATGAAGTATTGAAATGCCTAAAAGAGGAGAGAGATGGAAATGGACTTAGATCTGCTGATCCTGAGACGATTTCTACTATTACGTCTCATAAACCAGGATATATCAAGCAGGAACTTGAGACTATCGTTGGTTTGCAGACAGATGCTCCTTTGAGAAGAGCAATTAAGCCGTTTGGAGGAGTGAGAGTAGTAGAAGGTGCTTTACAAGAGAGAGGACTTGAACTTTCTCCAAGAGTAAAAGATATCTTTCACTATGCGAAAAATCATAATGATGCAGTATTTTCTGCTTATGATGCTGAGTCTAGACTTTATAGATCAAAGCATATCGTAACTGGATTGCCAGATAATTATGCAAGAGGAAGAATTATTGGAGATTATAGAAGATTAGCTTTGTATGGAGCTGATACTTTGATAAAGGAGAAAAAATCTGACTTTGAGGCTATCTCTGGAGATATGACTGATGCTAAGGTTAGACTTAGAGAGGAAATATCAATGCAGATCTGAGCTTTGAAGGATATTGTAAAGATGGCTGAGGGATACGGATTTGATGTTACAAGACCTGCAGAAACAGCTCAAGAAGCTATTCAGTGGACATATTTTGCGTATCTTGCTGGTGTAAAGGAGCAGGATGGTGCTGCGATGTCGCTTGGAAATGTTTCTTCATTCCTAGATATTTATATTGAAAAGGATCTTCAGGCAGGGAAAATTACTGAATCTGATGCTCAGGAGATGATTGATCATTTTGTGATGAAGCTTAGACTCGTAAGACACTTGAGACCTGCTGCTTATGATGAGATTTTTGGTGGTGATCCGACTTGGGTTACTGAATCTATCGGAGGAATGTTTCATGATGGAAAGACAAAGGTAACTAAGACTTCATTTAGATTTCTCCAGACTTTATATAATCTTGGACCTTCTCCAGAGCCAAATCTAACAGTTCTTTGGTCAAAGGATTTGCCTGAGGGATTCAAGAGATTCTGTGCTCAGGTTTCTATTGATACTTCATCAATTCAGTATGAAAATGATGATTTGATGAGAAAATGTAGAGGAGGAGATGATTATGGAATTGCTTGTTGTGTATCTTATCAGGAGATCGGTAAGAGAATTCAGCATTTTGGTGCTAGATGTAATCTTGGAAAGACCTTGCTCCTTGCGATCAATGGTGGAAAGGAAGAAATTGAAGATGCTCAGGTGATGAATCCAGAATTGTTTGTAAATTGTGAAAATACTGACTGAACTCTCAATTATGATAAAGTGTATGAAAACTTCAAAAAAGCTATGGAAAATGTAGCAAGAGTGTATGCTAAGACTATGTACATTATCCACTATATGCACGATAAGTATTATTATGAAAAGGCGCAGATGGCCTTTGTAGACTCGAACTATGGGGTAGATATTGCTTATGGTATTGCTGGAATCTCAATCGTAGCTGATTCACTTTCAGCTATTAAATATGCAAAAGTAAAGGCTGTTAGAGATGAAAATGGTGTTGCAAAGTCATTTACTACAGAGGGAGAATATCCAACATATGGAAATGATGATGATAGAGTAGATTTGATCGCAAAGGAAGTACAGCAGTTCTTTATGCAGGAGCTTAACAAATACAGGGCGTATAAAGATGCTACTCCAACACTTTCATTGCTTACTATTACTTCAAATGTGATGTATGGTAGAAATACTGGGGAAACTCCAGATGGAAGAAAGGCGGGAGAGCCTTATGCACCAGGAGCAAATCCTATGCATGGAAGAGATCATACTGGGGCAATTGCATCTCTTAATTCAGTTGCAAAGCTTGATTATTGGTCATCTCAAGATGGTATCTCAAATACCTTCTCAATGATTCCAAGTTCTCTATGAGCGACTAAACCTGAACAAGTTCAGAATTTGGTTACTGTGATGGATGGATACTTTGGAAAGATGGCTCATCATCTTAATGTGAATGTTCTCAATAGAGAGACTCTTATGGATGCCTATGAACATCCAGAAAATTATCCTCAACTTACTATTAGAGTATCAGGATATGCAGTGAACTTTGTGAGACTTTCAAAGGCGCACCAGCTTGAAGTGATTGAGAGAACTTTCCATCAGAAAATGTAATTTTTAGAAGAGAAAAAATCTGATTTTAGAGATGAAGTCAGATTTTTTTTGATCAGATTTTTGCATTTTTTTCAAATAGGAGTATACTTACTATGTTCCTAATTTTAAGAACGTTTTTATTTTGTTTTTTATTCTCATGGAAGAATTTTCAACACAAGATTTAAATCTAGAAGAGACTGGTACTTCCACTCAATTAAGGTCTATACAGTGAATTGCTGGAGCTGATAGTGATTTGGAAACAAGTTTTCAATGAATTGTTGGTGCTGGAGATGGATTTGACTCTTCAAGTTTGCAATTTTATGGAGATGCAGATTTTGGAGGAATGGGAGGAATGCTATTCTTTTTGTCAATGGGATGGCTTACAATTTCTCTGATTTATCTTGCAAGCAAGGTGCTAACTACAATTGTCTTTGGAAAGATCTTTGAAAAGGCAAAAATCGCTTGGTGGTGGGCATTAATCCCATTGGCTAATACGTATGTCTTTTTGAAAATGGTAAAACTCAGATTTTTGTTCTGGTTGTCGCTTTTCCCTTTGCTTTATATGCCTTTAACAGTGTATCTTGCAATGAATGGAGTATTCTGAGTTCCAACAGCAGTTACTTGGCTTCTTGGATTGGTAGGAATTATTGCTGGAATTTTCTATGTCTTCATTCTTCCATTTAGGGTTGCAAAAATGTTTGGAAAAGGATTCTGGTTTGGAATTGGACTATTGTTCTTGCCTGTGATTTTCTATCCGATTTTGGCATTCTGAAGTGCTGAATTTCATGATAGGGAGGCAGATACTCAGTCAATGTCTGTTCAATAGCATCTTAGATAATAAAAGAAAAATCTGATTTCCGAGTTGAAGTCAGATTTTTTTATTTTATCAGATGATCAGGTAGATAAGATATCAGATATATATTCCGACCATAAGAATTCCTTCTCGTCTATTAATCTCTCGCTGTTTACCTCAGGTTTTTCTAAAAGCGAAAATATAGATTAATATTGTTGCAAGGAGCAGGAAGATGAGATCGATATTGGTCCCATTGAGTCAAGGAATTGGGCTAATGATGCTACTCACTCCAAGAATGAACAGGATGTTGAAAATATTTGATCCAATGATATTTCCGAGAGCGAGGTCTGTATTTTTTTTGTATGCCGCGATAATTGAGGTCGCAAGCTCTGGTAGTGAGGTTCCGATTGCGATAATTGTTAGTCCGATCACTCTTTCTGAGAGTCCAAAGTATCTAGCGATGAGTGTTGCTCCATTGATGATTCGCTCTCCTCCTAAGATCAGTCCTCAGAGTCAAAGAGCTATTCGTAGGCAGGATTTCCAGAGAGGTAAAATTCTGATTTCTCCTTTTTCTTGTTCGCGTGCTTCTCATTTATTGATATTGCGATATACATAGTAGAGGAAGATTCCAAAGAGTATAAGTAGGATCATTCCCTCACTTCTGGAAACTATATCAAAACTGCTATGGTCGATGATATGATCATTGATCATGCAGGCAAAAATCAGTGTTGCAAAGAGTGTGAAAAGCACTTCGTTTAGTAGGAGCTTTTTTTTGATCAGCAATGGGTGAAAAATAGCTGATACTCATAGAATAAGTAGAATATTGGAAATGTTTGATCAGATGATGTTTCCGATCGTGATACCTGTTATGCCTTTGAGACTTGAGGAGATGTTAACAAGGAGTTCTGGTGCTGAAGTTCCAAATCAGATGATTGTAAGTCCAATGATCATATTTGATATGTTGGCTTTTTTTGCGAGAGATGAGGCTCATTCTATCAGAATATCTGCTCCTTTTATAAGGCAGATGAATCCTAGTACAAAGAGGCATAATGTTCATATTTCTCACATTGAGCTATAAGAAGAGATAAAAAAGTCAGATTTTTTTCTTTGTAGCATATGCTTTTGGTTAAAAATAGCAAGTTTTTCCGTTTAGAACTAATGGACTCATAAGGATAAAAATTCTGATTTAGAATATCAGTTTGGATTTTTGTTTTTAACAAAAACTCACCAAGAGATTACTCTTGGTGAGGAATAAAAGTTAGACAGTTTACATAAGTTGAGCGGCTTTTTCAGCTAGACTGCTGCGTTCTCCGCGAGTTAAATGCACATGAACAAATTCTGGTTGCCCTGTCCATCTATCGACTAGATACGAGAGTCCATTTGATTTTTCGTTTTGATATGGAGAGTCAATTTGAGTGATATCTCCAATGATCACAAATTTTGTATTTTCTCCTCCGCGAGTAAGGATAGTTTTCATTTCTCCTGGAGTAGTGTTCTGTGCTTCATCGATGATGATAAAGCGGTTAGTGAGAGATCTTCCACGAATGTAGTTGAGAACCAATACATGAATGTTTTGTTTTTTTGCCCATTCTCGGATTGATTCATCTCCACCTTTGTGTTTTTGGTTTGCTTCTCGGATAACTGCCAGATTGTCGTAAATTGGTAGCATGTAGGGATCGGTTTTTTCGTTCATATCCCCAGGTAAGAAGCCAAGTGTCTTGTCACTAAGTTCAATTGCTGGACGAGCGACAAGGATCTCTTCAAATTCCTTTTTTTGTTCTAAGGCAGCGGCAAGTGCTAGGAGTGTCTTCCCAGTTCCTGCCTTCCCTGTTAGTGCTACAAGACTAATGTCTCGTGAGAGCAGAGCATCTAAAGCGAATTCCTGTTCAGGATTTTTAGCCTTTATTCCGAAAACTGGATGATTGGGCCTGATTTTTTCTAGACCATTGGCAGTTTTTCGAACAAGGATGTTCTGATTGAGAATGAATTGATGGTTGAGTGGTAGATCTGAGAATCTTTCCAGTGATGAGAAGCTAGTTTCTGTACTACCTGTGCTCATAGCAGTCCATTCTTCCTCAGTTGGAGTCTCTTTAGATAGACTGTTGTAAATTACTCCCATGTCCCTGACACTATCGTTTCGGTACGATTCTGCTTCAATCCCTAGTGTTTTCGCTTTTATTTCGAGATTGAGGTCGTTGGTTACTAAAACGACATGATTGCCTTGCTTTTTTTGGTCAAGAGCTATAGCTAAAATACGGTGATCTTGAGTGTCATCCTGAAAACAGTGTGAAATCTGTTCTGGAATACTTACGCCAGGTAAAATACTTAGATTCCCAAGTCCTTCTCCTAGAGGGATGCTGGGCTTGGTTTCTGGGTTATAGTTTTTGGTAAACTTTCCCAGATTGCGTGTAAATTCTCTGGCGTTGACGCTTTTTGTTGTGTTTCCATTTTTAGCTTTATCGAGTTCCTCAATCACTGGGATCGGAATTGCGACATTATGCTCTTGGAATCTCGTAAGACAAGTCGGGTCTTGGAGCGGGATGTTAGTGTCCAAAATAAAGGTCTTGATCTCGCTCGCTTTTTGTGGTACTCCTGCTGGAGCTTCTGTTTTGTTACTCATTTTAAAGTTATTTTTTGTTTGATATTAGATATATACATTTATTTTGTAAAATGTCAATAGCTACTTTAAAAAAAGAGATAAAAAGTCAGGTTTTAAATTTTTTGTAAAATAGATTTTTTAATGATGGTGGTAAAAAAGCTTATAATAACTGATTTCTCGATTTTATGTCCCTAAAAATCAGGCTTCCTTTCGTTTTTCTCGTCTAAAAATTGAGTAATAACACGGCACACCAACAAGTAAAATACTGAAATTGAAAAAATCTCTTGATTTTGTGTTCCGTTTTAGTATATATGGAGTCATTGTATTTTATTATTTAGTTTTCTTGGATAAACAATGCCAACTATTAACCAATTAGTAAAGAAAGGAAGAGTTAAAAAGACCTTTAAATCAAAGGCTCCTGTGCTTCAGTTTGCTGTAAACAAGCTCAAGGGAAATAAAAAAGTTGCTCAACCAGCACCATTTAAGAGAGGGGTATGTCTTAAGGTATCTGTAATGGGTCCTAAGAAGCCGAACTCAGCACAAAGAAAGTTTGCAAAGGTTAGACTTTCAAACGGAGCTGAAGTATTGGCATATATTCCAGGAGAAGCTCATTCTCTTCAGGAGCATAGTGTTGTGCTTATTAGAGGAGGAAGAGTAAAGGATCTTCCATGAGTGAGATACCATATTGTGAGAGGAAAATATGATGCGAATGCTGTAGCAAACAGAAAGCAAGGAAGATCACTATATGGAGCAAAGAGGCCTAAGGCTGGTAAATAATTTTAATTTGTTTTTTGTTATTTCTAATGGCAGTGATTAAAAATAAGACTTTGGATACCTTTAACTATGAAGAGAAGTTTATTAACTTCATCATGAAGCATGGAAAGAAGAGTGTTGCTAAGAGAATTTATGAAGATACTCTTAAGGATATCAAAGCAAACGGACATATGAATCCAACTGTTGTAGTAAGAACCGCTATTGAAAATGCTTCTCCTACAATCATGATTAAGTCAAAGAGAATTGGAGGTGCGGTATATCAGGTTCCAGTTGAGGTAAGAGCAGATAAAAGATTCTTTTTTGCTACAAAATGGATCCTTGATGCAGCGAGAGGAAAGAGTGGGAAAGCTATGTACAAGAGACTTTCTGAAGAACTCCTTGCAGCATACTCAAATCAAGGAGCAGCTGTAAAGAAAAAGGAAGAAGCTCATAAGATGGCTGAAGCAAATAAGGCTTTCGCTTATATGGCTAAGTATATTAACTAGTTTTCTCCGTTATATTAGAGAGAAAAATCAGATTTCGCTTTTGCGATAAGGTTTAATACATTTATATTTTGATTGTTGATCAATGTGAGATACTAATGGAAGAAAAATTAAGCACTTTCTGAAGGCATTGAATGTGCACAGAAAAAAAACAGGGTGCAAAAATGAAAAAGCTATTGATGGGTATATTGATGTGCTCAAAAAAGAAGCAAAAGAGGGAACTACTGCTTGGGTAAAAAATGCTAAGATGAAAGCTGAAGCTAAACTTAAGAAATACGGTATCCCTATGCATAAGGTTCAAGAAGTTCTAACCTCAAGAGGACTTCAAGCTTTATCATCTAAATTATCATAGTTCCATGGCAAGACTTAAGACTAATGCAAAAAGAAAGCTGAATAAAGCGCTTACAAGAGTTGAAAAAGTAGTAATTATGGATGTAAGAAGAATGCTTGAACAGCAGAGAAAGTGGAAAGCTAAAGTGATGAATAGCAAGACTGCAAAGTAATTTTATCCTTCAAAAGAGTGTATATTATGAATCATGAAAGACTAAAGTATATATCAGATACTAATGGATATACTATTCTTCCTGTAAAGGCAGGAATGCAAGTAGAGCTTCACGAGAGAGTTGGAGAAGGATCTACAGAAAGAATTTGGAAGTTTAAGGGACTTATTATCAAGGTTAGAAAGCCAGGAAGTGCTGATGGTAGTTTTACTATCAGAGGGCTTGCTGCTGGGCAAACTATTGAAAAGGTATACCCACTTTCTTTTCCAAAGTTTGAAAAGGTAATCCTTATGGATGAATACAAGGTTAGAAGAGCAAAACTCTACTATATCAGAGAAAAGGTTGGTAAATCAGCTAGAATGAAGAGTAAAATCACAGCTGATAAGAGAGAAACTAATCTTTTGAAGTAATTTTTTTAGATTTTGTCGTATCGTATTATGAAACTTACTGTTCAGGTTCGTACAGAAACCGGAAAGAATGTAAAAAAACTTAGAAAAAGCTGATATGTACCGGCTGTTGTTTACGGAAAGATGCTCGATACTCCAGTTTTGCTTACTATCTTAAAAAATGATTTTATTAAGGCATATAGAGCTGCTGGATATTCTACACCAATTGAGCTTGAAGGTGGTGTAGATCAGCTTGTTTTGCTTCATGCATTACAGCTTGATCCAGTAACTGATGAAGTACTTTCAATTGACTTTTTGGCTGTAGATAAGCATCAAAAGGTATCTGCTGGAGTTCCGGTAGTGCTTGTTGGAGAATCTCAGGTAGAAAAACTTAACCAAGGAAAGATTCAACTTGTTAAAGATACTGTTGAGGTTGAGGCGCTTCCTCAGAATCTACCTCATTCAATCGAGGTTGATCTTTCAAAGATTGAAACTGCAAATGATGTAGTTTTTGTAAGAGACTTGGTGGTGGCAAAGAATGTAGAGATTATTGATGATCTTGATCAACCAGTGCTTACTGTAGTTGAGCTTTCTGATGAAGAAGGTGAATCTACTTCAACTGAAGAAGCTGCAGCAACTGCTTAGTTCAGTATTTTATCTTGATTGTGTTGTAATTATCATGGCTAGAATATGTTATTTTACAGGTAGAAAAACTACATCAGGACAGACTAGATCTCACTCTATGAGAGCAGGGAAGAGACAGTTTAAGGTAAACCTGATCAATAAATGGATTAAACTTGAAGATGGAAGTCAAGTAAAGGTAAAGATTAACTCAAGACTTTATAAAAAGTTTAAGGGATTTATCTAGTCCTTTGAAAAAATAGCTTGCAATAAGAGGGGAAAATAGTATACTCGCTCTTGTTGTCTTTTGAAAAAGTTTCCTTAGTAAGATTTTTCCTCTTGAGGGGTAGTAGCTCAGTCGGTAGAGCAACAGCCTTTTAAGCTGGTGGTCCTGGGTTCGATCCCCAGCTACCCCAGAGGATTTCTTAAGGGAACTTTTTTTGTTTTCTAGAAATTTTTTGGGCTTGAAAAAAAATAGATAACGATTATAAGTCTCTTTTATATTTCTCTATTTTTGGATTTATGAATATTATTACGGCAGAAATACTTTTACAAAATTATCAAGATGCTCATTGATTAACTCGTCAAGTTATTGAGGTATTTCCTGAAAAGGAGCTTTTTTCTTTTTCTATTGGTGGAATGCGTCCTTTTTCAGAGATGATTAAGGAGTTTATTGGTATTTGGGATTATATTTTGAAGGAAGCTTTAAAGGAGCAACATATTTCTCTTTTTGAGCAAGATCACTTCCCTACCACTAAAACAGAATTGCTTGCTTTACGAGATCAGGTTCTTATTTCTCTTCTCTCAGAATGTAAAATGATTCAAAATTATGGGCAAGAGATTAGTCCCTATCAGATGAAGTTTTCTATAGCTCAGTGGATTCTTTATATTATTGAGAATGAGACGCATCATCGTGGACAAGCATACGTTTATTTACGTGCATTGTGTATTCAGCCACCGTTTTTTTGGAAGAGAAGAAGTTTTAAGTAGAAGGTGGCTAGAGTATCTTTGTTGTTAGAATGGTTCTAAAAACGGCTTCTTCTTTAGTTGATGAGATGAAATTATGAAAACAATCAATGAAACCTTTACTTGTCTTAACTGTGGGAAAGAAATCCCTAAGGCACAGAAAACTTGCCGTAATCATTGCCCTTTTTGTTTTGCTTCAAAGCATGTAGACGGTGAGATTCCTTGAGATAGAGCAAGTGAGTGTCAATGAGCGATGTATCCGACGAGTTATGAAATGAAAAATAGTGAAATCAGAATTCTTTTTTCTTGTTCTAAATGTGGGAAGCAACATTGGAATAAGAGGGCTATTGATGATGATATTACTTGTTTGCCGGAAATGATTGTGAAATATCGTCAGTTTTTCTAGAAATATGGTATAAAAATCAGATTTTTTTTCTGTGTGAAATAACTTGATAATGATAATCAAATCTGTATACTCTTCCTTGTTCGGAAACATTTATTTGTTTACATTATTGGGATGAAAAAAGGAATTCACGGTGCTTATTACAAAGATGTTGTAGTAAATTGTATTTGCGGTGCTTCATTTACTGTAAATACTACAGTTGAGGGACCTATTAAGCTTGAAACTTGTTATCAGTGTCATCCAGTTTTCAATAAAGACAAGGTAATTAAAAAGCCTGTTAAGGGAATGATGGAAAAATACCTTGAAAAGCAAAAGAGGATTGAAGCTGCTCAAAAGAAGGCTTAGTTTTACCAGGTGAGGTCATATATTTTATTTTGATAGGAGGGAGGTCTTATGCTTAGAATGATGCTTATCAAAAAGTATGTGAATACCTCAGATATTCAATCAACAATTGGACATAGTTCTGTTGTTTACTTAAAGGAGGCATTCGTGATGATAGTCCTTCTTTTTGTGTTATATGTGATTTTTGCTTTGCTTAATCATACGAGTCCTGCTCCCTATTGGCAGTGGATATTCGGTGGAACCTGACTTCTTCTCTTTATTAAGTGGATGGTGGATTTTCTTAACTTATATTTGGATTGTTTGATTTTGTCTAAAGACACTGTGACTTTATTTCTTCGGGAGGGGCGATTGGAGTATAAAACTGAGATTTTCTCTTGGAATAAAATTAATACGATTTCTTCTTCACAGAATGGTGTTTGGGATAAAATTTGGGGGAAAGGAGATATTGTGATAAAGTTAGAATTCTGAACTGATTTCCCTTTTTCTGATGTGAGTAATCCTAAGAAACAAGTTGCAAAGCTTATTATGCTAAAAGAACAGTTTTTGACTAGACAGAAGCAGGTTATAGAAAAGGATCTTGCTGATGATAATCAGAGGTTTAATGTGCTCGTCGAGGCGATGAGTGAAGTTGTTAAGGAATATATGGATAAATCGAGATCTGAATAGTTTGGATATAATTTTTGAGGTAGGAGAAATCTGAGATCGGATTTCTTTTTGTTTTTTGAAAAAAGTTCCTAGTAAAACACTAGGAACTTTAATTTAATAGGATATAACACGATCATCTCTACTACTTTCCTCTTTTTTCTCTCTTTGTTTTCTAGCAATCCAAGTAGAAAGAACATAGACGATAATTCCTATAGTGAGGAGTAGTGCTGCTATTCCTACTACCATAGCCATTGCCATAAAGGGATCTACCTCTCCAATTAATGAAGTCAGTAGTATGATGATATAGAGCACTTGTAGACTTAGTATTAAGGTAACTCCATATCTAAACTCATCTTTATCCTTCTTTCTCGCTATTATTAGCGTTAAGGTCTGTATTGCTAGGATGAAGCCTACTATAGGCCAGAAGGCATTATATTCCTCATCTATTCCTCTGTCTAGATATGCTACTAGTTTTAATAGGAAGAGTGCGCCAGCGCATAATTCTAATATCACTTTTCTCATAATATTTATTTTTATTTTATGATCTATATATAATTTAATTTCTCTAAATGTCAAGTGGAAGTGTGGTAAAAAACTTTCCTTGGAAAAAGAGGCTTATAAAGCCTCTTTCTTGTTAATCATCTACCTGCAATTTTAGATACATCATTCCGAAGGGAACAAGAGCCATTGCAAGAGTGAAGTATCCCCAAAAGAATAACTCAATTCCACTTATCCTTCCCTGAAAGAATGCTACTACCGTCATGATGCATGCTATAAGGTACAGCATGGTCATTGAGAGGAGCTCTCTTTTCAGTGCTCCAAACTTGAGATTGAAGGTTGGAGTAAGACATATAAGGATTGTTTGGACTAGTGCGCAAATAGATGCGGTATTAAGTCCAAAGTCAGTGAATCTTGAATCCTTTAAGAGGAAAATTGCGAGTAGAGCAGCTCCACCTATTGCAAGTGATAGCCACCAAAGTTTTTTGATTGTTGACATTTTGTTATTATTTTTTGTTTTGCGCTATTATTTTAGTTATTTTTTTTGGAATGTCAATATTTTTTTATTTTTGTAGTAATTAGTTTTGTAGAATAGAAAAGATATAATATTCTGATTTCTCTTTTTTATATAAAAGTGCTATTGACATTCTTTTTCTAATTATTATAATCTTTTTGTCAATGAGTTCTTTAACAATGCTATATAATTACTACTGCTAATTTCAGGTTTTTTTTGAAATCTGTTGTTTATTAAAGCGAATGTTGAATTAAAAAAATGTAACATATGAAGAAAAAAGTAAATCGAGCCGGTCGTGCTTTTACTATAAAGCATCCGGGCAAATACCGTGCACTTCAGAATCGTTATAAGGCTCTCTTGGAGGAGAACGAATCACTACTGGAGGAGAACGAATCACTACTGGAGGAGAACGAATCACTACTGGAGGAAAATGGTATACTTTATGGAGAGAATGTCTTACTAAAATTTATTCTCTTTTATGAGACAGGCAAAAGCTTTGAGGCTTTCCTTGAGGATATCTCAAACATTGAGGTGGTGATCGCAGATTTTGATGAGGATTGCTTGGAGGAGGTAGAAGCTCCTTCTGCTGGTGATACCACTCGTCAAGATGTCATTGAACAGCAAGGTGATGCTGAAGATTACATTGCCTTTGAGTATAAGGGCTATCAGTGTAGGATCTTGAAGCAGTCTTGGTCTGGTAAGGAGAATTATTTCTTGATGGGTATGGATTCTTACTCAACTTCCTATTATTGTGGGTATGTTGCAGTTCCTAAGGAACATCCCTTTTGCCAGAAGAACCGTTTAGATCTTGCCCTGTCATTATCTGTTCATGGAGGGATAACCTTTAGTCAGATGATTACTCCGAAAAGTCAGATTTTGAATGATTTAGAAGGAGAGTTTGTGATTGGGTTTGATTGTAAGTATTTTGGAGATACTATTGAAAAATGTAATGCCGAATATGTGAGAAAAGAACTTGGGCGTCTTGTTGATCAGCTGATCAAAGCCGCTGAGAAATAAAATGAGAACTCATTGACACCAACTAGAAAAAGGGCTTATCTGTATCAGATGAGTCTTTTTTTGTTTGAGAATATTTCTGAATAGTGGTATATAGAAGGTATAAAGCTCAAA
>CAUUID010000013.1:0-29317 GCA_963545225.1 uncultured bacterium
AGTAGTCTTTAGGCTCCTCTAAGTAGTCTTTAGGCTCCTCTAAGTAGTCTTTAGGCTCCTCTAAGTAGTCTTTAGGTTCTTTTAAATGTTTTAAAGTTTCTTCTATGAAAAAAGTTTTACCAGATCCCCACAATCAAGTAATAAAATTCATTCCAGATTTTATTGTATATTTTCCTTTTTCTTCATCTTGTTCTAATAATTGATACTCTATATAGTCCTTTATTATTGGAGACAGATTTAAGCAATCATCAATTTTATTCATTCTTTGCATCTGGTAGAGAAAATAAAAAACAGATAAATCGTAACATAACAAATCTTAAAAAAAACCATCAATGAAAATTTAAGCAAAGTTTTTTCAAGAATACTGTTTCGGAAATTGTTGTCCAAGTTCATGATATAGAATACGCTAAAGATACTTGATATTGATAAGTATATATTGAGACCAAAACTGAAAAGATAAGTATAATTAATAAAAATCAGAAAAGGTTTTCCCATAAAGCAGATAAATTGTTCCAACAATATTTAAGTTTTTTCCATAACAAAATTAAGACTAAAGAAACAATCGTTCGTAATGCAATCCATTGAAAATTTGTTAAATTTGGATTAATAATGTCTATCTTAAATGATAATAGAAATAGTAATGTGGTAGAGAATAATAATGCAATAAATTCATCTCTATTATTAATGATGGAGGTTTTTAATCGTTGCATAATTAATAAAAATTTAATAAAGACTCATTTTATTCATACTTTTTTTAATTAATGTTTCAAGATATACTATCATTATTTCTTGAGTAATAAAAAATTTTATCTTTATTTTGTGTTGGTGTAATTGTGTATTTAAAAATAATTTTTATTTGTTTTTTATTAGAACTGTATTGATCCTTGTTGTTTTATTTATTCCAATTTAATTTATACAGTGTAAAAATAAAAATCTTGCTTTCCTTCATCTTTTTCTTATTATAATGGAATCGCTCACTTGCGTAAAGAGAATCTGACAAAACTTGGCTCACAGATTCTCTTGACTCGTTCGCTATTCCATTTCCCTCTGGTTTAAGAATGGAGTAAGGACTAGGAGAATGAGTAATTGTTATTTGAGGAGATTTATATAAGCAAGGATTTTATCTTTGTTTTTATGCTGTGAAATAGTATACTTTAAGACAAATTCTATTTGTTTTAATTTAGGTAACAGCGTGTTCAAATATCTCCTTTGTGTCTCCAAAATTAAAGCTTATAATTATATTAAATAAAAGTCACATTAAGATCAGATTTTTTGGGTCTATGGGAATGCGACTTTTTTGAATACTAGAAATTATCTTATTTTATATTGATCACAGATGATGAAGTTTACGGTGATTACGCTCTGATGCCAGATGAATTATGCTGATACCGCCAGGGTAAAATCAGTTTTGAAAAATTGTTGATTTACGCCAGTAGAGACAGTAGAAGAGGCAGATATTGTGATCTTTGATACTTGCTCTGTTCGCCAAAAATCTGAGGATAAAGTGACTGGAAAGCTTAAAGAAATTCCATTGGATAAGAAAGTTTGGATCACGGGATGTATGATTCAGCACAATATGAGAAATCAGAAAATTATGACTGGAAAGAAGCTTCCAGAAAATCTAAAAACAGGAAATTTCTGAGGAGTTGTTCTGACAAAAGAGCCAAGGATTGTAGGATTGACCTCTGAGGAAGTAAAAAATCTTAAAAAATCTGATAAAGGTGAGCTTGTTGGGATCAATCATAGTTTTAATCCACTTTTTCATAATCTATCTCAAAAGTGGAAAAATATTGAACTCTTTTTCCGTATTGATGATACGGGATTTTTGCCATTGATGCTTCAGAAGCTTGGATATGAAGTTCGTTATGATAGGGAATTAACAAATGAATATTCAACGATTGTTCCAGAGGGGATCAACTCAAGTATGAATGCTCATAATAAGACAGCTTATATCCCTATTTCAACTGGATGTAATCAGTTTTGTGCTTATTGTATTGTGCCTTTTGCTAGAGGATTGGAGAGATGGTTTCCTGTTGAGCAGATCGTTAAAGAGGCAAAGATTCATCTGGCTAACGGAGTTAAGGAGATCGTTCTTTTGGGGCAGATCGTGAATAAGCATCCAGATTTCTTGACTATTGTAAAGGAGGTTTTGAAGCTAGAAGGTTTGGAGTGGCTCAGATACACTTCTCCGTATCCTACGTATTATTCTGATGAGCTTTTGGCTCTTCATGAGACTGAACCAAAGCTTTGTCCACATATTCACATTCCATTTCAGTCAGGATCAAATGCTGTGCTCAAGAAAATGTTTCGTGGATATTCAGCAGAGCAGTGCTATACTTTTATTGATAAGATTCGTTCGCTCAAGAGACCGATCTCTATCACAACTGATATTATTCTTTGATTCCCTTGAGAGACAGAGGAGGATTTTCAAGAAACCTTAAAACTGACTGAATATGCACGTTTTGATATGATTTATATGTGAATTTATAGTAATCGTCCTGGGACTTTTGCGGATAGAAAGTATCCAGATGAGATTCCATACAAGGTAAAACATCAGAGGCGAAACCAGCTTAATGATCTGTTGTATCGTATTTCTGATGAGAATAACCAACTTGAAGTCTGAGCTGAGAGAACGATGATCGTTAATGAAATTGCCGAAAACTGAGATATCTTTGGATATACGGATAATATGAAGCAGATTATTCTAAAATCGAGTCCTAAAACTGCAAATCTTGAAATCTGAATGCTGCTCCCGGTCCGTATTACCAAGTGAATGGTCTTTAAACTGGAAGGAGAGCCTCTTTTGTAAAATGTGTTTTCGGTGGAATATCCTCTATAGTATGCTCTTAAAAAAAGTGAGAAATCAGATTTTTCGCTTTTTTTGTTTGCTTTCAGTAAATAAATCGCTATAGTTTGTTTGCTGAATGCAAAGTCAGATTTTATTTTTTGCTTTGAAAAAACAATGTTTAACTGGTTTCTCAGTTTGATTGGTTGAGATTATAATCAAAAACAAATTGATAAAATTTTGCCGATAATTAAGGAAATTCAATTTTTGTATGCACAATATGATAGTTTAACAGATCAAGAAATCCAAGATAAGACCAATGAATTTAAGCAGAGAATCCAAGATGGTGCAAGCTTGGATAGTTTGTTGCCTGAGGCGTTTGCTGTAGTAAAACAGGCTTGTAAAAGGCTTGTTGGAACTACATGTAAGGTAAAAGGGCAGGAGCTAACTTGGAATATGGTCCCATATGATGTTCAGTTTATTGGAGGAATTATTTTGCATCAAGGGAAGATTGCTGAGATGAAGACTGGAGAAGGAAAGACTTTGGTTGCAGTAGCTCCAGTGTATCTTAATGCGCTTTCAGGAAAGGGAGTCCATGTTGTAACTGTAAATGATTATCTTGCTTCTCGTGATGCTGAATGGATGGCTCACGTATATAACTGGCTTGGGCTCAGTGTTTGATCTGTTGTGAAGTCGACCCCACTTTCAGTGAGAAGAGAGCAGTATTCTAGAGATATTACTTATGTTGAAAATTCTGAACTTGGATTTGATTATCTGAGAGATAATCTTGTAAAATCATTAGATGAAAGAAGTCTGACTTGGAGACCTTTGAATTATGCGATTGTGGATGAGATCGATAGTATTTTGATAGATGAGGCGAGAACTCCGTTAATCATTTCTCAGCCAAGAGAGGAACCAACAGAAAAATATACTTATTATGCACAGATGGTGAACTTTTTGACGCCATGCTCTGAAAAAAAGAAGGTTTCAAAAGGGTTTATTCAGGAGATTTTGACTGATAATGGAGGGAAGCCACAGGAGGAAGATTGAGATTACTATATCGATGAAAAGACCAAGACTGCTCAGCTTTCTGGAAGAGGTATTGCGAGACTTGAGGAACTTTTGAAGGTTGAGAATATCTACAAGGATATGGGATATGAGGAAATTCACCATAT
Source organism: uncultured bacterium (assembly GCA_963545225.1). GTDB lineage: Bacteria > Patescibacteriota > Gracilibacteria > Absconditabacterales > Absconditicoccaceae > HOT-345. The sequence continues at coordinate 3,961 of CAUUID010000013.1, forward strand.
AGAAAATGCTCTTAAGGCAAAGGCTGTATATATCAGAGATAAGGATTATATCATTTCCAATGGTGAGGTTTTGATTGTAGATGAGCATACTGGTCGTACTATGCCTGGTAGAAGATTCTCTGAGGGACTTCATCAAGCGATTGAGGCGAAGGAAGGAGTGCAAATTCAGAGAGAATCTCAAACTATGGCGACTATTACTTATCAGAATTTCTTTAAACAATATGCAAAGCTTTCTGGTATGACTGGAACTGCCTCTACTGAGGGAGAAGAGTTTAGTAAGATCTATGATCTTGAGGTTGTAATTGTCCCAACTAATAGGAAGGTGCTTAGAGTAGATATGAATGATAAGGTCTACTATAATCAGCCAACTAAGTGGAGATTTGTGAAAGATTATATTAAGTTTTATCACGATATGGGGCAGCCGATCTTGATCGGTACTGCGGATATTGCGACTTCTGAATATGTTTCTAGGATTCTTGAGCAAGAGGCAATTGTGCATTATGTTTTGAATGCTAAGTTTCATGAGCAGGAGGCAAATATCGTAGCTAATGCTGGAAAATATAAATCTGTAGTGGTTGCTACAAATATGGCTGGTCGTGGTACAGATATCAAGCTTGAGGATTGATTAAATGAGAGGCTGGCTGAAAATTATGTTCGCTATTTTCTCAAGCAGGTAAAAAACTGAAATCAGATTTCTGGAAATCTTTTTTCTGAACTTGAATATTGACTTTTCCTTGATGCTTTGAAAAAAGAGCTTGGGCTTAGTGATGCACAGATAGATGGACTTGTTCAGGGGATTGAGTTGCCTGATATGAAAATTTCAGCAAAACTAACTTTGAAGAGAAAAGAAAATTCTCAGCCATACGCGAAAGTGAGCTTTACCCCACTTCAAACTTCTGAAAAATCTGAAAGTATTGAAAAAGATCTGTTTTTTGGACTCTTTATCCTAGGAACAGAAAAGCATGAGTCAAGAAGAATTGATAATCAGCTTAGAGGAAGAGCTGGAAGACAGTGAGATCCTGGTGTTTCGATTTTCTTTGTGGCGTTGGATGATAGTTTGATGAGAAAGACAGGAGGAGAGAGGATTCAGTCTCTGGTTTCTATGATTTTTTCAAAGGCTGATAGAGAGAGTCTAGAACTTACTCAAAAACAATTTACCACTGTAAGCACGAGAGCGCAAAAGGAAATTGAAGGATGGTACTTCGGTATTAGAAAGCATCTTTTTGACTATGATAGTGTGGTAGACAAGCAGAGAAAGAGAATTTATAAGACAAGAGATGAGATCCTTGAAAGTGAGCATGATGAAAATAAGAGGATCCAATATGTGGAAAATCTTAAGGAAGCTTTTGTTAATGAAGCTAAGAATATTATTATTGCTCAGATTACAAATGCTGAGATCACAGGACAATCTGTAGCTGATCTCTTGGTGGTATTAAATAAGGAGTTTGGACTTAACTTTACACAGGCTGAGTACTATGAGTATGCTAAGCTAGACTATGAAGGATTGAAGGCAGTTTTACTTGAAAGATTTGACGTATATTTTACGAGAGTATTTGGTCAGCTTGAGACAAAGGTGTTGTTTGATGTCTTTAGAGAGGTACATCTTCATTTCCTAGATAAACTCTGGGTAAATCACATTGATGAAATGCAGAATCTTAGAGAAAAAGTCTGACTTATGGCGTATGCTCAGTTAGATCCGCTTGTAGTCTACAAAAAGGAGTCTTTTGAAAAGTTTCAAGAGTTGATCTCTTCAATTATCAATAATACCGCGCTTTACCTTATGAAGATTGACTTTGATTTGCTTGCTCAACAGCAACAGGTACAGGCAACACTTGATATTACAAGTGATGAGGACCGTGCTGGTAAGGTAATGGAAATCTTAGCTTCAGCAACTGATGATTTGCCAGCTCAGGCTCCATCTCAACCAGTTTTTGTACAGGAGAGTGACGAAAGAAGTCAGCTTTTTGAGTCTGATGATGATGTGGAAGTATTTGAGGCAGATGAGACTCCTCAAGTAATGCATTCTGATGGAAAGGTAAGACCTAATGATCCATGCCCATGCGGAAGTGGAAAAAAATATAAAAAATGTCACGGAAAATAATCTAAAAAAGGAGAAGTCTGAGATTCGTTTGATGATTTCAGACTTTTTCTTTGTTTTTAATTCTTTTTTTGAAGATGGCGATAATTGGTATTCTGTTTGTGCTGATCTATATTTTGCTGATGAATTTTGTAGTTTCTAATGTTGTTTGGTTTTTTGGGCAGGAGCTTGATAGAATGATGTTTTTGCTGATTGCTGCAGCGATTCTGGTTTTGTGCCTTGGATACCTGATCTTTCATCAAAATGCAAAGTCGACCGTCGGTGATTACTGGGAAACTACAACAATGACTGTGCTAGGAATTTTAACGGTTGCCTTGTCAGTGATTGCGGTATTTTGGTTGGTTGAAGGTGGACTTCTGGCTTGGACTCCGTATTCTATTAGAGGAGTGTATTGAGGTTGGAGTTTTGTGATTGCAGTTGTTGGTCTCTCAATTTATGCTTGGTGGGCAGCGCATAGTACGGTGATTAGGACTATTCAGGTTCCAGTTGATAATCTCCAGGCTCCAAGTAGAATTATTTATATGTCAGATATTCATATCGCAAAAAAATCTGATTTACCTTTCTTGTATAGTATTATTGAGAAGGTTAATAAAATTGATGCCGATTTTGTAGTAATCAATTGAGATTTTATTGATGGAAGAGGATTTGATGTTGGGGATTTTGATGTGCTCAATACGATCAATAAGGAGGTTATTTTTACGTATGGAAATCATGAAGCTTATGCCGGGAATGCATATGTGAAGTCGCTTCTCTCGCCTACGAAATTGCATATGTTGTCGGATCAGAAGCTGATTCTTTCATGATGGGAAATTCTCGGACTTTCTGATATGAATGGAAGTGATTCTCAGAAAAATAGGAACCTTTTGGCGCATAAACTTAAAAATATACAATGGGAGACTGAATATCCGAAACTTTTAGTTTTGCATGAGCCGGTTGGACCTGAGGTTGCAATGAAGTATGGTGTTAATCTTCAAGTCGCTGGACATACGCATAATGGGCAGCTCTTTCCGTTTACTTTATTTGTAAAAATGGCATTCCCATATATTAAAGGGCTTTATAGTTTTGATACTTCTTCGCTCTTTGTGAGTTCAGGGATTGGGACTTGGGGGCCTGCGATGAGGCTTGGTTCGCGTTCAGAGTTGATTGTCTTAGATTTGATTCCAAAGAAATAATAAAAAAGGCTGAAGTATCTCAGCTTTTTCTTTTTTTTGTGAAAAATCTTGAAAATAAGGCTTATTTGAGTATGCTTGAGATCAGCTTTTTTATTTTTTTATGTTTTTTTTGATGAGAGTACCAATCGGAATTTCCAATAGGCATGTGCATTTATCTCAAGCAGATGCGAATACATTATTTGGCTCAAATTATGAGTTGACTCCTATGAAAGAGCTTTCTCAACCAGGACAATATGCGTGTGCTGAAACTTTGACGATCAAAGGACCTAAGTGAGAGCTTTCAAAAGTTAGGATTCTTGGGCCTTATAGAAAGTTTTCTCAGGTAGAAATTATGATGGGAGATAATTTTAAGCTGGGAACACAAGCTCCAATTAGGGAATCTGGTGATCTTGAAGGTTCTGCTGGTATTACATTGATTGGTCCAGCTGGAGAAGTAGAACTTAAGCAAGGACTGATTGTAGCAAAAAGACATATTCATATGAGCGTTGCTGATGCTCAGGATTTTTGAGTCTATAATGGGCAGATCGTGAAAGTAAAGACAAATGGAATCAGAGCACTTGTATTTGATGAGGTGGTAATTAGGGTAGATGATCGTTTCGCTTTGGATATGCATATTGATGTAGAGGAGGGGAATGCTGCTGGGCTTCAGCAGGGAGATTGGTGAGAGTTGATTGTAGAGGAGTAATCATTTCTAATTTTCTTACTTCTTCCATCGATCGTTAGAACTACAAAGTACATCCTTACAATCTAACTATTTGCGATAATTAAACAAAATATAAGGCTGAAAAGTCAGATTTTTTACTTGCTAATCAGAAAAAGGAAATGGAAAATGCAGCACAAAAGGTTTTTGACTTGATTTCTCAGGAAGAGAGGAGGCAGCAAGAAGGAATCGAGCTAATCGCAAGTGAAAACTATCAGTCAAAAGAGGTTTTGCAAGTTCAGTCTTCTGTTTTTGCGAATAAATATGCTGAGGGTTTTCCGTGAAAAAGGTACTACTGAGGGCAGGAAAATACTGATCAACTTGAGCAGTTGGCGATTGATAGAGCAAAAGCGATTTTCAGAGCAGATCATGCAAATGCTCAGGCGCTTTCTGGAGCTGCTGCAAATCTTTGTTTTTATAGTGCTGTAATGGAGCCATGAGATCATATCTTAGGAATGGATATGAAGTATGGGGGACATTTGACACACGGAGCTCCTGTTACTTTTATTTCAAAGGTATTTAATTTCCATGGGTATCAGACTTTAGCTGATGGAAGTATTGATTTTGATCAGATCCGTTCTCTCGCTCATGAGTTTCATCCCAAGGTGATTTTAGCATGATTTAGTGCTTATCCAAGAGAGCTTGATTATGAGAGATTTGTTGAGATTGCAAATGAAGTATGAGCTATCGCTTATGCTGATATGTCTCATATTGCTGGCTTTATCGCAGCTGGACTTTTGAAAAATCCATTGGATTATGGATTTCATGCGATGATGACTACTACTCATAAATCACTTCGTGGTCCGAGATGAGCTCTTATCTTGAGTAAAGGAACGGTTTGAAATCCATTAAAAAAGCCTGAATTCAGTATTGAGAATATTCCGACATTGATTGATCGTGCAGTTTTCCCAGGAATGCAGTGAGGACCTCATATGAATACTATCGCAGCGATCGCAGTTGCACTCTGAGAGGTTCAGACTTCTGATTTTTCTCATTATGCAGAGCAGACGCTCAAAAATGCTAAGGCTATGGCTGATGAATTCCTTGCATTAGGATATGATCTTGTGACAGGAGGAACGGATAATCATATGATCCTTCTAGATTTCTCAAAGGAGGAATTTGATGGAGGAGAAGTAGAAAAAGTGCTTGATAAGGTTGGAATTTCTGTTTCAAAGTCGCTTGTTCCAAATGATATGCGTCCAGCTTTTGCACCTTCTGGTCTGAGGATTGGGATGCCAGCGATGACGACCAGAGGAGTCAAGGAGCAGGATACCGTACAGATCGTGAACTTTATCGACCAGGCGATCAAAAACAGAAAAAATCCTGATATGCTCCATGATTTGCATCTTCAGATCGAGGCATTTGCTCAGAAGTTCCCACTTCCATCTTAGTATCCCAGTAGAAGACTATAAAAATCTACTTCCCCTTACAGCAAAAAAAAGACGCCCTTTCACAAGGATGTCTTTTTCATAAAGATATGGAATTGATCTTATACCGAGAAAGTTTTCTCAGATAAAGTCAGTTTTTATGCCTGATGATCATCGATTTCTTTAAACTTGTACTCAGCTTCCTTTTCATCAAAGGAGTAGAGGTATGTTTTCCCAGCTTCGACTTCGATTTCTTGCTTGGTAGCATCGTAGGTTGTCGTTACGCTCTTGTATACCAAAGACGCTCTCTGCTTTTGATACTGAGAGTAAACCACGTGCGTCCCAGGGAGCACATAAAATCCACCCTTGAGCCCCTCAGTAAACTGCTTTGGCTGCTCTCCATCAACATCGATGATCGTCAATGTCCCAGAACCAACCAGACTTATTTTTCCTTTTGTGTAGACCTTCACAGCGTTTGGATGCTGATCGAGCCATTCTTGAAGCTTCTTTGCTTCCTTCTGCCTCCAGATAAAGTAATATGCTAGATATCCTACCACCAAAACGATAAGAATATAAAAAGTGAAGTTTCCCTGCATAATAATTCAGATTATAAAGATAAAAAACCTGATATGATTCCGCTATCCTCAACTGGGATAACGAATGTCTCCTCCATGAGGAGACTACAAATTTTTCTCAGCGTGAAGCTTTTGAGCTGGAGCAGATTTCCCAGAGATTTTCAAGTCATCAAGGATCTCATAAAACTCCTTTTCTCCAATATAGTTACAGTCAAGCGTCTTGGTAGGATAGTTATCTCCATGCTTGATAGCATAAAGCCAGTAGTCAGTGTTTCCGTCTACAGTTTCTACCTTGTAGCTAAATCCATACTCATCAAAAGAGTAGAGCTCTTCCTTCTTTCCCTTTTTTACGGTGAGCCCCTGCTCGCTAGTAATAAGCGTTTCTCTCGATCCGAGGAGAATATTCAACAGACCGAGCCCCAAAAAGATCGCTCCAATGAGGATAAGATGAAAGTCTGTTGGAATCCATCCAAATTTCCTTCCTATAAAGTAGGTAGCAAATACCGCAACGGCAACTCCTACGAGAATCCAAAAGATCTCAATTACAATGTTTTTTTTCTTAGGTTCATACGTTCTTCCCATCTTTGCTTTTGATTATAAGGTATAAAATACAAAGAAAAAGTAGTTAACTTTTCCTGATATATATATATATCCTAATCAATTGCAACTCTTTTTTGTGAAAATTTGCGAAAAAGTGCTTGATAAGTTTGGAATTTCTGTTTCAAAGTCGCTTATTCCAAATGATATGCGTCCAGCTTTTGCTCCGTCTGGTCTGAGAATTGGAACTCCTGCGATGACAACGAGAGGTATGAGTGAGTCTGATGCTAGGAGAGTTGCTCATTTGATTGATCATGCGATCAAACAGAGGAATAATAGTTCTGAGCTGGCAGTTTTGAGAGAGGAGGTGAGAGCCTTTGCTCAGAGGTTTCCTTTGCCAGGGTAGGTTATGGTAAGCTTGCTTTTGAAAAAAGACTAGAGAATGTTCTAGTCTTTTTTAATACTTATCTTTCTGAAATTATTATTTAGTTTTTAGGTTGAATAATTAGGATATCGTTTACTTATTGATCTTTAAAAATCAAGTAGAAATTTTTAATGTTCAAAGATCTTATCCAAAATATAATGATATCTAATTTCTGATATTTTAGGAAAAACATAACTATCAGGACCTCGAGGAGTATCTGATACAAGGTTCCCTCAGGTATAGAAATCTAGTTCTTCTGGATTAGGCATACTTAAGATATTTCTTATTAGTCTAGACTGATATCGTTCATCAAAGTCATTGATAAGTATATATCCGTGTTCTTTGACTTCTGGAAAGTAGTTATAATCGGTGAAGGATTCTTTATTAAGCGCTTTGTCTCGATAAAAATTTGGATTATCTTCTTTTGATATATTTATACATACTCATTTGATAGTTTGAAGTTTGAGCTTCTCAGATGTTCGTGTATTATGGAGGTAAGATTTATCTAGTATGCTGAGTTTTGGAGTTTTTAAAAAATTGGCTTGTTCTGTGTAGGTGGGACGTTTTAAATAGTACCAGAGAAGATATTTTTTCTCCCATTCCCATTTGTTTTCTCAAATATTCCAGTCAAGCACCCATCAACTCAAACTTTTCTCTCGATCAAGTATTTTTTGGTTTTGGAAAATAAGATATTTTTTGTATCTTTCATATTTTTTGGATCTGTCGCGGTAGTCTTCTGTGGTTATGTTATTAAGATCTTCAACTCCATTGACAAATTCTTCAATTTTTCGACATATTTTTTTCCATCTGTTTTTGTTATCTAGGTATGGATCAAAAGTATGTTTTATTTTCCGTTCAGAACTGGATGGAATTCAAATTCTTTCAATGTTTCAGATTGGCACCAAAAAAAAATCTTTCCGAGCAAGCAATGGTGTAGTAAGGTGTATAATTATGCTTAGAATTAATCAAGTCATTTGTAAAAAAATCTGAACTAAACATCTTATCAGTCTAATATAATTTTATAAGAAATCAATAAAAAGTAAAAAATCCCCTCGATTGGGGATTTTTTAGATTTTTAGAGCTTTTTTAGTTCTTTTCTTCAAAGTCAAAGTGTTCTTCTTTTTCATTGAAGCTAAGTTGGTAGGTTTTGTAAGCTTCTACCTCAATTTCTAGCTCAGTTGGTTCATAAGTAGTGTTTACGCTCTGATACACAAGACTTGCTCTTGTTTTCTGGTACCCAACAGTTATCGTATGAGCTCCTGGTGTAAGGTAAAATCCAGTTTTAGTTCCCTCAGAGAACATCATCACCATATTTCTCGCTTCTCCATCTACTGAGTATACTCCCAATGAACCACTTCCAAGTGCTCAGATTTTATTTTTGATATATACCTTAGCAGCATTAGGATTTTGATCAAGAAAAGCTTGTACTTTCTTCTTGTTTTTGCTTGCTAGCCAGAGAGAATATCCTCCAAACGCGATCATCAACCCCACAGCATAAAACGCTACAGCAGGAATTTGCATTCCAAAAAGTTCTACTCCATTCATTATGTTAAATATAAGAATTAAAAACCAGAATTATTTCTTTTTTGTCTCAAGTTTTACTGCCTTTTGTTTTGATCCAGTGATCCCTAACTCATTGCGAAGCTCGTCAAATTGATTAGCTCCAAGAAGTGTACAACAGATTTTAAGTTCGCTTCCATCTTCAGTTCCAATCAAGAGGTATCTTTCAGTATTATCGTTTTCAGTGTGTATATATGAACCAAAGCTTGTTTTCTCAAGATCAAAGACTTGTTCTTCTTTACCTTGTTTGATTCTGAGCTCTTTGTCAGTGAGTGTTACCGTGATTTTATCTCAGCAGATCATTCGTGCATAGAGTACAAATAATACTGCAGCGATGATGGCAGGCTTGGTATACCCATCCATAAAGCGAGTGAGAATCAGCCCAATAAATGCAGCAGCTCCAGCTCCGATCGCAATATCGGTGATAAACTTGACTTTAGAGGTCTTGTAAATTTTTTCCATTGTTTATTGTTAAAAACTAAAGGAAGTTGTCTCGTATATATATATTACTTTTATAAAGTCAAATCAAAATATGGTATTCTTTTTTTACTCAAATACAAAAAGCTAGAAGAGAAACTTCTAGCTTTTCTTACTCATATTAGATCTGCTCTGGAGGTTTACGAGAATACCACCATAGGAGAGATGCCATTATTATGCCTAGAATTATTCCTACGAGGATTGATAGTATCCAATTGCCAGCAAAGATAGCCATAATCACGCTCATAAGCAGATATACGAACATAAGGATATCTTGTTTTTTTTCATTTAGAGTTCTAGGCAAGAGGCTCATAAAAACAAAGAGCATTGTAGCAAAGCACACTACCAGTATCATCAATAGAGTTATGGAGCTTGAATCTTCTATAGGATCTAGAAGCCTGAAGAATAAAGGTATTGCGGTTGCTGGTAGTAGAAAGCAAAAGATAAAATTTGCGATGATCACAATTAAAAATTCCTTTTTCATAAGATGATAATTTTTATTTATTTTATAATATGGATTGTATATTTTTTATAGAGAATGTCAAGATAAAAAAGGTTGGGAAATGTTGTAATTAGATTGATAAATATCAGAAAAATCAGACTTCTTCGCTACTAATCTTTTCTGCTTGAAAAGTTTTAGACTATTCATATACTAAGGCTTGTTTTATCTCTAGGGAGTCGTATGCTCAATTCAGCTTTCTTATTTTGTTGAGAAAATACCTATACGCTCAATAAGGAACTCGAAAAACGAAAAATCTGATTTCAAGAGAAATATTGAGCAGATACGCTTTTTGAATTTACCTCACAAAACTGGGATCTATGAGAGATTAAGCAATTACTTTATGCTGGAAGTCTTTTTGTGAGCAAAAAGATGGTAGTTCTCTATTGAGTTCCTAGGGATACTTATGAAAATAATTCGCTTATGGCTGATAAAATTGATAAATTTCTTGAGGATTTTCAACAAAATATGAGCCTGTTAACGAGTGATACCATTCTGATTTTAGTCTCCTATAAGCCAGATAAGAGGACAAAAGCTTTTAAGTGGTTTAGTGAACAGCTTCAACTTAAGGAGTTTGCTCCCTATAAGGAATCTCAGTTAAAGGGATTTATTAGAGAGCAGTTGGCTGGATTTCAGATTGGGGAATCTGAGGTGGATATGCTTTTGCTCAAGGTGTGAAACGATATGTATCGCCTAGAGAATGAGATTGAAAAATTAAAAATCTGACTACAGACGAGGTGAGAGGTTCAGGTTTCTGTTGATGCTATTCATCAGTATTGTTTTTGATTGGTTGAATGAGATGCATTTGAGATATTTGATCATTTGTGGAGTGATCCTAGGTTTGCTGTCAAGAGTCTAGAAAAAATGCAGGAAGATGGTAAGTCTTGGAATGAAGTCTCTGGGCTTTTGACTTGGGGACTCAAGATTTATTTAACGATTTTGGATTTGTATGGGCAGGGGATTGTTTCGGCGAAAGAGATTATTGCTCAGACAAAGTTGCATCCTTTTGTTGTTAATAAAAATCTAAAATATATTACGCAGCTTCAGAAAAATCAGGGGTTTTTAGTCAGTTTTTTTCAACTGTTGATTGATCTTGAGTATGCGATCAAGACAGGTAAAATGGCTGAACAATATTTTTGGCTGCGTACCAAGCAAGAGATATTAAAAATCTGAGCTTAATTTTAACTTTTCACTGCTAAAAGATGAGAGATTTGAAAAGGATAATTCTTCCTTTGATGGCTGGAAGTCTATTGATGGGCTGGAGTTTTGCAAGTGAGAGTTTTTCTGAGAGGTTGTATTGTCAGCTTGGGGAGACGAGTGTGAGGGTGTATTTATTGCAGGAGGAGTGAACTTTTAAGTGTACTGAGTATCGCAGGCTGTTGGATAGTTATTTGAGGAGAGAATATTCTAGTATTATGCAGGTGATTGCCAATATGAATAGGGGAGATGATGTAGACTATCGAAGGGCTCTCTATGAGGAGAAAAAGCAACTTTTTTTCAAACTTTTCTCTCAAATTAAGCTGATCGAAAATGCAGTTTCAGATTTTCAGTCTAATTTTTTGGTGAGAAGCCAAGAGTTTATTAGAGATGAATTGACTAAAAAGCGTCAAGAATTTGTAAGTATGAAGGAGGATTATGAGCAGCAACTACTTCAGAGTCCGTATAGTACTTTTTTGCCCAAGAAGATCGCTCAACTCAAGGATATTGAAGGATTGATAGAGCGTTTATTGACGACAAAAGAGATGGATATTTTTGTGCGTGATTTAGGACAATATCTGGCTTTATCTATGCAAATAATTTCTTAAAAGATGAAAATTGGAATCGTTAGTAGTGGTGTGGAGAGTCTTGTTCTCTTTAAGATTTTAAACAAGTACGATTGTGAATATATTGTGTACTTTGATAGTTTGATGGCCTCTTATGGAGACAAGGATTTTTGAACAAGTTTGGCTGCAGTTAAGAAAGGTGTAGAGGCTCTAAAAAAGCAGGGCGCTGAGATGATTATCGTGCCTCCAGTATATGAACTTGCCTTATTAAAGGAGGGGAAAAGTCAGATTTTACCTCTTTTTAGGGAGTATCTTTTTGAATTTGTGTTTAAGTATTCTTTGGTTGGGAAGATTGGGATTTTCTGAGATGGGGAGGAGCTTTCTGTGGCTCAAAAGTTGATTTCAGATTTTGCTGCTCAATATGTCTTACAGCCAGCTCAATCTGCTACAAAGAGATTCCACTTCCCATTTGTATTTTGGAGTGAAAAGCTTGGTGTCGCAAAGGGGCTTTTATCGCAACTTTCTTGGAAGTCGTATCTGACAAATACACTTCTAAAACATCAACTTCTCCCGTTTAAAGATGCGATGATTGATTCTCTGATTCTGTTAAATTATTGTATTTTTGCATCGGAAAAGACAGTTGCTAAGTTTTTTAATTTTAAACAGATAAGATTTCATACTTTAGAGAGTTTAGATCAGATTTTTTCTTCTTTCTTAACAGATAAAAACCTGAATACGTATTCTGTTCGCATTTTAGCTACGGATTCAGTCGCTTCGCTCTTTGAACAGAAGAGGTTGGTTTGGCTTATGCAGAGGGGAAAGGAGATTGTATTAGAGACTAAGAGGATTTAAATTTTGTATAAGAGAAAAATCTGAGTACTAAACTCAGATTTTTTTTGCTTCTCTCTCGATTAATTACGTAGATTAGTAACTAAAATCTTGATCGTTAGTAACATAGTCAGCAATACTTACAGCATCTATTCCTGTATTATAGTCGAGGTCTTCTATATAATTAGAATCAGTTCATTGTTCGAATCGTTCATTATCTACAGCTTCTTGTGTCTTTTTAGTTCCTCTTATAAAATTAACCGTTGTACCATTTGTACTATTGAGATCTGTAATAATGGGTTCTCAGTTTAGTATTGTTACTGAAAAGTGTTTTCTGGATACTGCTTTCAGATCTTCGAGTTCAAAACTATTGTAAGGATCATCGCTCTCTCTTCCAACTATTCTTGTTTCTCCTTCTCTAATTATGTGTGCTGCTTTGACATGTTTCTTTCCTCCATTAAGATATGTATAATCGAGTTGTGATAATAGGTAAATGTCTCCAGTTTTTCTAAGTTGAAATTTTGCTCATGGGATAGTAATTTCATAACTGTTATCTCCTGTTAATTCCTGGCAGTTTAATGTTTCTCAGTGAATATTTATCGTATCTCCATTTTTAATAATCTCTGGAGTGGGACGAATTTGTCCGCAGAATCATCATTCAAGCAAGAATCTTACAAAGTTCTTTCATTTTGGTGGTATGACTTCATAGAGTTTTTTGACTTTAGCTTTTAACTCAGAATAGTTTAATTTTCCTAGTTTACCATCAAGCATATGTGCTTCAATGATTGTTCTAACTACATTATCTGGGATATTTACTTTTTTCCCTATTTTGTTTAGAAGTATATTTTCTATATGTTGTTTAACTTTTTTTGTTACTTCTGCATTGATATTCCCCCCATTTTCTCAGAGGATTTTATCCATTATTTTACTGTTTGTTTCATATTCTCCTTTTGAAAATTTGAGCTGCTCTTTCCTTTCATGCTTCTGTAACTCTTCTAGAATGTGTTCATGAGTTAATTCTCATAACGATATTTTTTTTCAGTTTAATAGTTTTTCTAGTTTTTTTAACTTTTCAGTCGTCCAATAGCTATTTTCTCCTGTTAGCTCAAAGATAAATTTTTGCATTTGAGGGTCAGTAAAGTCTTTACTATTTATGTCTAAGATGTTTAACATAGATTTGAATTTATTGATTCAGTTGACTCCATTCCTGTTCAGTATATCTGTTAGAAGATTCAATCTTGCTAATCTTTCTTCATATATTGCTATATTCTCAGGAGTTGCAGTTTTCATTAGCTTTACTATATCTGTTATTTGGTTTTTTACTTGATCAGCAAATTCTTTCGCATCTGTCACCGGTTTATCCTTTAGCCGCTTGTTATAGGCATTTCGATTTATTCGATTCTTTTCCAGTACTTCCTCTATATTTTTTTCAATATTCTCGAGAGAGGCCTTATCTCAAAAAAGTGTTTTAAATCCAGTTAATGTGTTAGAATCTATTTCTGGATAATGTTCAAGAAGTCTTCCACATTTTTCAAGTTTATCAAAAGTAGGCTCTTCCTTAGTAAATTCAAATATTTCTTTTATCATTTTATGATTTATATTAGGATATCTATCCAAAAAGTCAATATACTTTTCGTACTTATCCATTAGAGGCTTCCCCTTTATTTTTTCAATGAGTTTTCTAGTGAAAGCAATATCTAAATTGGGTTGCTTTTCGAAAATAGTTGAATATTGATGTAGGTCATAGAGATCTAACTTATTACCATTTAGTACATTTCTGAGTTCTTCTAATTTTTCAAGCGTTAGTCCCTTGTTATTTTTTATAAAATCTTTTACATTAAAATCTCCAGCAAGGCTTTTCGCAATTTGGTTCATATCAATGATATCCTTGAGAATCTTGAACTGATTTACTCAATCTATTCATTGTTCAATCAGAATATCTTGTTCTAATGCTAGTTCAAAATATTTGATTTTAAGTTTATTAAGTCAATCAGAGGCAGCCTTTTTTGTTTTCTCACTTTGAATTTCTGGTAGTTTATTAGATCGTTTGTCGGATTTCTCTTTGAGAGCTATCATTTTCTCCTCGATATCTGCATATTTCTCAAGAAGCTTGCTTGAACTATCTTCGGATAATTTCATATTTCCTTTCTTTAGTTCTTGTATATCATTTTTTAGATCTCTATTAGCTTCATAGAGTTGCATTAATTCTATTTTTTCTTTTCATGAAAGAGGATTTTGTCGTTTAGATTGCTGTAATTCAGCTATTCTACGATTGTTTGATGCAATTTGTTTCTCTGTGTGCTTTATTGCATCAAGAATTTCTGGACTAAGATTTTTTATGTCGATAGTTTTTCATCCCATATCGGATGTTGGTTTGTTTTTAGTTTTTACTCCGTTTGTAGTGTTATCAACAAGTTTATTTCAGTCTTTTGCTAGATTATTTAAATCAACTATTTTATTATTTTTAGCATTATGAAGTACAGTTTTTCATTTAATAGATTTACAAATTTTTATTGTCCCATTATTGAGATTTTGATGGATTTTCCCCCAAAGGGTAGGGTTTGCTACTTTTAATGCTAAAATCATCCCAATCATAGTTGCCCATTCTTGTTCATTTGGCATATGAAAACCTATCTCAGTAGTTACTTCTCCAGTTTCCGGATTTATTATATCATGTCCAAAAGTAAAGTTGATCACTTGTTCAGCGGCGAACATCGCGCTTAATTCTTTAGCAATTTCTGCTGTAAACTTTACTCATGGAATTTTTCCTAGTTTAGAAAAATCAATTCAGATTTTTGTTCCTGATTTTCAACGAAGTGTAGTACGAGATCAAATAATGCTGAAGCTCTTTGCTATCCCTAGCGCTCATAAAAACGCGGCCGTTTTTATATTTTCTTTTGCAAGTGGATTGAGGGTAACTCCATTAAGGAATTCTCTTCCATTAATCATATTAGAAAGTGCTGTACTTGTAGCATTAAATATTGTACCTTCTAATAGAAGTCCAGAAGCCTGTGTTCATATCGTGATAGCTTTTTCAACTTTACTTGCTGTTCTAAATCCTTTCCATCATCTTTGACTGATAGAAACAAAAGTTTTGATTCTCTTTGCCCATATAGCTGAGCTAGCGAGTCTTGCTCATAATGCTCCGACTCTAGCTATTAGTCCCGCTGTGATGGCTGCTCCAGCTCCTGCAGTAGCAAGACTGACTGCTACAGTGATTAGGATTTGGGTTGTGATTTCCCCAGCAATTTTTGCAGTTTCATCGCTTCGTGCTCGACCATATCAAGTAATATTATTAATGATATCTTTATTGTTTCATTTTGCTCCTCCTCCAAATTCTATGAAAGGTTCTGCTAGGTTGTGTTTGATGATTTGTACTGTTTGGGTGTCTCTAATAGTTTTTTTGGTTACTTCTAGCGCTTCTGTAGCTCTTTGATTTAGTGTTTCTTCATCTTCAAGCAAATATTTTATACTATTTAATTCTGTAATTTCATCATTGTTTAGAGGTCTTATTCCAGCAATTTTAATTAGCTGATCTTTCCTGGTTGAGAGGTTTCTCTTTTGTGATTCCATATCAGGTTTCATATTATCTAGGTGCCTTTTTTGTTCTTTTAATGCATTTGCGATTTTATTTGTTTTTTCAATTACTGCGTTGAAAAAATTTAGATTTTTTGATCTATCACATGATTCAGGAATTATTCATATTTCCTTGAGTTTTTTGAATATTCTTTCTCCACTTTCTGGATTGTCAATAATCTCATTTTTTAGTGTTTCATTATTTTCGTCCAGAAAAAAAGTATCAATCTTTTTGAAGGCTTCATCAATATTTTTATTTTCTATTCAGAACTCTCAGTCATCGACAATTTCATCTTTTAGAAATGATGAGGCTGAAAAATCTGTGAGTGATGTCCTTTTATCAATGTTTCTTATTGTTGAAATTTGACTTTTCTCATCATAGAAAAATTTATTCCAAGAATCGTTAGAATTCATTAAGTCAGAAGGAACACGTACTAGACTTCTAAAATGCTCCTTAAATGGTTCAATAATTCCTTTTTCAAACATGGCTTTTGTTACTTTCTGCTTTGGATCACTGGTTTCTATATTTCTTCCTATGATGTGTCTTGCTTTTCATATGAGAGATAGCATCTCAGCGATGTGTTTATCATCATTAGATGCTCGTGAGTTGTTTTCTTGCTCTCTTTTATTTTCTAGAAATCTTTGTAGACGTGAAAGTCCCTTTTCTATTGCTATTTGATCTTGTTCAGAAATTGCCTCTCAATCAATAAAGTCTATCTTTTCATGCTTGGCAAATTGTTCAGAATTAGATCGTTTATCTTTGATGAGAGCAGTTAAGAAATCTTTATATTCATCTGAATAGTCATCCAAGAGATCATAGAGATGTGAACTGATACTAAATTCCTTGTCATTATTGTTTTTCCATCGAATTGTAACATCTTTTTCGGAACTACCATTAATAAGATGAGCTTCCATTAGTCCTCATCATCGTTTTGTTGTGATTGGTTCTCAACGAAGTGTATATCCATATTTTCTAGCTTCTAAAACAATTTGAGCAATTCTTTGTTCATTTTTAATCAGAAACTCTTCCATTCCATCAGATAAAAGTTTGTCTCTCAGTTTTTTGGGTATCATATTTTGTAACTCTTCCTTTCTTGCTCAATCAATTTGATCTGATCAGCCCAATCTTTGCTTGAATTTTTTCTCTGCAATTTCTTGAGACTTTTTATCGGCAGATTTTTTTGAGAGTGAGGCTGTTTTTGCAGAAGAGATTTCAACTCACTCCCAGATTAGTACTCTTTGGGTATCATATTCTTTTCATTCTTTGTCTCTAATTAGGTATGTTCCTGTTTCTTTATTAAATTGAACTCGGCATTCATTCCCTCCTATTAGGGTAGTCATCTTGTCTTTAATGTTCTTATTTGTACAATTGGTGTAGTCAATTTTATAAGCTGTTCCATCTGTATTTAGTAATTTCTGAAATGCTTCATGAATTTTCATTGGATTGATGTCTCTTGTGAGTCTCATTTCTCCAAATCTTCAAACATCATAAAGTTTTTTTTCTATTATAACATTACCCTTTTTATCTAGAATTCCTTGTTTCTCAAATTCCGCCCTTTTATTTTTAATGCTTTCTAAATGCTCGAAAAATACATTTTCAGCATCGTCAATTCTTACTGCGACTTCATTGATCATACGCTGAATATGGCTGTCTTGGCACCAAATTGCATCTTCTTGCTTCTCCTTACTGCGTTGGATGGAGTCCTTTAGAAGTGAGAGTTTCTTATATGCCCATGTGTCATTATCTCTTCAATCTGATTTGAGGGCTTCATCAATTACTTTTATACGTTGATAAAGATATTTTTCTGCATTTTTAAAAACGTCCGAATATTTGTTTATTTTCTTATTCTCGTTTATATTAATGATTTCTTTACTGATGTCTGCTTTACTGAGGTTCTTAAGTTTGTTTGTCTCAGCAAAATCTTGATGTTTGTGAGTTTCTCCCATTTTCTTATTTGTCAAAAGATAAATTTATTTCAGATTCTAGATCTTTTAGTGATGGTGTTTTTAATTCTGAGCCAAATTCTTTGATAGATTTGCGAATTTTTTCTATGTTTTCTAGTTGTTCCTCAACTGAAAGAACTTCATAACTATCACAAATAAGTTGTTTTTCAGCTTTTTCTCCTTCTTCTTTCCATTCCACCCATTTCTGTTCTCTGGGTACTTCATCCTTTGTACAGATAATATCATAGAGTCTTAGTGTCCCATCGTTGCTGAGTTTTGAAATATCAATTTTCTCTTCAGCAGGAGTATACTTATCAAGTAAAGTTTGGAGAGCCTCTCTGAAGTCTCATATTGTAACATTCTCTGGTAGTGATTTCATTTTAAAGAATATTAAATAAAAAAAGATTATCTCAATTATATCTCCAGAATGTTAAAAACTCAACTTTACAGGTAAAAGTATTATAAAACTATCTTTTGTTTTTTTGTTTTTATGATTTAATCAATTGACATATTTTATAAAATATATTAAAATAAAAAAATCTGATTTTTTTTCTCTTTATTCCCTCAAAAAGAAAAAAGAGATAATTGACTTGTAAATAGATCGCTTTTTTTTATACTCAAACCGTTCAAATTTTTATATTTTATGCTATTTATATTATGGCAAATGACAAAAAACCTTTGGATAAGGTAAGGAACATTGGTATTATGGCGCATATCGATGCTGGTAAGACCACTACAACTGAGAGAATTTTGTATTATACAGGAAAGAAGCACAAGATCGGTGAAACTCACGATGGAGCTGCTGATATGGACTGGATGGAACAGGAAAAGGAGAGAGGTATTACTATTACTTCTGCTGCGACTACTTGTTTTTGGCATGATAATCAGATTAATGTGATTGATACCCCTTGACACGTGGATTTCACTGTTGAGGTAGAGAGATCTCTTAGAGTTTTGGATGGTGCTGTTGCATTGCTTGATGGTTCTCAAGGAGCTGAACCTCAGACTGAAACTGTTTGGAGACAAGCTGATAAGTATGGAGTACCAAGACTTATCTTTGTAAATAAGATGGATAAGATGGGAGCAGATTTCTTTATGTCTATTGAATCTGTAGCTCAGAGACTTTCAAATAAGGCAATCCCTATTCAGCTTCCTATTGGAAAGGCTGATACCTTTGAAGGAGTGATTGATTTGATTACTATGAAGGCTTATCACTTCGAGGGAGAGAAGGGAGTTGATATAGTTGAGTGAGAAATCCCAGCTAATATGCAGGCTCAGGCAGAGGAGTATAGAGAAGCTATGATTGATGCAATTTCTATGTTTGATGATGAATTGGCTGAAAAATTCCTTGGAGGAGAAGAAATTTCAAATGAATTGATCAAAAAAGCAATTAGAAAGGGAGTTATATCAAATGAACTTTATCCAATGCTTTGTGGAACAGCTCTTGGAAATAAGGGGGTTCAACTTGTTCTCAACGCGGTGATTGATTTCTTACCATCTCCACTTGATAGAGGTGAAATCGTAGGTCATAACCCTGATAAAGAAGATGAAACAGTAGTTAGAAAAGCTGACCTTAATGAACCAGTCTCAGCTATTGCCTTCAAGATCATGACTGATCCTTTCGTTGGTACTTTAACTTTCGTGAGAGTATATTCTGGAGTTATCAAGTCTGGAGATACTTTGCTTAACTCAGTGACTGAAAAGAAAGAAAGAGTTGGAAGACTTTTGCTTATGCATGCAAATAAGAGAGAAGAAATTTCAGAGATTTCTGCTGGAAATATCTGTGCTTTCCTTGGTCTTAAGGAAACTCAGACAGGACATACTCTTTGTGATCCTGCAAAGCCAATCGTTCTTGAAAAAATGGAGTTCCCTGATCCAGTGATCCAGATTGCTATTGAGCCAAAATCAAAGGCTGATCAAGAAAGGCTTGGACTTGCTCTTTCAAAGCTTATGCAGGAAGATCCATCTTTCAAGGCATATTCTGATGAAGAAAGTGGACAGACTATTATTGGAGGTATGGGAGAACTTCATCTTGATGTGATCGTAGATAGACTTAGAAGAGAGCATAAAGTAGAGGTAAATACTGGTAAACCACAAGTAGCATACAGAGAAACAATTTTTGATACTGCTTCAGCAAGAGGAATCTTCAAAAAGCAGACTGGAGGTAGAGGTCAATTTGGAGATGTTGAACTTAGACTTGAGAAACTTCCTGAAGATAAAAACTATGAATTCGTATCTGAAATTAAGGGAGGTGTGATCCCTAACGAATTTATCCCTGCGATTGATAAGGGAGCAAAAGAAACTATGGCACAAGGTATCCTTGCTGGATTCCCAATCATCAATATTAAGGTAGTTCCATTCTTTGGTTCTTATCATGATGTGGACTCTTCAGAAGTAGCATTTAAGGTAGCAACATATAAGGCATTCAAGGAAGCATTTATGAAGGCTTCACCTGCAATTCTTGAACCTATCATGTCTGTAGAAATCGTAACTCCAGAAGAATATGTTGGAACTGTGATGGGAGATCTTTCATCTAGAAGAGGAATTATTCTTGGACAAACTCCAAGAGGAAATGCTACTGCTATTGCTGCAAAGGTTCCACTTTCTGAGATGTTTGGATATGCCACTGACTTGAGGTCTAATACTCAAGGTAGAGCTGCCTTCTCTATGGAATTCTCAAACTATGAAAAGGTTCCTGCAATGATCGAAAAGAAGATTATTGAAGAAAGAGCTGGAAAAGTTAAGAAAATGGATGAAGAATAGGATCCAAAAAGGTCAGATTTTATTCTTTGAATATAAAAAAAGGTCTCATCGTTATGATGAGGCTTTTTTTATTTTGCTTTTTTTTACTAAGTCTTTCATAGACTATTTTCTCTTACTGTTAGATGATAATGCTCTGAAGTAGAAAAAAATAATAACAAAAAAGTCTGAAGCTTTCTTCAGATTTTTTTTTGTTTTTAGTCAAAGAACTATTGAGCTACTACTTGCTGAGATTGCATGTGAGCTGAGAATGCTTCAGCTTCTGCAATAGTTTGGTCAGCTTGTGCGCTTCCAAGAAGGAATGTAAGTGTTGCAGCGTAAACTACTACACCAAAAAAGGCGATGTCTCTGATCAACTTTTCCTTCTTTGATCTTTCTGATTCTGGTTTATGAATCAAGTTCTTTACTGTTTTTTTCATTGTGTTTATTTTGAAAAGATATAAATGCACTAATATTATATCACTTTTAAAAAAAATGTCAAAAAAACAGACTTTTTTTTATGCTATAGGAAGAAGCTTGATTCTAACGGCTTTTTCTCTTGATTTTCTCAATAAGAAATATACACTTTCACTCAAGTACTGTTTATTTTTCATAAATACTTGAATGAACCCTATGGAGATCACTGCTGAGAATATTTTGGCTCAGCAAAATCAAAAGTTGCATGCTCAGACGCTTTTAATGATTGAAAAGCTTAGAAAACAGAGAGAGGAATATGGATATGTGCCATATTCTGAATATGCTTTGGTGAAGCTTTTAAATGCTTTTTTTGAGATTCTCTCACCTTTAGATGAGAGCATTCAATCTTTGAGTGATTTAGAGTTTGATTTTGTGGATAAGTCTAAATTTAATGCAGATATCTGCGTGAGGATACCAAGCTTGCTTAGAAAATATAAGGGATGAGAATATGTTTCAGTAATCATTCCAAAAATCAAAAATCTGATTTCTGAATCTTTTTTATTTCAGAAGG
Source organism: uncultured bacterium (assembly GCA_963545225.1). Lineage (GTDB taxonomy): Bacteria > Patescibacteriota > Gracilibacteria > Absconditabacterales > Absconditicoccaceae > HOT-345. The sequence goes on from CAUUID010000013.1 coordinate 25,208, forward strand.
GGATTGTCTCTAAGATTGAAACTGTTGGGATTTATGTTAATATTTCGTTTTCTGATAGTTTTCTTTTTGATTCTTTGGGGGATATTTTTGCTAAAAAATCACAGTTCTGAGAGAGTGATATCCATAGGGGAGAAGATGTTGTTGTGGATTACTCCTCTCCAAATGTGGCGAAACATCTTCATGCTGGGCATATTAGATCGACAATTATCGGTCAAGTCCTTGCTAATCTTTATACTGCTACTGGATATACAACACATAGGGTAAATCATATCAATGATTGGGGAGGATTCTGATTTTTGATAGAGGGATATGAGAGATGGGCTGATCTTTTGACAGCGTATGAGAATAAAAATGATCTGCTTTTTGCGATTTATACGATGTATAGGCAGGGGGAGAAATTAGCTAAATCTGAATCAGAATTTTTGTCTCTTTCAACTGAACAGCTTCGAGAGCTCAAAAAATTCTACGGAGATTTTGGAAATTATCAGGAATTTGTAGCACATTTTAATGATTTCGTTGCCGCATCAAAGGAGAGATTTTCGCTCCTCGAAAAAGGAAATCCAAAGGAAACTTTGCTTTGGCAGGATATGGTAAAGTGGAGCTTGGCTGATTTTTGAGAGTTCTATGATTTGCTAGATATTCATCATGATTATGTGCTTTGAGAGAGTTTTTATGCTGAGATGGGGCTGAATCTTGTGATGAGCCTCTATGAACAGTGAGTTGTAAAGCTCTATTCTGAACAGGTAGCTCAGCAAGATATTGCTCAGCTTGAGAAAGCATTTGCATATTGAGCGATCACAGACAAGATCTATGAAGCTGCGATCTCTGAGATCAAGAGAGATATTGGTGCATATGTAATTGATTTTTGAAATTTTGAGAGGCTTGTTGTACTCAAGTGAGATAAAAGTTCAATCTATGCAACTAGAGATCTTGGGGCGCTTAAATATAGAGTTGAGAACTATTCTCCAAAGAAAGTAATCTATGAAGTTGGTCAAGAACAGGAGGATCACTTTATGAATCTTTTTAAAGCTGCAAGAAAACTCTGAATAGATGATGTGGATTTCAGATTTGTTTATCATGGTTTTTATATAGATAGTGTCTCAAAAAAGAAACTCTCAAGTAGAGATGGTGCATCAAATGTGAAAAAACTGATCACTGAGGCAATCGCTTATTTTGAGAAAAAATATGAAGATAGTCAGTTTTCTCCTGATGAAATTAAATCTATTGCTCGTAAACTTGCGATAGGATCTATTATCCTCAATGATATTAAGCAAGATAAGAAAAATCCAGTTGCGATCAGTAGTGATATTCAGGAAGCATGTAGAACTTTTGAGGAATCGGGAGGGGCTTATATTCTTTATTCGATCGCTAGAGCAAAGAGTATCCTTGCTAAAGTCCCAGACTGAGAGAAGCCAACTTTTGAAGAGGGACATGCTGAATCTTTGATAAACCTTGAAAAAGATTTGATTTTGTGAATGGATAGATATCCAATGATCATTCTTCAGGCAGAAGAAACTGACAATCCAGCTTTGCTCGTTGAATGGGCATTGATGATGTGTAGACTCTACAATAGCTATTATAGTGTGCAGAGAGTGATTACTGAGGAGTGAATTCAGAAAAAAGCTTACTTTATTACTAAGGCATTTGCTCAAGTCTTGGAAAATGCTATGAATCTTTGCCATATTAAGACTCCAGAGAGAGTGTAATCTGTATTTGAATGCGAGATTGGGGAATTTTATTTTTTAGGTTATCATGTTAAAAGGAAGAAAAATCTGGATTCTGATTTTTGGTTTGTTTTTGCTTGATCAATTGACAAAGATGCTCCTTTATGATTATAAAATTGGGCAAGAACTTTGGATTTTAGAGCCAGTTTTTAATACAGGAATCTCTCGAGGTTTAAAGCTTAATGTTTGGATTATTTTGATAGTGAGTGCCTTGGGGCTTGGACTGTTTGTGTATCTCTGGAGAAAAAAATATATTTCGTCACTTGTTTTTGTTCTCATGCTTGCTTGAACGGTTTGAAATCTAAGTGATAGACTGATATTATGAGGTGTTAGAGATTTTGTTTCTCTTGGAAGTTTCCCGGTTTTTAATGTGGCTGATTGTTTTTTGACTGTTGCTGTGATAATTTTGCTACGAAATGAGTTTTTCCCTTGCAATTGAAACAAAAAACCTTATCTTCAAGGTAAGTAGATTACTTTTTTATTCATTACTACTACTATTATGCAATACACAGGATTTGTAAAATTTATCGGTCCTAGAGAGACTATCGGAGAAGGTGTTGAAAAACAGACTGTTGTTCTAGAAGAAAACACTGATAGAGAATTCAAGGGTTCTATCGCTGTAGATTTCTTCAGAGACAAGATTAATCTTCTTTCAGATGTAAATACTGGAGATTTGATTACTGTTCATTTGAATGCTAGAGCAAATGAATCTAGAAATCAACCAGGAAGATACTTCAATAGTATCACTTGCCGAAGAGTTGAAAAGTCAAATGGAGCTGCTAACTCTTCATCTGATGATCTTCCTTTCTAAGTTTTCAGAGAGAAAAAGAGAAATCTGACCTTTGTGTCAGGTTTTTTTGTTTTTGATGATGAATTGCTACGTATATTCTACTTTGGCTTGCATTTTACTGATAAATAAGCATATATTAGCTAGTATAAAAATCTAAAAATAAAAAATGCATGAAACATGAAAGAGCTCGTAGTATCTATTCTAGAAATTTGCACAGTTGCAGGATTTTCCTCTTGTGGACAACAACATGTTACTGATACTGGACCGGTATCAGAATCTCAAACAGCAAAAGTATTGAGTGTTGCTCATGCTCCTCAGGGAGTGTGCTTCTATTCTGATCGAATTTTTTTAGATTCATTCAGATCTAGTAAGTTGATGGGAATATCTCAAGACTATCAAACACTTCAGAAATTGAAAGATTCTTCATCTTGTGATGAAGAGCGTTCTTTCCTTTTTTCTGATGAGGAGCTTCATGAAATTGTTGCTCAGACTCAACGAGAGATTACGATTGATTAGATCGTCCTTGTTCGGAGATTTAGAACAGAGAAGTGTGAATTTTAATGAAGGAGAATATGATGAATCTGTGCTCTAAAAACTTTCCTTACTAACCCAGGAATGGAACTCTACCTTTGTTTGTCTAAGGTAGAGTTTTTCTAAAGTTAAAAAAAGAAGAAATCTGATTATTCTCTCTATGGTAAATGGCTTGTAATGTTCAGGAGAATTTGTATCTTTAGAAGAGAGTATACTTTCTTCTGCTTTCTTTGTTTTTATTTATTATTTCTTGTAAACCATGTACAAAAAGATTATGTTTTTAGTTGCTCTTCTTCAAGCCCTTCTCCTCGGTGCTTGCAGCTTTGATGCTTCTAGAGATACAGGAAAGTTAGAGTCTGTTTCAGAAGTTCCTCAAGCTAAACAGCAAGAGCGAGAGGCTTTTCAAAAAACCGGTACACTCGTTTGGAAGGAAAATGTTGAGGACAAGCCTTTCTACTCGCAGGCAGACAACTCCAGCTATCAAAGCAAAGCTGATCAGTTCGCGCTTTTTAGTGGGCAGGTAATGTATTTTCACTTTTACCCAAAGAAAATTACTGAAAATGCTCAGTTTTCTTTTAACATCTACACAGGAACACTTCAAATAGAGGTTGAAAACTTAGATAATCCTGATCTCAATACTGGCTTAACTCTTTTAGCGAGTTCTGAACTACAAAAGTTTGACTTCGCGAGTATCAATGCACTTGGGGAGGGAAATGATATTCAGACGGTTAAGATTTCCTCAGAGGCTCCAGTCAGTATTTTTGATTATGAGGTTCAGATTAGGGAGTAATTTATAATAAATAGCTTATGATCACAAACTCTATTTCCTAAAAGATAACTATAGTGAATTTTGAACTCTTCTCTTATCTTCATATTCATTTACGATGAAAACAACTATCCAGATATTTTTTCTCTTTTCAATCTTTATTTTTTCCGGCTGTTCACTTAATGTGAATGAAATGAATGGAAATCAAGCTTCTGAAAAAGGTCTTGTAGTAGACGATCAAACTCCAGGATTCGCTCAGACTTGAGCGACTAAAAAAAGAGAACAGCATTTAGAATCTC
>CAUUID010000014.1:0-28622 GCA_963545225.1 uncultured bacterium
CATTGTTGTAACAAAATAAGATATAAAAAGTACTTTGTACGTTTATTATAATAGTAGATATCTCCTGATTTTCAAGAGTAAAAAAGAGATTTTTTCAGATTTTTGAGTATTTTTTATAGATTGAAAAATGTCTTTTGAGAACTGATGTCTTTGATTTTTTTGTGATGAGAATTGCTTTTTTTATGTTGACATATATGAAATATGATTTTTAGTATTATTTTCAAAATCGGCTTAGTGAAACAAGAAAAATATAGGGAGCAGTGAATATTGCTAATCTAAGGGCGAGATTTCTCTTGTCTCGATCTGAGAGGTTTGTAGCTGAAAAACTCCAGCGGTAATTAAAGTAAAAGATTAAGAAACCTGAGATTAGAAGTGCGATGATTGTCCATAGTAGTGAGGCTCGATGTCCTCGAGGATTATAGTTTACTCCTACTAAAAATGCATCAGGCAGTTCTAATCGATCTTTTATGTAGTTTGAGAGGAAGAGGAATATTGCACCTATGATATCCGCTAGGAATCCAAATCCTCGTATTTTCCAAATACTTTTTTTGTAGATATTTTTTAGATTTTGGAGCTTTAGAGTCTTTGCTGCCAAGAGGAAGACTACTGAATCAATCAAGAAGTTTACAGGTAGACTAAGGAGAAAAAATGGGGGAAAGAGAAATAAACTCCGGAAAGGAAAGAAGATATTGTAGAGTTTGAGATTTTTCTGCATACTTATTATCAAATAAGAATAAAGATAATAAGAGTCTATTCTTTTTTATAGCAAAAGCAAAGTCAGATTTTTTCACTATAAGGGCTTGGATTTCGCTCTACATGAGTAAAGTGTGATTTTAAAAGTGAGATAAGGGCTGGAAATTTTTCTTCATAGGTTGGTGAGATGAGGTGGATTTCACAGAGTATTGCCTGAATTTTTTCTCGGTTTTCTCTTTCAATATCAAAGAGGACCTCAAATTCCATTCCTTCGATATCAAGCTTAAGTAGATCAATCGCTCAGATTTTTTGATCTTTGAGGTAGTGATTGAGCTTCTCGCACTCTACTTTTTCAAGTTTCCCTTTGGGGTTGAGAAATGATAAATGCTGACTTGATTGCATTGTTTTTCTCTCGTTTAAGAGAAAATCATACGTTCAAGCAGTCTTTGCGATTCAAAATGGATTGAAAGTAATCTGAGATGAAAAAGATTGAAGTCTGATTTTTGCTTTTTTAACCAAACATTCAAATGGCTCGAAGTAGTGAATATGAACTTTGGGATTGAGATGTAAACATCGTTCGGAGAAAAGTCAGATATGTCCTCAGATATCCAAAATTATTGTTGCCTTTTGGATAGTTGATTTTACTATAGCATATTCTTCTTTGATAAAGATTTCATGATATAGCGCATTCTCGTATTTATCAAGATCAGTAGTGGGGGCCGTCATTTTAGCATTTTCAAATAAATCCTCCAGACTGGATATCTCGAAGTTTTCTGTAGGTCCCATCCTTATTGAGTAAGAGTTCTTGATGAGAACCTTTTTCGATGATTTTTCACTGGTGCATGACAATGATTTTATCCATCTTCATAATTGTTGAGAGTCTGTGAGCAATGATCAGTACGGTTTTATTTTGCATGAGTTCATTGATAGCCTCTTGGATGAGGAATTCTGATTCACTATCAAGAGCTGAGGTTGCCTCGTCCATTACGATGATTTGTCTATTTTCTAGGATTGCTCTTGCAATTGCAACTCTTTGCCTTTCTCCTCATGAGAGTTTGATTCCTCTCTCTCAAACGAGAGTATCATATCCATCTTTGAGTGCTCAGATGAATTCATGACATCTTGCCATCTTTGATGCAGCGATAATTTCTTGCTCGGTTGCATTCGGTTTTCCGTAGGCAATATTGTCTCTGATGCTTCTGTGGAAGAGGACTGGTTCTTGCGGAATCATTGAAATATTTTCTCTGAGCGAATTTTGTGTAACATTCGCAATATTTTGATTATCAATCAGGATTTCTCCTCCTTGAAGATCATAAAATCTAAAAAGCAACTTGGTAATTGTTGTTTTTCAGCTACCAGATTCTCAGACGAGAGCTACTCTTTCTCCAGGCTTGATTGTGAGATCAAGAGCATTAAAAATCTGATTTTCTCCATAGCTAAAATCGACCTTTTCAAATCTGATTTCTCCCTCTTTTACTTTAAGTTTTTTGTTTGAGTTATCGATGACTTCATGCGGAGTATCTAGAATCTCAACCATTTCTCAGATTTCACTAATATTTCTAAAGAAGCTTCTAAATGTCATTCCGATACCTCGGAGCTCCTCAATGATTTTGAGAACGTAGGTTTGAATGAGTACGATTACTCCGATTTCAAAGGTTCATATTCACCAAAGGCGGATAGCTGCGTACATAATTGTGATTTCTAGTACTAGTCCGAAAAATGCTGAGAATCCCCAGATTCGCATTGACTTATAATACTGTAGTTTCCTAGCCTGAATAGTGTCGTGATTGAGGGAAGAAAAGGCTTTTTGCTCTCTAGGAAGCGAAGCGAATAGCTTGATAGTTAAGTTATTGGTTATGGTATCAGATAAGAGTCCTCCGAGTTCAGAATCAAGTTGGTTAGCTTTTTCTTGGTAGGGATGAATCCAGTTATGAAGCTGATATTGGATGATTGAAAATACCGTAACTCAAATGAAGATACTGATTGCGATTCGAATATTTTGTACTGCGATGATTCCAACGACTAAGATTAGGTTTAAGATAAATGGTAGTACATTCCAAGAAAGCATATCTGTAAACCTTTCTAAACCGCTCACGCACTTTCTTACCTTACTAATAAGTGATCCAGAAAAGTTATTTGCGAAGAATTGGAAAGAATGCTGATGTAGGTAGCTGAAAATTTGATTGTAGAGCTTCTCTTGGATATTCATCTCAAAAGTAATGATAATATAGTCATATACTCTATAAAATATGAATTGGACTAATTTTATCCAAAGGATGATGAGTAATATGCTGAGCCCATGTTGAGCAATTTCGCTCGTTGCGACTTGTGTTTCTGAGAGGATATTGATGATATCTTTGTAATAGAGAGCGGGTAATGTCGTTAGAGCGATCGTTAGCGTTCTGAAAATTATCGCAAAAATTCATCGGATCGGATAGGCTTTGTAGTTTTCTCAGATAAAAGAGAGTATTCTTTTGGTTGAAACGGAGGATTTATTCGCTGACATCATCTCGTAGTCAAGGTATAAAAAAAGAAAACAAAATTCTGATTTTTGTCTTCTTTCTATAAGATTAAGTATATAAACTAGTGCTTATCTTCTTCTTGATATCTTTTGATAGAGGTTGTGAGCTCTTCTGCGACATCGTTGAGATCTCCAAAACCTCTGATCTGAATTTTGTCGTATTTTTTATGCTCAAGTCTCTTGATTTCTTTAAAGAAGATTTCTAGTTCTTCCTTTTTGTGAGCTCCGAGATCTTCGATAGTTTTTACCTCATCTCGTCTAGGGTCTACTTTGCTAATTGGCACTGCAATGATCTTTGGATCATCTCCAGCGTCATCTGAGGTATAAAGGATACCGATAGGTCTTGCCTTTACTACGCAACCCGTGAAAAGAGGATTTGTAGTGTAGAGGCACACATCACAAGGATCTCCATCTTTAGAAAGAGTTTGTGGTAGGAATCCATAGTTAAATGGATAGAACATACTATGATGAACTACACGATCAAGTGTAAAACATCCTAAATCGTGATCATATTCGTATTTATTGTTTGACCCAGCAGGAATATCGATAACAACATTGAGAACTCCGTTTTCTTGGTCTGCATAGGTAGCAATATCATGAATCATGTGCATGGTAATAACTCAATAATAAATAAAATGATGCCTTATATATAGGATTTTTGAATGTGATTTCAATATAAAAAATGTAAAAAAGGGAAAAATCAGATTTTAGCTTCTTTCCGATAGTAGGGACTCTTCTTGAATATAAAAAACCGCTTTAGGCGGTTTTGTTTTTTTCTTCAAAGGATTGCGGATTTGCATTGACTTCCTTTTTAAATCATTCATAGAGAAGTTCTTCTTTGACTGATTTTTCAAGTCCCTTGAATTTTTCTAAGTATTGAGCGACATATCTCATCTTTCAAGCTTTACTAAGTTTTTCTACAATTTGATTATGATTTACGCCTTTGAATTTCTCCATGTTTTCGGCTACATATTGAGCGTCTCCAGTTTGAATCAATCTATCAGCGAGTTTTTGATGATCAAGTCCCTCGAATTTTTCTAGATTTTGTGCGATATATCTTCCTTTTCTATGTTCAAATAATTTCTCTGCAAACTTTTGATGATCAAGCCCTTTAAACTTTTCTAAGTTCTCAGTTAAGGCATGGAGATTTCCCTTTTCTACCAAGATATCAGCGAGCTGATTATAGTCGATTCCTTCGAATTTCTCCAGATTTTGAGCTAGATACTCTCATTTTTTATTTTCAAGGAGTTTTTTTGCGACTTCTCGGTGATTTAATCCTTGAAATTTCTCTAAATTCTCAGCTACGGCACCTCAGAGCTTATTTTCAATGAGTGTTTCTGCGATTTTTTGGTGATCGAGGCCCTCAAATTTCTCTAGATTTTCTGCAACAAGTCTACCTTGACCATATTTGATAAAAAAATCAGCGATTTTCCCGTGATCAAGTCCTTGAAATTTATCTAGCTTTTGAACTACAGCCCATCATTTCCCACTTATGATGAGTGCTTTAGCTAGATTTTCATTTAGATCAGGTAGTGCTTCTAGTTTTTTCAAAAATTCAGAATCTGGCATATCATTTGAGGTTTGCAATAGCTCTGTGATGGTAGGGGTCATCTTTATTCCTTCCTCAGCAAAATGATATTCATCGGTCTGCTTTGCTCCTTTTAGCATACGATATGCAGTTCCATTTTCCCAAGCATTTTTCTCTTTACGAGTTTCTATAAGTACCTTAGCGAGTTCGTCTCTGTATTGCTGTTGAAGCTCACTACGCTTATTTATGCGAGGATGTTCAGGATTGATTTCTGCTCTTGAGTGTAGTCTACTCATGTTTTTACGATTCAAGAAATAAATTTACTATATTATATCTAGTTTTTGTAAAATGTCAATTTTTGGCGATAAGATTTTTTGCTTGTATTTTACTCAAAAAAGGGTATTTTAGGATCGTAGTTCTACTCTTATTAAGAGTAGTTTTATGGGTGAAAATCGAAGAAAAATCAGATTTATTTTATTTTTTGTAGATTAAATGTTTCATTATATCAAAGGAAAGGTTAAGAGGAATCAATCTGACTGTTTTATTTTGACTGAAATGTTTGGTGTTCAAGTTGCATACGCAGGAGGGCAGTCAGAGGGAGAATTTTTCTTGTATCCGTATTTGGATGAGGGGAAAAAGTCAGTTTTTTACTTTGCTTTTGATACTTTAGAGCAAAAACAAAATTTTGAGCAAATGCTTAAGGTTTCTGGAGTTGGTCCAAAGACGGCTTTTCAGATAGCGCAAATCCCTATTTGAGAGCTTGCTGAGGCAATAGAAAACCTCGATACCAAGCTTTTCCAATCGATTCCATGAATTGGTCCAAAGTTGGCGAAAAAGATTATCCTTGAACTCAAGGGGAATTTTCAACTCTCTCAGGCTTCAAGTATTGATGTAAATCAAAAACTTTTTAAAGCGGTTGTAAAGTCTCTGAAAAATCTTGGCTATGATGGTCAGAATGTGAAGGCAATTTTGAGTCAGTATCAGTGAGATTTAGAGAAGGCTGATTTAGCTGAGGTTGTAAAGCGGGTAATTTCTCAGTTGTAGTATGGTATTTTAAGATAAGGAAAAACCGCCAATGGCGGTTTTTTGTATTACTTGAATGTTCTTAAGTATCCATTGAGTTGATGCTAATGATCTCCGGTCTAATCTTTTTCTCTTTATTCTGCTTCTCTCACTTCCTTAATAAGAATTTCTACGGTCTCTGAGTCAAGTTTTTCAAACTTTTTTAAGTTGTTTATGACAACAGATCAATACCCCTTCTCAGTAAGTAGTTTTGCTGTTTCAGAGTTAAGTCCCTCAAACTTCTCTAGATTTTTTGGGATAACATATCGTTGCCTTTCCCTAATAAGAAGTTCCGCGATTTTTTTATGGTCAAGTCCCTCAAACTTTTCTAAATTTTTTGCGACATCAGATCAATATCATATCTTAATAAGAAGTTCTGCGAATTCAGAGTCAAGCCCCTCAAACTTCTCTAGATTTTGTGCGAGAGCGTAGACAGCATGATTATTCCCTTTCTCAATAAGAAGTTCTGCGATTTCAGAGTCAAGTCCCTCAAACTTTTCTAAATTTTCTGCGAGAGCGTAGACAGCATGATTATTCCCTTTCTCAATAAGTAGTTTTGCGATTTTTTTATGACTAACTCCTTTGGATTTCTCTAAAATCCTATCAATTTTCAAATCCTCTGGCTCCTCTGAATGTAATATATATTCTAATATATCTTTTGCTAAATCTTCAGGAATATTTTCCTTTGCAGAGATATATTCTGGACTCTTGCTCTCATTTTCAAGTACTACTCTAGCAGCTTGTCTCCCTACGTCTCCCAGTTGACGATTGGCTTTCAGAACTTGAGCGAGATCGTCTCTATACTTTTGCTCGTCTGGAGTACGATTTTTGATACGAGGATGTTCTTTGTTGATCTCTGGTTTAATGTATGATTGATTGTTCATTTTTTTATTGATTGCAAATTAAAACAAATATAATCTATATATTTTATTATAAAAGTCAATATGTGTGTTCTTCTATTTATTCAGAATAAATTAAAAATTCGTGGGAAAGGCTTTTAATCCTTTTGAATTTCTCTGCTACTTTTTGATATTTATTTTCTAGGTTGGAAAGAATATTTCATAAAAATCAGATTTTTTCTACTTGTATTTTATGGAGAAAATAGTATCTTTGAGGTATAGTTCTTTAGTTTTATGAGAATATGGTATGAAACTTGATTCTACACAGCTCCAGCACCTAGCTAAGCTTTCAAAGTTGCATCTTACTCCAGATGAGGAGAGGACTTTCCTAGGAAATATGGATGAGATTTTGGATTTTCTCTCTCGTTTGCCAGCAGAGGAGGTTTCAGAATCAGATATAAGTAGTGAAGCAGGAGTTCGTCTTTTTGAGGAGCAGGTGGAGTATCCAGAGCCGGAGAGCTTATTTCACAATGTGAAGCATGAAATGGTAAATGATGCAATTAGCATTAGAACTTCTCTGAGTGCATAAAAGGGTGAGAAGTCAGATTTTTTCTGCTTTAGATTGATTGTATTAGTTTTTTATTCTATTACCAAATATAAAGATGCCATGGATTGTATTAGCGGTAATTGTTGTTCTTTTGCTTATGATGGTGAGAATCGTAAATCAGTACGAGAGAAAAGTTGTCCTTACTTTCGGAAAGTATACGAGAGTTTTAACTCCGGGGCTTAATTTGATTATCCCTGTGATGGAGCAGACTATTGGGGTGGATATCAGAGAAAAGGCAGTTGATGTACCATCTCAGGAAGCAATGACCAAGGATAATATCTCATGTACAATTAATGCTGTTATCTACTATAGGATTAAGGAAGATCAGGTAGAAAGAGCAGTTTTGAATGTGAGAAATCTTGATTATGCGATGACACAGTTCGCTTTGACAACTATGAGAAATATTGTTGGACAGTTTGAGCTTGATGAGCTTTTGGCGAAAAGAGAGCAGGCTGCTATGAAAATTAAGGCGATTGTTGATGAAAAATCTGATAGTTGGGGAGTTGATGTGCTTTCTGTAGAGCTAAAAGATATCAATATTCCAGATGATCTTAAGAGAACAATTGGTAAGCAGGCTGAGGCAGAAAGAGAAAAGAGAGCAAAGATTATTACTTCAGAAGGAGAACTTGCGAGTGCTGAGAATCTTACTAAGGCTGCAACTATGCTTTCTGAGGCTCCAGGTGCGCTTCATTTGAGAACTTTGCAATCAATCAATGATATTAGTTCTGACCAGTCAAATACTACTATTTGGATGATTCCAGTTGAAGTGCTCGAGGCAATGAAGGGGCTTGCTTCGTTAGCAAAAAAATAATATCTTCATAATGTATGAAAAAAAGAAAAACCTGACTTTTGATCAGGTTTTTTTGAATTTTAGTTTGAAAGAGAGTTTTGTTTTAGCTATTTGGAAACCAAAGCTTGATTTCAAGTTCAGCTTCTTCCTCGTTTGCAGAGGCATGGATTACATTATGAATTGGGCCATTAGGATCTTTTGCTCAGAAATCTCCTCTGATAGTTCCAGGAGCTGCTTCTCGAGGGCGAGTTTTCCCAGCCATAGCTCTCACGGCTTCTATCACATTCTCTCCCTCCAAAAGCAATGGAATAATCGTATCAGAAGCCATATATTCTACAACTTCATTAAAAATTTCAGCATTTGTCCTAGTGAGAAGCTCCCCAATAGCTTCATAGTGGCTTTCTAGTATCTCTTTAGATGCTTTGAGTGCATAGAGGTTTTTAACTTTGAATCCTGCTTGCTCAAAACGAGAGATTACAGCCCCGATAAGGTTTTTTTGTACGGCATCTGGCTTTAGAATAATGAGTGTTTGTTGCATGTTTTTTTAAATAGAAGTAAAAGATGTTTACTTTTATATGTAGAAATCTCGCTTTGAAAAGCAAGTGGAATTTTCTTTGAGATATCTCTTGCATTTTTAGAGCAAGAAACAATAATAACAGGCAGAAAAATCTGATTTTTATCTTTTTTTGAGAGATGGGAAGTAGTCAGTTATCTCAAGATACCTTGAATTTACAGAAATTTATGACTGAGTATCCACATGCTCAGGAGCTGAATTTGGAACAGGCGAGAGTAAAATATCAGGAGTTTATTGATGTGATTAGTGATCATAATCATTTGTATTATATTGATGCGAAGCCGATTATCTCTGATGTTGAATACGATCAGCTTTTTTCGTATCTGAAGCAGATTGAGGAATATTTTCCTCAGCTGATTTCTTCAAACTCTCCTACACAAGCCTTGGTAGGTCAACTTTCTGAAGGATTTAAGAAAGCAGAACATCGTTTTCCTTTGCTTTCTCTTGAAAATAGCTATTCTCTTGCGGATATTAAGGCATGGGCGCAGAGAGGCATAAAAATAGCTGAAAAAGCTGGATGTAAGAATCGAAAATACCTTCTAGAACCTAAGTTTGACTGACTTTCTGTGGAAATTATTTACCAAAATGGGGAATTTGTGCAGGCAATTACAAGATGAGATGGGAAAATATGAGAAGATATCACGCAAAATGTGAAGACTATTAGAAATCTGCCGAAGCAAATCGCTTATTCTGGAGTCCTGAGAGTGAGAGGGGAAATTATGATGGGGAAAAAACAGCTTTCTGAGCTCAATCAACAGAGGGAGAAATCAGGATTATCTCCATTTGCAAATACGAGAAATGCTGCAGCTGGAAGTATTAAACTTTTGGATAGTACCGAAGTTGCTAGGAGGAACCTCGTTTGTTTTGTGTATGATATTTTGGAGTGAGATCAGCATTTGATTTTGAAAGAGCTTTGATTGCCAGTATTTGAGTTGCCTTTTAGAGCGAATGATCCACAGAATATTGATGAAATCTGAGCTTTAACGCAAGATTTTCAACTTAAGCAATATTTGGATGAGCAGGACTATGATTTTGATGGACTGGTGATAAAGATGACAGATGAGGAGCAGGTCTATAGAGAGCAAACATCTGAGATGAGTCTTTTTTGATCAGATTTTTCTGATACTTGAAAGGTGGCTTCTCAGGTTGGTATTCGTGAAGTATTAGGTGCTACGGAGCATCATCCGAGGCGAGCTATTGCCTATAAATTCCCAGCTCAGCAGGTGGCTAGTCAGATTCAGAGCGTAGATTTTCAGGTGGGGAGGACTGGAATTATCACGCCAGTTGCTAATATTCAGCCGGTTCAGCTCTCTGGAGTTCAGATTTCTAGGGTAAGTCTGCATAATTTTGATTTTATTCAAAATAAGCAAATCAAAAAGTGAGATTTTGTCTGGGTGCAGAGGAGTTGAGAGGTTATCCCTTATATCGTGTGAGTGATTAAAGAAAGGAGAGATGGAACTGAGGATTTTATCCGTCCTCCACTTTTTTGCCCAGCTTGTAATTGACCTATTAGTAATATTGATATCCACTACTATTGTACCAATCCAGCTTGTCCCGCGCAGATCAAGGAAAAAATTGTTCATTTTGTTTCTAGGGATGCAATGGATATCTGAGGAATCTGAGATTCTATGATTGAGGTGCTGGTTCAACAGGGGATTTTGCGCTCAGTCTCTGATATTTATGCTTTAGAAAAGATTGAAAATCAGATTTTGCTTCGTAAGTTTCCAAACTTTTGAGAAAAGAAAATTGCTGAACTTGCTGGACAACTTGAACTCTCGAAGAGAAAACCGTTGTGGAGACTTCTAAATGCACTGGGAATCCCTAATGTTGGAAAGAAAATTGCTCAAGATTTAGCAGAGTATTTGCTGAGCAAAAAGGTGCAGTGCTTGAGCGATATTCCAAATATTTTGTGAGATAAAGAGGGACTTTCTGAGCTCTATGGAGTGTGAGGAAAGATCATTGAGGGTCTTCAGCTTTATTTTTCTAATCCTGAAAATCTAAAAGTTTTGTCTATTTTTGAGAGTGTTGGTATTAAGCCGATTTCAGAAGAGAAAGTGATGGAATCTATGTGATGAAGTCATTTTTCATTGACTGGAAGCTTTCCAATCAGTAGGGGAGTGCTTATCAAACACTTGCAAGATAAAGGTTATCAGTATGACGAGAATCCACTTCAGACGACTAATTTTATGCTTATCGGAGAGAAGCCTGGCTCAAAGGCAGAAAAAGCAAAAAAACTCTGACTTGAAATATTTGATAGTTGGGAAGAAATTGTTGCTAAATTTGGACTTGAGTTTAGTGAATCTCAGCAGCCAAAGAAAGTGATTCAACAGTGAGGACTTTTTTAGATTATTTTATCGGATTGGAAAATGCTTGAGACAAGGATTAGAGAACTTTTGGAGTTTCAATCTAAGCAAAAACTCTCTTGGAGTATGAGATTCCCTTTGTTAAGACCTTTGTTTGTCTTTGCTAAGAGATTCCTGGCTTCTTTTCAATATTTAAAATTGAAACTAGCTAGAGAGTATTGATCATATTTGCCTTTTGTTGCAGTGAGGCATCAGTCGCTTCTGATGAGAAAACTTGGAGAGAGCGATCCTCTTTTGCAAAAAAATAAGATTAAAAATATCCAAATTGCGACTGGACATTTAGATGGATTGATTATTCAGCCCTGAGAGGTATTTTCGTTTTGGGAGAGGATTTGAAAGCCTAGTTATAAAGAGTGATATTTAGATGGAATGCTGATTTCTGGAGGCGAGGTTGTCCCTGGAGTTTGAGGAGGTTTATGTCAGCTTTCAAATCTTTTGTATTGGATGTTTATTCATCTCGATGTTGAGGTTTTAGAGAGGCATAGGCATTCTTTTGATGTGTTTCCTGATTCATGAAGAGTACTCCCTTTTGCTTCTGGAGCAACAGTTTTTTATAATTATGTGGATTTAAAAATTAAGAATACGCTTTCTGTACCTTTGCAGTTGAAGTTGCGAACAACTGATCAGCATTTGAAGGGCCAGATCTTGACTACTCAAGCTGGAATCAAAAAATATCATATTTGTGAGGAAAATCATACTTTTATCCTATATCAGGGAAAATATTGGAGGTATAATCAGATTTTTAA
This sequence comes from uncultured bacterium, assembly GCA_963545225.1. Taxonomy (GTDB): domain Bacteria; phylum Patescibacteriota; class Gracilibacteria; order Absconditabacterales; family Absconditicoccaceae; genus HOT-345. The sequence goes on from CAUUID010000014.1 coordinate 11,724, forward strand.
GGAAGAAAAAAATGGTGAATCTGATTTTAAGAGGATTTTTTTACTTGAAAATTTCTCTGAGGTTAAATATCCCATCTCAGTTCAGAAAATCCAAGAACTTGGGTATAGCTGTATGGTGATTGATTAGAGATAAGTTCTATTTGTGTTTGCTCGGTAGTTGGGTTGAATCTGAGCTTGATTTAAATATTAGAATAGCTATATTCTCCTTGGTTAATAAAAATGATTTTCTATGAAAAGGTTTCTTATTTATGCTGCAAAAATTCTTTTTTTGCTGCTGGTGATATTGCTGGTTTTTGTTTCTGTGTTGGGCGTGGAAAACTATGCAAAGCTAATCTTCCTCCTTATGATGGGATTTTTTATAGGAGTTCTCTGTTTTGAGAAAAAGTGAGTTGGGAACAAAAAATTTTATTTCAATGATGAAAAAAATGAAGGCTGATTTAAGTTTCTTAAGTCAGCTTTTTTTATATCTTGACTTTTTTTGATAAATATGTATTCTTCCCCTTATTAAATAAAATGAATTATGCGTAAAACATTATTTAAAAAGTGCGCTTTTGAGCGTGCATTTGAAAAGAGTTTGGTTGTTATCATGACACTACTTTTGTGGTGTGGTGTATGGATCACTGGAACATTACTCATAAGCTCTGTATTTTGGTATTTTGGAGGTGGGGAGTTCTTGGATCTCCTTTGGACTGGTGGAGCTTTGAGCCTTACTATTATGCTACCTTTCGTAGTTGTTTCTACCTGTGGTTCAAAGGTTAGAAACGTAAAAACTCAAAATGAAGACTGATTTAAGTTTTTTAAATCAGTTTTTTTGATTTGAAAAATCTCTTGATAATTATTAGAAAATTCCTAGAGTAACTTTGTCTTTACTTTTTACTGTTATATACAATGAAACACAGAAAATGTAGTGCTATTCTTTTGATTCGTATTATCGTAGGTGCTATCTTTATTATTCATGGATTACCAAAGCTCATCAACGCAAATGAGGGGATGGCTGGATTTGTAGGTGGTGCTTTTCATAACCTTGGACTAACATTTTTGGATCCTGCTCAGTGGCTTTTTGTGCTCGGACTTGGAGAAGTAGTGCTTGGAGCATTGCTTATTCTTGGGCTTTTCGTTTCTTTTGTGGCGCCAATTCTTGCTATTATTATGCTTGGAGCAATGAATGTGAAAGGATGGGATTGGGATAAGATTGAGCTAGATGCAGTTCTCTGCGGACTTGCAGTTGCACTTACAGTAAGTGGATCAGGAAGATTCGCTCTTCAGTCTCTTTTCTGCAAAAAATGCTGCGAGAAGAATAATGATGGAAAGGCATGTTGCTTAAAAGAAAAGAAAGCTGAATAGTTTCAGGATTTTCTTTCTCTCTAATTAAGAAGATAAGAAAACTCTCTCCTCTATGAGAGAGTTTTTTTTTGATAGTAGAGGAAAATTTTTTCTAAAAAATCTCTTGAAAATCTGATTTTTTTTCCTATTATAGCACTTGTTAAATATTGGTGCTATATTTTTATATTATTATCACAGAAAACAAATGGCAAAAATACCAAAGCAAGACCGTCTTGCACAGATAGAAAAAGAGCTTGCGGAGCTTAAGGAAAAATATACGATCAAAAAAGCTGAATGGGAGAGGCAAAAGGCGCAAACTCAGCAGCTCAAGACTTTGAAGGAGACTATCAAGAATCTTGAGCATCAGGCAGAAGTTGCTGAAAAGCAAACAGATTACAATAGAGTCGCTCAGATCCGCTATGGAGAATTGCCTCAGGCTCAAAAGCAGCTTGAGGAGCTAGAAACCAAAGCTCAGCAAAATGCCTCTCAGGATATTGTGGATAGTGAGGATGTTGCTCAAGTTATTGCTAAGTGGACAGGAATCCCTGTTGCTAAGCTTGTTTCTACTGAGATGCAAAAACTAGCAGATCTTGAGGAAATTTTGAAAAAGTCTGTTGTTGGACAAGAAAAGGCTGTTCATCTCGTGGCGAATGCTATTCGTCGTGCAAGGGCTGGACTCAAAGATCCAAATAGACCAATTGGATCCTTCCTTTTCCTTTGACCTACTGGGGTAGGAAAGACTCAGCTTGCAAAAGCGCTTGCAAATACCTTGTTTGATGATGAGAATGCTTTGATTAGAATTGATATGTCAGAGTATATGGAGAAGCATTCTGTATCCAGATTGATTGGTTCTCCTCCGGGATATATTGGTTATGAGGAGAGAGGACAATTGACAGAGGCAGTTAGGAGAAAGCCGTATGCTGTAGTACTTTTTGATGAAGTGGAAAAAGCGCATCCTGAGGTCTTTCATTTGCTTTTACAGGTATTAGATGATGGAAGATTGACAGATAGCACTGGAAAGACCGTAGATTTCAAGAATACTATTATTATCTTGACCTCAAATATTGGTTCTGAACTCTTGCTAGAGCAAGGAGAAAAAAATAAGAAATCAGATTTTTCTGATCTTTTATCTAAGATGATGCCATTGCTTCAGCAGCATTTCCGTCCTGAATTTTTGAATAGGCTTGATGATATTGTGCTTTTCAATGCTCTTTGAGAGCGTGAGATTCGTGATATTGTTGATGTGCAGCTCAATGGTTATCTCAAGCAGATTTTTGAGGGGAAAGAACTTGAAGTTGAGCTTACTGAAAAGGCGAAAAGCTTCCTTGCGCAAAAAGGACGAGATCCTCAGTTTGGAGCAAGACCGCTCAAAAGAGCTTTGCAGACCTATCTTTTGGATGAGTTGGCGTTTGAGATTATCGAGTGAAAAATCCCAGCACAGTCTAAAGTTATCGTAGATGAAAAGTGATGAAAGTTGAACTTTTCTACAAAATAATCAGCTTTTTAATCGTTTGATAATCTTCTGAAAAAAATGAATTAGTGTATAAGCTCTTGAGAAGTAAGACTTTTGATAAGTCTTTCGTAATCGATATGATTTGCAAGCATCTCAAGGGCTTTTTCTTTATCAAAATTTTTCGTTTCGGTTCAGATTTTATCGAAAGGAACCTTGAGAAACAGACGAGGGATTCTGAATTTATCACATACGAGCTCGATTCCTCGGCTTTCCATATCTACAAAAGAGTTTTCTTCTATGGTTTGCTCGGTCATAACGGTTTCAGAAGATCGGATACTAGCGATTTGCTCAAATACTATAGGTAGTGGAGGTAGGAGTTCCTTTTGAGTAGTCAGATTTTTTATTCTTCAGATTTGAATTGCTTTTGGTGGTGTTTGTGGGCAAGTATGTCAGCAGATTCCGATATTTACTAGGAAAAAGTCTGATTCAGTGTGTTCGGTCAAGAATTTTGTTAGAGTATAGATGGTTTCATAGTTTCCAATTCCTGTGCAGAGATAGGAGATTTTTAGGTTTGATTTGAGGTTTAGTGCTTTGATTTGAGTTTTAACGGTTTTGAGCTCTCAAGAAGTTGCACAACAAACGAGAAAATGCATAGTTATAAAGCAAAATAAAGGTTTAGCACATTGATTTCAGAATTTTGTAGTCTATTTTCCCGCTTCCGAGGAGAGGAAGCTCTCAAATTGGTTTTATATGATCGATTTTGATAAGGTTATTGACTCATTTAGATTTGAGGTAGAGATTGACTTCTTTGAGTGATGGTGTGAAATCAACGCAGAAAAGGGTAATTTCTACATTGTCTTCAGTTTCCTTTCATTCAACAGCGAGATTTGCTCATGCATCACTACCATACTTTTCAAGTAATAAATTTTCGATAAATGGTAAAGAAATCATCTCTCATCAGAGTTTTAGAAACCTCTTTTTTCTTCCTGTGATATAAAGATAGCCATTTTTATCTAGATATCCTAGATCTCAGGTCTTATACCATCTTTCTCAGTCGATCTCTAGAAATGGGCTTTCAATACTACTATCTAGATAGCCATTGAATACACTTGGTGCAGAGAAGAGAATCATTCATTCTTGATTAGAAGCCATCTCTTGGTTTGTATCAATATTTACAATTTTGATTTTACCAGTTCAAATACTGATTCCCACAGATTGAGCTTTTTGTTTTTCAATAGGATTGATAGCGATGATCGGACTACATTCAGTGATTCAGTAGCCTTCAAGAATCACTCAGTGAGGAACAGATTTTTTGAACTTTTCAAAAACCGCTTCACTACACTTTTCCCCTCCAGTGATCACATATCTCAATGAAGTTAGCTGATCTGGTGAGGCAATATGTAATAGGTTTCTCAAAAAGGTCGGAGTTGTCGCTAAGAGTGTTGGTTTTGTGTGATCGATCAACTTGGCAACAGTGAGAGAGTCGTTAGGGTCTGGCGTATTTATAGATCTGAGTCCAGCAACGAGTGGAAGCACCGTATTGACTGTAAATCCAAAACTATGGAATGGAGGAAGGTAGCAGAAAAGTCTTTCATCATGTTTGATATGCATGATATCTAAAGCTCCCTGAAGATTGGTAATAAGGTTTTTGTGAGTAAGTTCGACTGCTTTTGGGAGGTTTTCGCTTCCTGAAGTATAGAGGACAACTGCTGTTGGATCTAATTTTTTTGGGAGAGGAAAAAACTTACTTTTGATGAGGGCTTTAATTTTGCGGAAGATGGAGATATTTTTGAGGAGATCTTCAAGGAAAATAAAGTCATAGTCCTTTAATCGTGAGATATTGATCTTGTCAAAAAACTTTTTGGAAGTCAGGATTTTTTGTGTTTTTGAAAACTGTACACAATGATCAAAAGCGCCTTGTGGATGAGTTCGGTTCATCATTACTGGAATTTTCTCTGCAAGGTAGGTTGAAAGTAGGAGAATACTTGTGCTTCCGAGAGATGGGAGCATGATTCAGATATGTTTTCATGGAATAGTTTTCAGATAATCACTGATGAGAAGCGATTTTAATACCATATCATTTCTTGTTTGTAGTCCAAAAAGTTGGTCGTAGATTTGAGTAGCTTGTTTATCTGTTTTTCGCTGGAGCTTGAAATGTTCAAGAATGTTCAGCTTTTCATCCAATAATCGTTCTTGTTTTTTTGAGCTGATTTTCCAATCACAAGGTTTGAAGTTAGAAGCTTCACTTTGGGTAAGTCCCATTGCCATTGCGACCAGATCAGCCACAGTTTTGAGCTCAAGTACTGGAGTATTTGAAGCTGATGGGTATTTTGCAAGGATGATGTTTTTGATTTCTGCCATATCCAATGAGTCTAAATACAGATCAAGAATAAGGTTTTGTTCAAGAGAAAGTGTTGTTTCTGCAGGAATTTGTTTTAGTGTTTTGAGTTCTGAAAAGATCGTTTCGATGATTTCAGGATTAAAATTTTGTGTATTGTAGGTTTTGGTTGTTTTTAGGCTTTTGATTGAGTCTTGGATAAAATCCGGTAATGCCCTATTTTTTACATCGTTATAGTAAAAATAATGGGGGAGAAAACTGACTTTTTCTTCTCCTTTTTTGTTATAAAAATTTTCTAAATTATGATTGAATGTTTCAAGGGAAGTGGTTGCTTGCTCCTTGAGAAAGTCAGTCTGTTCTACGATTTCAATCGTGATCTTTCTTTTTGGAAGGAAGAATATGAGGTTTGCAACGAGATATCGTATTGCTTTAGCAAAGTTTCGGAAGAGGTTTGGACTTTCTCCTGTTCGAGCTTTGGATCGCATAGATCACCATAGTCCTTGGATGCGAACTGTAAGAATTTTTGTATTTTCAGGAGCTGCATTTACTGCGAGAAGGGCTGACTTTTTACCTCAGAGATATTCTAGTCCTTGTCCTGCAAGCTGCCCTGATGGGAATAAAAGAACTGAGTCAGATTTTTTGAGTGCGTTTTTGAGTTCTGAGAGGCTTGAGTTAATGCTTTCAGAGAAATCTTTTTTTTGATTAGATGGATTTTCCTCAACGCTAATTGCACCGATGAGGCGGAAAATAGGAGCCAAAATACGATTCTCTGCAAAGAAGCTTGTAACAACAGGTCTAATTTTTGTATATGGACGAAAAATACTCCAAATAAGCATAGGCTCTAGGAAAGAGATATGGTTTGGTAATATAAGAAAAGTCTGATTTTTTGCTTTCTTTGGAAGTCAGGTGATTTGCACGGTATAGCGAAGTTTGATGATCCAAAGGAATAGTTTTGCAAGTCGTTTCATAGGTTTTATTTTGATAGTGGTAAAGGGTATTTACTCAAGTATAAGGACTTTTTCTTTTTTCACAAGATTTTATTGAGATTTTTGATACCTTTTGGACTTGCTATTGCTCGTAATGACTTATCGTCCATCGTTGAGATCAGATTTTTATTTGCATTTGAATAGAGATTGTTTATATTTATCAGTGGAAATGGGAGTTTTTATTTGAATAAGAAGATGAAATGCAAATAGAACAACAGCCAATTCTTCGTGTCTTTTTAGTAGATCTTGTCGACAAACAGACTTCAAGGGAGATTCTAGAAGATAGAATGAGAGAACTCGAAAATCTTGTCAATACTTATGGAGGAGTTGTAGTCTTGCAAAAGTATCAGAAAAAAGATCAGCCAGATTTGAGAACCTATGTTTGAAAAGGGAAGCTTGAGGAAATTGTAGAAGATATGCTTCGCTTGGAGGCAAATCTGCTTGTAATCGGAAATGCGCTAAAACCTGCTCAGATTTATGCGATCAATGAAAAGCTGCGTTTAGTCAGTGAGGAACAAAATCTCAAAGAAAAGATGGTCGCTCGAGATAGGATTGATCTGATTTTGAAGATTTTTGAGAAACATGCAGAGTGAGGTGAAGCTAGACTTCAGATTGAGCTTGCTGCGATTAAGCATATGGGACCTAGAATCTATGGAATGGGGATGGAACTGAGTAGGCAGGGAGGTTCTTCTGGAAGTGGAAGTTGAGCAACAAGAGGAATCTGAGAAACCAATACAGAAAGAATGAAGAGGCATTTGAAGGAGAAGGTTTTGAAAATAGAAAAAAAGCTTGTTGAATACGAACAAATGAGGAAACTCCATCGTGATGCTCGTAAAAAGAAGGGTATGCCAACGATTGGAATCGTTTGATATACTAACGCTGGGAAGTCCTCACTGCTCAATGCTTTGACTAATAAGGGTGTTTTGGCTGAAAATAAGCTTTTTGCGACGCTTGGGACGAATGTTGGAAAGTGTTATCTGATTACAAATCCAGAAACCTGACTTGGTAAGGAGGTTTTGCTTAACGATACGATTGGATTTATCAGAGATTTGCCTCCAAAATTGGTAAAATCTTTCTCTTCAACGTTGGAAGATAGTATTGAGTCAGATTTTTTGCTTCATGTTATTGATGCGAGTGATCCGTTCGTTGATGAGAGAATAGAGGTTGTCCATAAGGTTTTGAGCGATATTTGAGCTCATCAGGATAAGATTCTTGTATTCAATAAGATTGATAAAGCTGATGAGGAGAGAATTGCACAGCTTAGGGAGAAATATTCGGACTTTAACTGTGTGTTTATCTCAGTTAAGGAGTGAAAAGGCTTTGAGGAATTGAGAGCTAAATTGATAGAAAAAGTAAAGTAAATTTTTTAGAATACATTAGAAAAAACCTGACTTTTGATCAGGTTTTTCTATTATTATTCTTCAATAATACTTTTAGTATCAATCCAATACTCGCTTGGATCTGTTGGGTTTATATAGACTGTGATTTTTCAGCTGTTTATTGGGGAAAAGATTCCCTCATCACTTGTTAGTATTTCTCCTTTGTGTTCTACATCAATGAGATATTCCTTCCTTCCATTAATAATAACTCAACTTTCGTGAATCCCTGTTATATTCAGAGTTAATTGAATTCAAATTTCTTTTAATCTTTTCTTTTTAGCACTGATTTTAATGGCTTTTTTTAGCAAGATAATTCCAAAAATGCTTATAGCTATCCCAATTACAGGTAAGAGAAACAATAAGAATGTAGATAGCTCCATCACTGTCATTTTCTCTGGATTTTGAGGATCACATTTGATGTTTACGATTTCATCAATACTATAAGAGGTGTTTGACTTAATATTAGACCGTTGTTCATGTAATTCTTCACTACCGCATTGATATTGGAATTTAGGTGTATACATGGTATCTCCTTTTGAGTCAATGCTTTCCTCGATTTCTATAACTTTTGCTGTTGAACTAAGTCCATTTAGCATGAGCTCCGTTGGTGTCCAGCAAATATAGATCCCAACTCCCGCAAATATTAAACCTACTAAAAGAGGAATAAAAGCTTTTGTATACATCGTTTTTTACTTATAGAGATAAAAATCTGATGTTAAGTATAATCATTTTTTAGATCTTAGCAAAAAATGGATATTTTATTTTTATTCAATAATGCTTTTAGTATCAATCCAGTATTCGCTTGGATCGATAGTATTGATATAGACTGTGATTTTTCAGTTATTAGGCTGATAATAGATCGGTTCATCGCTTGTTAGGATTTCGCCTTTGTAGTTCACTTTGATAAGATATTCTCTTTTATTATTCATTACAACTCATGTTGCTTTTAGAGAGTCGATCTCAAGCAAAATCGGAGTTCAGATTTCTTTTAATTTTTTCTTTTTAGCGCTGATTTTAATAGCTTTTTTAAGCAGTAAGATCCCTCAAATCACGATTAGAATGCTAAGGGTGAGAAAGGCGGCGAATCCATATACTGTTCCATCAATGATTGTGATGTCTTCAGGATCATTTGGATTGCAAAACGCTCGGAGCTCTGATCCTTCTTCATGGTAAGTACTTGATGGTTTTGTCCAAGAAGTTCTTGTGGTTGAGTCTCCGCATTGATATTCTAGTTTTAATGAATTTTTAGTGTTTTGACTTGTGTAGTTAACATTGGTTTTCACTTTTAGAACCAGAGCTGTTGTAGAGACTCCATTTAGGACAGTTTTTGCTGTGGTGAGAGAGGCGAGGATACTCGCTGCTAAAAACAGGATTCCTATAGAAAGAGCAAGGAATGCTTTTTTGTACATTATTGCTATAAAAATATAAAACCATTTTGGTATCTATATCTTTTTTGTCATGATTAACAAGGTATTTTTTATAGTAAAAAAGCTGATTTTAAAGAATCCCTAGTAATTGATCAGGATTTTACTATAGTTACTTATAACTTCAAGGCTGTGGTAGAAAAATCTCTGAATCTTAACAAAAAACGGTGATTTCTTGGCCAGATTTGGCTTTGGGTTACCGTTTTTAGATTTTCAAAATCACAGATTATGACAACATTTAAGCAACTCGGACTCACTGAGAAGACTTTAGTAGCACTTGAAAAAAAGGGTTATAAAACGCCTTCTCCTATTCAGGAAAAGGTGATTCCATTGCTCTTAGCTGGAGAGGAGAATGTTATCGGTCAGGCTGCTACAGGAACAGGAAAAACCGCGGCTTTTTGACTACCATTGATTGAAAAGCTTCAGGGGACTCATCGTCCTCAGGCATTGATCCTTGCACCTACTAGAGAGCTTGCAAACCAAGTAGCAGAGGAAATTGAATCCTTTCAAACAGGAAAAGAGCTGAGAGTCCTTTCAATTTATGGAGGACAGTCTTATACTATTCAGATTTCAGCTTTGAAAAAGGGAGTAGATATTATTGTTGGAACCCCAGGTAGAGTGATTGATCATTTAGATCGTGGAAGTTTGAAGCTTGATAGTTTGGAATATTTCATTCTTGACGAAGCAGATGAGATGCTGAATATGGGATTTATTGATGATATTGAGACAATTTTCAAAAAAGCAAATCCTGATAAAAAGGTTCTCTTATTTTCTGCGACAATGCCTAAAGAAATTCTCTCAGTTGCTAAAAAATATATGGGGAACTATCAACTCGTTTCTGTGAAAAATGATCAGATGACGACAACTCAGACTTCTCAGATTTATTTTGAGGTGCAAGAGGAGGATAAGTTGAATGCACTTTGTAGAATCATTGATGTAGAACCAGATTTTTATGGGATTGTTTTTTGTAAGACAAAGCTAGATGTTGACTTTGTAACTGGGAAATTGATGGAAATAGGATATCAAGCTCATGGTTTGCATGGAGATATTTTGCAAAAGCAGAGAGAAACGATCCTAGATCAGTTTAAAAATAAGACTGCGAAAATCCTTGTTGCGACTGATGTGGCCGCTAGAGGAATTGATGTGAACGATATTACCCATGTGATCAATTATGCTCTGCCTCAGGAGATTGAAAGGTACGTGCATAGAGTTGGGAGAACAGGAAGGGCCTGAAAAACCTGAATTGCTATTAGTTTTGTGACTCCACAGGAATATAGAAAGCTCATTTCTCTCCAAAAGATTACTAAGACTGATATTCAAAAGTGAGTAATTCCTTCAGCAGAGGAGATTATTGCAAAAAAGAAAGAGCAGCTCTCTAGAGATGTTGATGCAGTGCTTGATGGGCAAAAATACACCGAATATCTGCCGATTGTAAAAGAGCTTACCAAAACGCATACTCCAGAAGAAGTGATTGCAGCGCTCTTGAGGCTTAACTACGATGATAGTTTTAATCCTCAGATGTATAAGGAAATTAGTGAAGTAAAGATTGATACGACTGGAAAATCCAGACTTTTTATTGCTTTATGAAAGAAAGCTGGTTATAGTCCTCGTAGTTTAGTGGATATGTTGGTGACTGAAACTGGGGTAAAGGCAAGGATGATTGATGATGTGAGAGTGATGGAGGATTTCTCTTTTGTGACTGTGCCGTATCTAGAGGCTGAACATATCCTTCATGCTTTCAAATCTCGTAAGGTGAAAGGAAAATCACTGATTTCTAAGGCAAAAATGGATCGTGGTTCATCTTCTGGTCAAGGAAAGAGGGGATTTTCTAGAAGGAAGAGGTAGGTTGTTTTGTTACTGGATGTCTTCAAACTGCTTTTATAAGTATTATTGTATATGATTATGAAGAGAATTAGGTTTGTTTTGATAACTCTTTCAGTATTGAGTTTTGCTGGGTGTGGAATGCAAAACACTCCTGAATTCCAGCCAAGTCTCCAAGATCAGATTTCTTTGTATTGTTTGGATCATGAGGGGAATCTAGAGATGAGAGAGGAGAGCTGAAGACTCCAGGGCTACTGCGTTTTTGCTGATGGAAGTGAATGTGTAGAGGCAGATTTCTTTAATGGAGTGTGCAAGGCTGGAGAGATTTTTGGTGAGGCAAGCAAAAGATGAGAAAGCTGAGCTTTGTCGTCTGATGAGGCAGCAGAAGTCGAGGTGAACTCTGGTAGTGCTGAGGCGGATTTTGGGGCTGATGAGATTGTATTAGAGTAGAGAGTTTTCTAAAAAACTCCTTGCAAAGAAAAAGCTGATTCCTATAAAAAAGGTCAGCTTTTTAGTTTTTTTGTAATTTAAGATATGAATCATAGAAAAGTTATTATTATCGGGTCTGGACCTGCTGGACATACTGCAGCAATTTATACAGGAAAGGCATTACTTGAACCGTTGATGTTTGAGGGATTTATGGCTGGTGGGATCGCTGCTGGAGGTCAGCTTACGACTACAACCGTTGTAGAGAATTTCCCAGGTTTTCCAGAGGGAATCGATGGTAGTCAATTGATGAGTCAGATGAGGAAGCAATCACTCAACTCTGGAGCAGAAATTCAGACCAAGACTGTTGAAAGTGTTGATTTGAGTAAAAGACCATTTGAAGTCAGAGTTTGATCTGATGTATTTACAGCTGATAGCTTGATTATCGCGACTGGAGCTACAGCAAAGAGAATGCATATCGCAGGAGAGGAACTCTTTTGGCAGAAGGGGATCTCTGCTTGTGCGATTTGTGATGGAGGGCTTCCAATCTTTAGAAATAAGAGGATTTTAGTAGTTGGAGGAGGAGATGCTGCGATGGAAGAAGCGATTCATCTCACACATTTTGCAAGTGAAGTGGTTGTGCTTGTGAGAAGAGAACAGCTCAGGGCTTCTAAAGTGATGCAGGAAAGGGCACTCAATAACCCAAAAATCACTTTCCTCTGGAATACTGAAGCAGTTGAGGCAGTAGGAAATCAGCTCTTGGAAGGAGTTCGAGTAGTTAATAATCAAACTCAAGAAAAAAAGCTGATTGAATGTTCAGGTTTATTTTATGCGATTGGTCACAAGCCAAATACTGATTTCCTTGATGGTCAGCTTGAATTGGATGAAGCTGGGTATATTCAGACGCAACCTGGTAGCACTCAGACGAGTGTCGCTGGAGTCTTCGCTGCTGGAGATGTGCAGGATAAGAAGTATAGGCAGGCGATCACTTCTGCTGGGACTGGATGTATGGCCGCGCTTGAGGCTGAGAAATATTTGCAAGAGAAGAATTAAGAAAAGAGAAATAACTTGACTTTGAAGCTTCTTAGGATAGTATATCTAAGGAGTTTCTTTTATCTTTAATATTCTTCGTATGAAAAAATGGATCTGAGTTTTGATCTTTTGCTTGTGATTAGTTTTATTCTATTCCTATCCACAGCTGTTCAATACGGGGAATACTAAACATTTTTCTCAGTCAAACTTTCCTCCTTTTAGCGATGAAAACTCTGAAAATTCCCAACCTACAGCTCCTGATGATGGACTCTCCACAGGAAATCTAGCCGAGCTCAAGTATGCTTTTGATGCTTTAGCAGAGGATGAGTATGCTGATCAACTTGTCTTAACGAGTACCGAAAATCTCTCAGGGGAGCTTCCGCTCAGGGTTTCTCAGGGGTGGAAATATAAGATCCTTGATGAGCGATTGCAGCCAGATGAAGATACACTCCAACCAATCAATAATCGCTATTCACAGAGCTTCTATGAGGATAAGAATAACTATTACCTTGAGACATATCTGTTGGAGATGGCATTAAATGACAAGACTCCGCTTGCTTATTATCCGGCAATCAGAAAATCCCAGTATCCAAATCTCCAGCTTTTAGGATTTATAGGAGAGCAAGCAGCTGATATTCCACTCTGATATAGTAATGGGTATTTGCTTGCTTCACCTTATGCTTTCCCAGTGGATAAAAATAGTTTCTCTTTTTCAGCTGAAAGAGTATGGCATTCTTCTCTTCCAGAATCCTGACCTCAGTGAGATGAATATATCAGAACTCATGGTCGTCGCTTTTTTAGAAACTGAGGTAAGCAGTATAGAAACTATATTGGAGAGGATAAGAATTGGATTTATAGGTGGAGCAACCCTGATGACAACTATCACTATGCACTCTTGAGAGAAAAAAAACAATCTGATTTCAAACTTCTTTCTTTCTCAGAGATCAAAACCCATGAAACGACAGGTCAGCCACGAGATCTAAAGATTTATAAAGGCAAAATTGATACGCAGAATCGAAAGCTTCTACTAGAAGATACTTTTTGAAATCCAGAACTTGCCTATTATGACAATCATATGTATGCACTCTCTAGTTTTTGAACCGCGATCTTCCCAATAGATGGAGCAAGCATGTATCGAGATATTAAAAAGGTTCGTGAGAGATGAAAAGATTATGATACGAGCTATGGACTTCTTATGGATAAAGACTACTATTATCAAATGCTGTATCACTCTGATGGAGATTATTATACTCTCAATAGAATCAAAAAATAACTTTCATCCCGCTTGCATCCAGATTTACCCTGTGAAAAGGACTTGACTTTGGATCTCCTTAGAATACTATTCTAAGGAGTTTTTTATATCTTCCTAATCTAAGCTATGCTAGCACTTTTCCTTAGTCTTGTGTTTCTTCTTGGATTTCAGCATCAGTTAGAAGTATCTCAGATACAAGGGGACTCTCCGACGGCTGCTCCTTGAATCTCAAAGACTCATACCTGAAATGATAAGCACTCAGGCATCACGCCCAATGAAAATTACGCATTTATGAATACAACAGGATTTCCTGATATAAGACATATGAAGCTTTTACCGTGAAGATATTATATTAACTGAAAAGTTGCAGAATATGAGAGTGATGTTTACGATTTCTTTGTCGATCCAGGTCGAAAATATAAAATCCTTAATGCTGAGATCGTTGTGACAGGAACACATCAGCAATGGCATGATACTTGAGGATATCTCTACCTTGAGGATGATAAGTATTATTATTTTTATCATTTTAGTGGATTTGATTTTAGTGCTTGATCAAATTTGGGATTTAGAAAGTCAGATATTCCTAATATGAAGGTTATAGGTTCGCCATGAGAGCAGTATTACCTTAATATAGCACTCTATTCTGATGGCTACCTTGTATTGCCTCCGTATAAGTTCCCAGTAGATCCTCAGACATTTTCGTTTATTCCTAGAGATGAGTCATATAAGGTTTTAACCTGAGAGGAAGAAGAGAGATTTATCAGAAAAAAAGGTCGAGAGTTCTATCGAAATTGAGGCAGACAATATACCAACTATCTTGGAAGTGATAAAGATCGAGTATATAGACGAGGATATTCAAAGGACTGATATGCCTTGATTAGAGAGAAGAAGAAAGCTGACTTTAGATTGCTTTCATTCCCAGAGATTAAGACCTATGTGAGTTCTGGTGAACCTCGAGATATCAAAGCCTACACTGGAACTATAGATGAGAAGAATCGAAAACTCATTGATAAAGATCCCTTTGACCAGCCAAACCTCTATTATCATGACAATAAAATGTATTTCTTGCACTACTACTGAAATGCAGTCTTTCCAATAGACTGAGCAAGTATGAAATACAAAGTTGTTCCGTATACAACGGAGGAGTGATCTAAGAGGGAGTATGCCTTACTCTCGGACAAGGACTATTACTATCAGTTGATTAACCATTATGACGGAAGCTATTATACTCTCAATAGAATCAAGAAATAACTTTCACCTTGTTTGCGTTCTGATTTACCTTGTGAAAAGGACTTGACTTTGAAGCTTCTTAGAAGACTATTCTAAGGAATTTCTTTTATCTTTAATATTCTTCGGATGGAAAAAATCTGACTTTGGTTATTGGTCGCTGGTATAGTTTTTTTGAGTGGCTGTGGAGTCTTGCTACAGAAGGAGAAGGTATTGAGTGGAGATATTTCACAAACAGGAAACGAAACAGAACTCTTTCCAGTAGAAGCTTTAAGCTGAAAAGAGGCGAAGCTTGCCCTTACAGAAGTGCAGGCACAGACAGGAGATACTACTCCGATTGTTGTGATTACGGAAGCGAATAGTGGAGCTATTGTAACACAGAGCGGAGATTCACTCATCTATAGAAATGAGGTCTATGGTTTTCAGGTAAAGCTTGGGAAAGAGACTAAGGGGAGTAAACTTTTTGTAAACTGAGATAGAAATGGAAATAACGACCAACCAACCTTTTTGCTCTATGGGAAGGAAGAAGCTGGGGAACTACAGGATGATAATAGTCCATTATGAAGATCAGGATTCGTAGAGATTTTAGGGGTAAAAATTCTTAATAGTCAGCAATATCAAGACGCCTACTCAGGGGCAATATCTGATATATGATGAAGAGAATGATTTCTGTCTGAGGTTTTGTGATTCAATGAAAAATATTTTTTTCAAAGTATCGTTACTAACGTCTGACATGAAATGGTGGCTAAGCGATTGCCAAATCTTGTCTGTACTTCATATCAGAGAATTGAATCTTTTGAGGAGAAGGATTGTGGAAATCGACCTGATAGAATCTTATATAAGGATTTTGTCGTATTCAATATCTAAGTATAATTCTGTCAAAATAAAAAGACCTCTAGGAATAACCTAGGGGCATTAGCTTGACTTTTGTTGTAGGATCTTTATCTTCAAATTCACTTTTATTTTTAAGTAGAAGAAGATGAAAAAAGTCTGACTTTGGTCTTTGGTCGCTGGAGTAGGAGTTTTGAGTGGCTGTGGAGTGCTGCCGCAAGAGGAGAAGATGTTGAGTGGGGAAGTGATGAGTGGAGAGGTTGTTCAAGAGGAGGAAGTTTTGACTGGGGAAACTCTTATGTCTCAATTCCCGAAGTGTACGCCTATTCAAGTGAGACCGTTTGCAGAATGAGAGCCGATTGATATTGATAAGGTAGCCGTGAACTGTAAGCATGAACAAGGGGATATTTACTTTTCATCAACTGATGGGCTTGGGGGCAGGTGTGGAATGATCTCTATTTTTAATGAAGGGATTTTTAACTGAGATGATGACGACCAAGTTAAATGACCAGTTTGTCAATCAAAAGAGGATGGAATATCACTTTGGGAGCCGATAGGAGAATATAAAGTACTTGCTGAGTTTATGAAGAGGCATTGATTGCCTGAGAAGAAGTTGATTGAAAGTGCGGGGATTCTTTGTCAACAACGCTGGGAACCTCGAGAGGAATTCTTTTGCGGACAAACAAAGCTTTGTAAATCACTCAAGAACCTCGCTGAATACTGAGAAGCTTGAGAGAACTACTTTATCTTTGGTACAAGACCCTACGGAGAAGATTCCTATAGAAATTATCTCGTAATCAATGATAAGCTTTATAGCAAAGGAGAAGGTAGTATCTTAGAAAATTCTCAGTGATACATTAGACAAGAGTGAGATCGAAGAGTCTCTCAAATCACTCCAGAAAAAATAGTTTTGAGGAGATTAACTCAAGGACGTCTTGTAGAACCTTATAAATCAAATCCTGATCTTCTCTCTACATTATGAGAAAAGGATGATGGAAAAACTGTTATTGGAAGCTATAAAGTAAAGACTTGTGAGATTCCACTCTAACTCTACATATAAAAAAACCTCTAGGAAAACCTAGAGGCTTTTTCGTTAACTTGACTTTTGATCTATAATCTTTACCTTTAAGTTCGCTTTTATTTCTAAGTGGAAGAAGATGAGGAAAATCTGACTTTGGTTATTGGTCGCTGGTGTAGTAGTTTTGAGTGGCTGTGGAGTCTTGCCGCAAGAGGAGAAGGTATTGAGCGGAGATATTTCACAAATGGGAAATGAAACGGCACTCTCACTGGCAGAAGCTTTAAGCTGAAAAGAGGCGAAGTTTATCCTTGCAGAAGTGCAGGCAGAGACAGGGGATACTACTCCGATTGTTGTAATTACGGAAGCGAATAGCGGAGCGATTGTAACTC
>CAUUID010000015.1:0-28593 GCA_963545225.1 uncultured bacterium
TTGTTCCTTCTGCTACTAACTCTACGGTTACCGTATGTTTCACAGGTTGAACCACCACTTTGAATGTGGCCTTTTTCTGATTTGATGAACTTGCAACAAGATCAACTGATTCTGCACTTACCCCAACTACTTTGCCATTTTCAATCTTTGCTATACCTGGATCATTTGAAACCCAAGTAATAGTTTGATCAGTGGCATTTGATGGAATCACAGTTACACTAGGCAAAGGCTTACTTTCTCCTACTTTCAGATTCAACTCAGTGAAAGAAAGACTAATAGACTGCACTGGAACTTCAAAGACAGCTTGGATAGTCTCATTTTGTGTGACATTAGATAGCGTATAGGTATTTCCTGTCTCAACAATTTGACCACTTCTTTTCCAGCCTTTGAAATTCACATTTGCTAAGTTTGGAACTTGGAAAGTAACACTTCCTCCACTCGTTACATCTTGATACTGAGGATCAGCTAATTTCTGACCATTGGTATCTAGGATCTGTAGAGTTACCCTAACCTTAGGAATCTCTGTAAAGACCGCTTTGATAGAGCGATCTTGAGTTCCCATCGTTACAGTAAGAGGATTTGTAGCACCTAAGTTCTGAACATTTTCTTCCCAGTGATCGAATCTCCAGCCTTGAGCAGCTTGCGCAGTAAGCGTAGCACTTTCTCCAGCTTTCAATTGACTCTTGGATACAGAGACTGTTCCTTGTCCTTCTCGTGAGAGACTCAGATTGTAGGTTCGAGCGTCTACAAGCGTGATCGCTTGTACACTCGTACCACCAGGAACTCCATTTGAGAGAGCATTTGAAGTATCATCTTGTAAAAGTAGTAAAAGTTCTAACTTTCCACCTACAATTTGATCACTTTTTAGTGTCAATAATTCCTCAAATGAAATAACTCTTTTTCGTGAAAATGCAGTATTTTGACATTCAGCCAACTTATCGTAATCAATAGTTTTCTGATCACTGTCAAACACATTTCTGTAAAGCAACCACTCTAGACCAGCAAAGGCCTGAGGAATAGTAAGATAATCATTCTTATTCGCATTTGTCACGACAATAGGATTATCTCTCAGATTGGTTCTTCCCTGATACTTTAGCTCACCATAGTAGTTTACATCACCTAGAATATCACAAGTATAGGATACTCCATTTTCAGTATAGGTATAAGTAAAACTTAGGTGTCCTGGTTCAATTACTTGAATTTCCCTTCCAACGATAAGAATATTTGTATCTCTTCTCACAATACTTAAATTTTGATAAGATTCTGGGAAAGTGATAGCAAATTTTATACCATTTTTCGCTAGAATTCGAGTCCTATTCGCATCACTATAAGGACGAATATTTACCGCTAATTCAGTAATAGAAACTTGCGGATTTGCACCCTCTAGCACCTTTTTTGTACTAGCGTAATTAGTCTGTGCAGGGGAGAGAACTACTGCACTGAGGACCAACACGATGGTCAACATCAGCTTTTTGATTTTTGTTTTCATGCTGTTTACTGTTAATGATCCACACATCTACCGCCAAATATATCACTTTTCCCCAAAATGTCAAGCACAAGTACTTTATTTCCTTGCAAATAAATTGCAATACTGAGATATCTGAGTATACTTGAGCTAAAATGCTTTAAGCATCATTTTATTTTGACGAGATTGATATCATGAACAACTCACGCTTCACATCCAGCAACAAGGCTACACTCATCGCACTCCTTGGAGGAACTCTTGGAGGAGTCGTATTTTTCCCCTACCTGACCAAGGCTATTGAGATCAAAACAGACCTAGATCACAAGGTACAGCATATTGAGCAGATGGTCTTTAGCACCTGAGGGATGAAAGGAGATGATGGAAAGATCCCTCCTTCTGCGACCATCAGTGCCAAAAATTATAACCCTGTCATCAGTGGAAACCTCTTTGTCGAGCACAGAGGCAATAGGAATACACTAGACAAAAAAGCTGAACATTCTGCACTCTTTTATGGTACAGATAACTCTCTTGCTGGGAATGATTCTATTACAGTTGTTGGAGAAAATAACAAAATTTTTTGAAACTCAACTGGAATCGTAATTCTTTGAGGATCTCATCACAAAATCAAATCAAATTCTCAATATAATGTGATTGCTGGAGGAGATGATGGAGATATTCAGTGAAACTTTAACTTTATTGGAGTCGGGAAAACCAATAAAATCTCATGAAACTGAAACACAATTATTGGGGGGAAAGATACTACTGTAAAGTGAGCAAATAACTTTGTCGCTGGATCTAAGATCAACTTTGATCCACAAAATAGAGGACAATCTCGCAATAATACTTTTATCTGGAGTGATAATCTCAACAGAGGTTGAGTAAGACAATGGTTTACTCCAGCTAAGGATGGGACCTTCCTTATCAGAGCTGAGAAGGGGCTAGCGATCGGTGTGCCTACGACTTCTATCCCAGGTAGCGTGGAGGTTAACGGTATGGTTCAGCTTGGAAATGATACAGAAGCTTGTACTCCAGCCAAGGTTTGAGCGATCAAGTATATCGATGAAAAGCCATCTGGATGTTTCTGTGCCTGTGATAATGGTGCTGGACTTTGAAAGTGGTCTGCGCTTAGTCCGTCGCCTTATTGTGAGTCGAAGTGTAGAGAGTAGAGAGCGTCATTAGACTCCTTTGACCATCGTTGCGAGCATTAGCGAAGCAATCCAGATTAAGAGAAAACCTGTCTGTTAGATATCTGGATCGCCACGTTCGTTTCACTCACTCGCGATGACAAACTGTCATTGCGAACGGAGTGAAATAATCCAGAATAGTATAAATTTCCATTTACCTATTATAATAGTAAATGAAAAGAGGTTATATCTATATTCTTAGCAATAAGCAGAATGGGACACTCTATATTTGAGTGACTAGCAATCTTTCAAAAAGAATAACAGAACATAAACAAAAACTTGTGGATTGATTTTCAGCTAAGTATGGTCTAAATATGCTTGTATACTATGAAGAATTAGACACTATTGAACAAGCAATTCAAAGAGAGAAACAGTTAAAATCCTGAAATAGAAAACAGAAGCTACTTTTGATTGAGAGTATCAATCCCTATTGGAAAGATCTATCAGATCTTATAGAAGGATAGTTCCGAGTTATTGCGAACGACAGCGAAGCAATCCAGCTTGAGATCAAATCAATTTCTTAACTATCTGGATCGCCGCGTTCGTTTCACTCACTCGCGATGACCAGAAGTCATTGCGAGCAGTAGCGAAGCAATCTAGATTGAAAGCAAACTTGTCTGTTAAATATCTGGATCGCCAAGGCTTCGCCTCGCGATGACAAACGGAATCTGATTATAACTGAGAAATAAAAATTTACTCAACAAAAATAAAAGCCGATGCCTACTTTAGATCAGCTACGAGCAATTACCCAGTCATGGAGTTTAGGATTCCTTGAGTGGATTCAGGGTTTTCCTCTTCCTTTGCTGAGAGGAGAACTTTTTTTGCTCTTGTTGATTTTGATAATTATCTTTGGCTATCAAAAGTTCAAATCTGAGAAAAATCAGCTTTTTAAGACCTTTTGAGAGCGCTGTATTGGGCTCTTTGAGATGCTGTTTGAAAAGATTTATGGATTTTTTACAGATATTATCTGAGAAAAGCAAAAATACTGGGTAAAGTCATTTGTCATCTGAGTTTTCTTTGTGATTTTGTTTGCAAATTTGATTGGTGTGCTGTTTGACTTTCTCGGGACCATGTTCCCCTGACTAGAAAACTACATCACAGCTCCGACCTCAGATACTGACTTTAATATCGCGATGGCGATAGTCGTGGTATGATTGGTGCTGTATCTTCAAGTTCAAAAACTCTGATTCTGACACTTTTTGTATGAATATTTCCCAGTTCTCGGGAAAGGACTCATCAAGATAGAACGCTGAAAAATGTCTGCCCGAGCTTATTATCCGCTACGAGCAGTGATGAAACTCTTTGATATTGTGGTTGGGATATTTACTGGATTGCTAGATATCATCTGATATTTAGCAAAGGTGGTTTCTCTATCCTTTAGGCTGACAGGAAATATCACCTCTGGAACTATTCTATTGGGAATGCTGATGGCTGGGCTCAAGGCACTGAGTATCTGACTGAGTGGTCGAGAGCTTCCCTTGGTGCTTCCGCTGATCGTGATTGCTCAGGGGCTTTTGTCCGCGGTGATTCAAGCGTTTGTCTTTGCGCTTTTGACCGCGATATTTATCAAAGTTGCTACAGAAGAGTGATAATCACTTAAAAGAGGCAAAAAAAATAAAAAATCAGACTTTTATATTCTTTTGTATATGATAATGGATGGATTTGGATTTTTAGGAGCTGGACTTGCTGTTGCTTTGTCTGGGATCGGAGCCGCAGTTGGTGAAGCTATGATTGCTGTCGCTGCGTTCAACTCAATCTTGAGAAACCCTGATATGAGGGGAAAATTTATGACCTATATGATCCTTTTTATCGCGCTGACTGAATCATGTGCGATCTATGGATTGATCGTTGCATTCAAGATTCTCGAGGTCGATCCTGCAAATATGGTAAATCCATATATGTATATCGCAGCTGGCCTATCAGTTGGTCTCTCTGGGCTTGCGGTTGCTCTCGTTGAGTGATGGGTTGCCAAGACCTCACTAGATAATATGGGTAAAAACCCTGAACTCAGCTCAAGCTATATGGTATTGACGATTTTGGGAATTGCGTTGATTGAGTCATGTGCGATCTATGGATTGATTATTGCGTTTAAGTTGATTGGATAAGAGGGAAAACCTACCCCTACCCCCTCCTATCAGAGGGGGAATATCTCAAACTTCAACCTCCCCCTGCTAGGGGAGGAGACGACGAAGCCGTGGGGGGCTTTATGGCTTCGCCTCGCGATGACCAAACAAATTAAAATCTGACTTTTATTTCCTTTTTTAGCTCAATGGATATTCATTATGATCTGGTAATTGCTGGGATCGTGAACTTTCTAGTGCTTGTACTGCTTTTTAGGAAGTTTCTCTGAGACAAGATCGTCCAGCAAATTGAGAAAAGAACCCAACTCCTCAACAAGCTTAAAAAAGCTGATGCTGAGTATAAGAAGATGATTGAGTTTGCTCGTAAAGAGTCAGACAATATTCTCCAAAAAGCTGAAAAAAGAAAAAAAGAAATCGTTCATGAAGCGCATCTCCTCGCTGAACAGCAAAAGACAAAAATTCTGAGTGATGCTGAAGGTAAGGCTGAAATCATCATCGATGATGCCAAAAAAACTACTGCGAGGCTTGAAAAAGAACTCAAAGATGCACGAGTGGATTCAGTAAAAGCCACCTCAAAAAAGGTCGTAAAAAGACTTCTCAACCATGATCAAGAACTCAAAGATGAATATATTTGAGCTCTCATCAAAGATATTGAAAAATAATTTTTATCTCCTAGATTTCTCCTCATGCCTCATAAAAAAGCAGCAACACTGACAACACTGACAGCACTGGAGCTCTTGGAAATCCTGAAAGTTCTTGTAGAAAAGTATGGGAAAAAACTGACACTTGAGAGTTATCAGAATAAAATCTCTGAGCTTCAGCCAGAAATCGGAGAAGCGATTCAGACTTTTTGACCTCTTGGGCTCTTGGATAGCAAAAAACTCAGTCAGCAACTCTCAATTTTTAGAGAAAAGCTGGAGACTAAAAAGAAATTTTCTCTCAGCTGAGATATTCAAGAGATTGAGCCGGCTATTAAAGCTTATCTAGAAGAGCACTTTGAAGAGGCTGAGCTGACAACCTATCAAAAAAAATCCTGAGATGATCTCTGGATTCAGCTCAAGGGAGAGGGCTATATCTTTTCTAGGTCACTTGATGAGGATCTAGAAAGGCTCCTAAAATCTGATTTTTAATCTTTTTTCTCCTAAGTTTTGCTATTTTTACTCTAAAATATACAATACGATGTCTATAGTACAGGAACTCCTCAAACAAATTGAAACCTGAATCAATGGTGCGAACCTTGAGGTAGATTTTTCTAAAAAAGGAGAAATCGTTGAGCTGAGAGATGGGGTTGCAACCGTAGTTTGACTAGATAATGTGATGTTTTCTGAGATCGTTACTTTTCAAAACGGACTCAAGGGACTGGTGCTTGATCTGTCCTCTGAATGAGTCGGGGTATTGATCCTTGGGGAGCCAAGTAGTCTTGAGCAGGGAGATACTGTCCTAGCAACTGGACAGATCTTTCAGGTAGGAGTTGGAGAAGAATATCTCTGAAGAGTACTTGATGGGCTAGGACAACCCGTAGATGAGTGAGCTCCTATCATCCCAAAGCATTTTTGACTCGTAGAAAAGGTTGCTCCTGGAGTGATCTCAAGAAAATGAGTTAGTGTCCCTCTAGAAACCTGAATTAAAGCTATTGATGCTATGGTACCTATTGGTAGAGGACAAAGAGAACTCATCATCTGAAATAGGCAAACCTGAAAAACTACTATCGCTACTGATACGATTCTCAACCAAAAATGAAAAGATGTCTACTGTATCTATGTTGCCATCGGACAAAAAGAATGAAAAGTCAGAAGAATCGTTGAAATGCTCAAAGAAAAATGAGCGATGGACTATACTATCGTAATCAATGCTCCGATTTCTTCTCCTAGTGTGGTACAATATATCGCTCCCTATGTAGGATGTGCGATGGGAGAATACTTTATGGAACATGGGAAAGATGCGCTCATCATCTATGATGATCTCTCAAAACATGCTGTTGCGTATCGTGAGGTGAGCTTGCTTTTGAGGAGACCGCCAGGGAGAGAAGCTTTTCCAGGAGATGTCTTTTATCTCCACTCAAAATTGCTTGAAAGAGCTGCGAGAGTAGATTTGCCACGAGGAGGAGGAAGCCTGACAGCATTGCCGATTATTGAGACACTAGATTCAGATATCTCAGCATATATTCCGACTAATGTGATCTCTATTACTGATGGACAGATTTTCCTTGAAACGGATCTTTTTAATGCTGGGTTTACTCCAGCTGTGGATGTTGGGTTTTCGGTATCTCGTGTTGGGGGAACTGCTCAAACCAAGATCATGAAAAAAGTAGCAGGAAAACTAAGGCTAGAACTAGCAACCTACCATGAATTAGCAAGTTTTGCTCAATTCGCCTCAGATCTGGATCCTACAACCAAAAAGAAAATCGATCATGGGAAGAAGCTTATGGAGATGCTCAAGCAATTTAATGATTCTCCGATTCCATTTTTTAAGCAAGTTGTATTTCTGTATGCGGGGATCAATGGCTATCTGGAGAAAATTCCTCTTTCAGCGGTGGGAGAGATAGAAAAGCATCTGTATCAGAAACTGGATACAAGCTATCAAGAACTTGCTGAAAAGATCGCTCAAGAACAGGAGCTTTCTGAGGAGATTGAATCTTCGATCAAAAAACTCATTGCCGAGGTGCTTAAAGAAGGTGGATACGAGGAACATGCGTAGCGAGACTGAGGGGCTTTAGTATTTATTCAACCTCCTCCGTCGCAAAGCGACATCTCTGACTGTCATTGCGAACGAAGTGAAGCAATCCAGATAGACTTCAAATAAAGAACTATTTTGTCCTGGATCGCCGCGGCTTCGCCTCGCGATGACGAAGTTGATATGAGTCTCACGATGACAAACAAAAGAAATCTGACTTTTTACCTTTTATTTCATAGCTGATGCTACTAAGAGTACATACGATCAGTGGAGTAATCTTTGATGGATCGGTCGAGCGTGTTGAAATCCCGACAAAAAGCTGACTCATTGGAATCCTCCCCCATCATAATCCGCTGACGACTATCGTTAGCCCTGGGATTCTCAGACTACTCCCAACTCAAAAGAGGGGGAGTGAGTTTCTGGAAGGGACTGAGTTCCTCTTTGAAGATGAGCGGATTGCGATCGCGATTGGAGATGGAGTCTGCTATACAGATGGACAGGCTGTGATGCTTTTTGTCGCATCAGCTACGACTAATCCACAAAATGATGAGCAAGTTTTACAGGAGATGAAGCAAAAACTTGAGACTCAGATTCAGCAAATCAGATCCGAATGAGACTATGAAGAAATAGAAAGAGCTTATCTTCACTTACAAAAATTGACTGCTGACTTAAAACTCCTCAAGATCAAGGAGAGAAGCTCGAAAAAATAATGACAAGAAATACTACTCTGACTTTTTATCTTTTATTTCCTGATTTTTCAGAAGATGGCTGCGATTAAGCAAGTAAAATCTAAAATCAAATCCGTCAAAAATCTTCAAAAGATCATCAAGGCTCTAGAAATCGTCTCTACGATCAAGCTTCAAAAGCTCAAATCTGCGATGATGAACTATAGGGCATTTATGAGATCATTTTTTTGGGTGCTGAGAAAAATTAGATCTGAAGTCAATATCTTTGACTTTGATGAAATGCAGCGAGATGCCTCTGGTAAAGTGCTCTTGATCGTTGCTACGAGTGATAGAGGGCTCTGCTGAGCAATCAATTCAAGGATTTTTAGGCAAATGGAAGAGAAGTACTGAAAATCAAAAGAGAATGTTGATATTTTCGTAGTTGGGAAGAAGGGAGTAGATTATTTCGTTAGAAATGGGCGAAATGTTGTTGGATCAGTAGTGATTACAGATAAAGTGGGACTCCAAGAGACTAAGCCTATTGCTCTCTATATCAAAAAAGCATTGGAAGAAAAGAAATACTCGAAAATAAAAATCTATTTCAACTTTTTCAAAAACACAATGCAACAGTATTTAACGAGGTTTAAACTTTACCCTCTAGATGAGGAAAGCCTGGGAGATTTTGTGAGTTTTATTAAGCTAGAGGAAAGTGAACTCAGCACTGATGAAAATAGAACACTGATGGTCGAGCCGAATTTAGCTGAATTTAAGTTTGAGTTTCTCAATCTAATGATTAGAAATATTTTGTATTCAGCGGTATTGAACAATAAAACTACCGAGCACGCCTCCAGAATGATTGCGATGAAAAGTGCAAAAGATAACTGCACGGAAGTCATTACTCAGCTCAAAATCCTCTACAATAAAACCAGACAAACTAAAGTTACTCAAGAAATCAGTGAAATCGTGAGTTCAAAGTCAGCGATTGAATAATCCCACTTGTGAATTAAAGAGGAAAACAAGAAAACAAAAAAATCTGACTTTTTATCTTTTTTATACGCTATCATGCTAGGGAAAATCGTTTCAGTAAAATGAGTCGTTGTGGAAGTTGCTTTTGATCAGCAGGTTCCTAAGGTTTATGATGCACTCAAAGTCCTTTCAAAAAATGCGAATGGCAATGAAGTAGTCATAGAAGCGCTCCAGATTCTTGAGAATGGGATTGTCAGAGGAATCGCAATGGACTCGACTGATGGGCTTAAGAGATGAGATTCTGTAGAAAACACCTGATCTCCAATCAAAGTACCTGTTGGGAACGAGGTTTTGGGACATATTTTTAATGTTTTAGGGCAGAATATTGATGGTGAACAGCAAGTTTCTGGAGTCGATCAGTGGCCGATCCATAGGAAACCGCCAGTTTTTGCATCTTTGAGTACCAAAGCTCAGATTCTAGAAACCTGAATCAAAGTCATAGATCTCCTCGCACCAATTATGAAAGGAGGTAAAGTCTGACTTTTTGGTGGTGCTGGAGTTGGGAAAACGGTTGTGATTATGGAGCTCATCCACAATATTGGGCATCAACATAGTGGAGTGTCAGTAATGGCTGGAGTATGAGAGAGAACCAGAGAAGGAAATGATCTCTATCATGAGATGAAAGCCTCTGGAGTACTTGAAAAAACTGCGATGATCTATGGGCAAATGAATGAAACCCCAGGTCCAAGAGCGAGAGTTGCACTTACCGGACTTACTATGGCTGAATATTTCCGTGACAAGGAGGGAAAAGATGTACTCTTTTTTATTGATAATATTTTCCGTTTTACGCAGGCTGGAGCTGAGGTTTCAGCATTACTTGGAAGAATCCCATCAGCCGTTGGATACCAACCAACCCTAGCAAGTGAAATGGGAACTCTACAAGAGAGGATCACCTCAACTGATAAGGGATCTATCACGTCTGTTCAAGCGGTATATGTTCCAGCTGATGATCTCACTGATCCTGCTCCTGCGACTACGTTTACCCATCTGGATTCAACTATAGTACTCAGTAGAGCTATCGCTGAAAAAGGAATCTATCCTGCGGTAGATCCGCTTGAGAGCTACTCTCTTATCCTCAATCCAAGTGAACTCTGAGAGAGACACTATAAAGTAGCTAAAGAGATTCAGAAAATCCTACAAAAATACAAAGAACTTCAGGATATTATTACTATCCTTGGTATGGAAGAACTAGGGGTTGAAGACAAGGTAACTGTCTATAGAGCTAGAAAAATTGAAAAATTTCTCTCTCAGAGTTTTGCTGTAGCAGAACAGTTTACAGGGATGCCATGAAGTTATGTGAGTCTAGAAGATACAATTAGCAGTTTTGAGAGAATTATTGCTGGAGAGGTAGATGAAATTCCTGAGGATTTTTTCCTTTATAAAGGAACTCTTCAAGAGGTGATTGATGCTTATCAGGAAAGTAAAAAATAAACTATTTGTTTGAATAAAAAAAGAAATCTGATTTCAGGCGTGAAGTCAGATTTTTTGATTTTCTATCCAGTAATTAAGTTTTATATCTTGACTTTTTTAAGAAAAACCATATTTATACATGTATAAAATAAAAAGTTTTTTTAGTATGCAACAATATTTACAATTGCTTCGCACAATAAAAGAGCGAGGCGTAGAAACTGGCGATCGTACCGGAACTGGTACCCTAACGCTCCCTGGTTATCTCTATGCTTGTCCATTGTACATGGATAATGATGGAGTTATCCACAATTTTCCACTTTTGACAACCAAAAAGGTCAGTCTAAAATCTGTTTTTGAAGAGCTGATGTGGAAGCTTCAAGGAGATACGAATATTCGTTATCTGCTTGAATGCAACAATCACATCTGGACAGAATGGCCGTTTCAGAAATGGCTCAAAAAGACTGGGCAGTTTGATAAGATTCAAATGTGGGCAGATGAGGAGAAAACTCGTTATAGTGATGAATGGATACAAAAGAAAGCTGAGTTTGAACAGAAAATCTTAAATGATTCCGACTTTTGTAGTAAATGGGGAAATCTTGGGAAAACCTATGGATATCAATTCCGCAAATTTGGAGCATTAGATTTGATGGCTCTCAATATTCCTGAGGATATTGCAGAGAAACTTACCATTGATGATATGAGGAGATTGCATGCGGCAAATCCTGGGAAAGACCAGCTCATGGAAGCGGTTCATCTGATCAAGGACAATCCAGAGTCTCGACGAATTATTATCTCTCTTTGGAATCCCAATGAACTTGATGAGGAATCTACACTACTTCCCCCTTGTCCTGCGTTTTATCAGTTCTTTGCTAATGAGGATGGGATGCTGCATCTAAACCTCTACCAGCGTAGCTGTGATACCTTTCTTGGTGTTCCATACAATACTGCTCAAGATGCCCTCTTTCTCTGCATGATGGCACAGGTAACAGGACGTAAACCTGGAGTGTTCAATCACATGTTTGGTGATGCGCATATTTACCTCAACCATCTTGATCAGGTCAATCAGCAGCTTGAACGAGTCCCTAATCAGCTTCCCAAACTTAAAATCAATCCTGAAGTCAAAGATATCTTAGACTTTACCTGGAACGATTTTGAACTTATTGACTATACCCCCCAGAAGCCGATCAAAGCACCAGTTTCTATCTAATTGAATGCAAAAAACTCCTAAGGATTTTCCTAGGAGTTTTTTCTGATTTTAGAGCTGAAAATTTGCTTTATTTTGATTTGTGAGTATACTTAGAAATGTTTATTTTATATCAGTTTTGATGAAGGAATCTATTTTCTTTAATAAACAACAGCTCCAGATTATCCGTTGGTATAATTACCTTTATACCTTATTTTTTGAATATTGAGTCTGGTTTTTTGGTTTTTTGATATCACTGCTCGTGGTAAGCGGACTGGTAATGTTTCCTATCTTTTCTGAAGTATATGGGAAAGAAACTGGCGATACAACAAGGATAGAAAACCAGATGAGAACTAGCTATATGGATCAGCGCTCTGTAATTAATAGTTTCTCATGATTTCATGTGCAAATGCTTTGAGGTCCTGTTCAATCTCTTACTGGAGGGTTTAGCTCACAAGACAATTTGATCAATTTTAGCGGACTTATCTTACCAAGAACAGTTCTTATCGATCAAACAAAATGGAATACCTATGCGGAACCAATTCTCAATTCCACCTATGATAAAAATCTGATTAATAGCTACTTTTTGGATATCTTTGTAGCTCCTCTTCAAAAAACTGCACTGAATGCTAAATCCTATGCAGGACTTCCAGTTCAGTGAGATATAAAGCAGTTTTTTGGACTTTCGTGCTTGGATACTATTTCGGCAGGAAGTTTTGTCTGCCAACACTATGTCAATCAATTTCTCAAGAGCTTTTATGTTTATGATTTAGCTTGAGCATGAGGAAGTGGTGCTATAAGCGATACCTTTACCGTTAATACTCAACCAATCCCTGATGAATTCTTTACTATCTATGAAAAGTTAAAATATAATTCCGATAACCAAAAAAGATTTTGTAGCGGAATTCTTCAATATCTCCAATATGGAGGGAAAAATGACAACCGCTTTTGAGAGATTTTTAGTGACTGTGGAAGTGAGGAATATGCTACCTATACCGAGCTCAGAGACTTTCTAACTATTAAAGAGTCTCTTGCTTTAGGATATGTAGATGCGAAAGTTTCTTCATCTAAGCTACTTAACGAATATAAACTCTTTGTAATGCAACAACTCCTCTATAAAGCGCTTTTGGCTTCAGAAGATGCAAATAGTTTACTTCAGTCTTATCTCTCTTTTCTCTCTGACCTCTTGTTAAAGGAGTCTAACAGGAATTGAGAACTGATTAATCAATTTACCAGAGATTTTACCTACTGGTATAATGTTAGTATTGTAGATCCCTATTTGAAAGATGAGAAGTCAAAAATAGATAAAGAAACTAGAAATACTTTAACGACCAGACTTTTCTCTATTCATAATGGGAATAAGACGCTGAATTTTACTGGATTGGCAAAACAAACCACGCTTACTATTGATACTACAAGCACGCTTTGAACTCCAGAAAAATCTGACTCTCAAAATTTAGAAGAACTCTTTAGAGCTAACCTTCCAAGCCAATTCAGGCTGACTTCACTTACCAATCAAGAGGAAACTGAAAGTTTAATAGTAAAGGGACTTGATAGAGATACCGATGTAAGGTTGGAAGCTGTGATTAAGTTTGATGGTGTCAAACTCTATGTCGAAAAGGTCTCAATCTCTGCAAATAAAGCACTGGAATCATTTGTAAATGCTCTACTAGAAAGAGATCACTATGTCTTTGTAAAGATGCTTCAGCTCATTAGTGATAATCTTGCGATTGCAGATCAGAGTTCGACATTGAAACTTGATCTTTGTACTGAACTTAAGCAAAAATATCCAACTGGATTACTCCTCTGTTCTGATACTAAAATACAAATCGAAAAAGGTCAAACAGAGCAAGCTTCTGGGACTATTTATACCTTCCTACTCCAAAAAGGAAGCCTGATTTGAGTAGAAATATCAGATAAAATTTTAGAAACCAAAGTCCTTCAAAATCTAGATATCTGAAAAATTACTAAAGATACTCTTGCACCTATGATCCCTGTAATTGTTAATTACGAGCCAAAGGATGAGATTTCTGGCTTTGGTATGAAAGAGCAACTTTTGGTCAATGACAAGTTTATGAAATACTTCTCAAAAGCTCCAAAAAAAGTAGAAGTTAGCTGAGGTAGTGTAAGGATTTACTTTGAAGTTGAGGGTATCAACTTTATTGGAGGATATGATGTCGTAACTAACCGCTTAGCTCCGATTTCTCTTGATTTCTGAGCTGCAAGAAAACCGATCATTATCCAAAAGATGGAGCTTAATCTTGATGATCAGCATAGAGATGACTTGAATGCCTTTTTGCTCAATCCAATCAACTATGTACAAAAGATCAATCCAAACCTTGTAAAAAAATATTTTGTAGATGGTAAGCTCACCCTTTCACAAGAGAATAAATAAAAAAGAAACCTGAAGCTTTATTCAGGTTTTTTATTTTTTGAAAAGATGCTAAAGCTGATTTGCTACGAGATTCCAGAGATATCCCGCTGTCAGACTTCAGCTTTTTTTCATTGGAGAGGCATCATAGTTTCCTGCCCAGACACAGAGGATTTTCTTTTTTGCTGTATGCACTCAGCAGGTCCGACCATCAATAAAGTGTCTAGAGGTTCCAGATTTCACGCTCCATCCTGGCATATTGAGATAATTATCGAGTCAGAAACTGATTGTTCTATACTGATTTTTGCTTAAAATATCTGCCACCTCAGCAATTGTCGATTGATATTCATCAGCTAGAGCTCAAGAAGTCAAAAAGACTTTCCATAAGCTAGCAAATTCCAGAGGAGAAAGCTCATAGGTCCCAAGCCCGACTGAGAGTCCAAGATTGTGAGCATTAAAGGTCTGACTCTCTTGAAGGATGACATCTGGCTCGGTATTTGCGACTTCTTGTCTTAATCTATTGATGAATGCGATAAACTCCTCAACACCCGCATCATGAAGGAGTTTTACAGCTGGGATATTTAAGCTACTTCCTAGAGCAGTTGCTAAGCTCACTTCTCCGTAGTAGGAAAGTGAAAAGTTTTTTGGGCTATAGATCTGCTCCTCATCCAAATAATAGGAAACTGGCTCATCAACTATCATACTCCCTCAGGTCAGTCCAAGCTTTTGCAGTGCAAAAATATACAAAAACGGCTTAATTGCAGATCCAGTCTGTCTCCTACTGAGACATCAATTCACCTCTCAGCCTTTCTTATCATCAAATGCCCTACAGGTATTCATCGTTTGAATTTCTCCTTGCTCATTCAAGACTAGAACACAGCAGTCTCACATTCAGACTTGTAACCTATATTCCTCGCTCTGAGCAATACTCTCTCCTACTTTCTGATACAAATTGAGATCAAATGAGGAAAGCTGATTTGGATTACTTTTCTGATAATAGGCATTAAAATGCTGAGCCTTTGCAGGAACTGGAGAATGAAGTTCCTTGTCTGAAACTGGAGGAAGTTCATCTCGATCTTTACACGATGATTCCTCGGCGATAAGCAGACAAATAACTTTTGCTCTGGTTTTTATCTTTTTGAATCCTGAGGCATTGAGCGGATTTTTCCCAGTTTGTGCGGTCGCAATCAAAAAACTCAACTCTGATGGAAAAAGTGCAGAACATTCCTTTTGAAAATAGTTGAGACAAGCAGCTCTATATCCACGAATTCCATTTAAAAACTCTACATTATTCAAATAGGCAAGCAGGATCTCATCTTTTGAATGATGAAGAGAAAGGTTAAAGGCGATCAGCATTTCTTTGATCTTTGTACTCCAGGTTCTATGGTAGCTTTTTCGAGTAATTTTAACTAATTGCTGAGGAATAGTAGAAGCTCATTGCCTTCTTCCATGTCATTGAAGGTTAAATTTAATCGCTCTGAGTACGGCAATTGGATCGATTCCTAAGTGCCAATAATACCTACGATCCTCTACACCAACAACTGCTTGTTTGAGGTTTTCAGGGATCTGATCAGATGTTTCGTACCCTTGTATCTTGATTCCACTGATAAGCTGTCCATTGGTGTCTTTCAAAACTTGATTATTAAGAGTTGGAAGTGGATATTTGTATAGGCAGTTAAGCAAGAGAAAAAGTGCTATTCCTCACAGGAGGATAAAGAGACAGAAAATTCAGATTTTTTTGATTTTTCAGCAATATACTTCTCTCATCTATCTAAAAATCAAGATAAAGACTTCGATTCTGAGCATACGAAAACTTAGCTAAAAAACAAGAAAAAGTGCCTTGTGAAAGGACACTTTCTCTACGAGTTTATATTCTATACATTAAACTTGAAAATAATTACATCTCCGTCCTGCACGATATATTCTTTCCCCTCCAGACGAATCAGTCCTTTTTCTTTGGCTTTTGCCCAGCTTCCGGCTTCCAAAAGCTTATCAGTACTCACCACTTCAGCTTTAATAAATCATTTTTCAAAATCTGAATGGATCGCTCAAGCTGCCTGCGGAGCTGTAGAATCTACAGGAATTGTCCATGCTCTTGTCTCCTTCTCTCCAGTTGTAAAGTAATACATCAATCCAAGCTGCCTAAAGGCAAGTCCAATCAAATCATCTAAGGTAGGAATTGGATTATCTCCATGAAGTTCTAAGAGCTCAGTTAAAAATTCTGACCTCTCTTCTGGAGAAAATTCCATCATTTCGGATTCAAGTTTTACACAGACAATAGCCACTGGAGCATTGAGCTTTTGCTCAAATTCTTTTTTAAGGGCTTCAGCATTAGCCAAATCCTCCTGCGCAATATTCAGAGCATAAATAAACGGCTTTAGCGTCAAGAAGTTATAAGATTTGATGAGTTTTAAATCCTCAGGTGAAAATTCAGATTTTATAGTATTTGCAAGTTTCCCTTCCATAAGCACCTTTTGAATCGCCTCTAGAATCTCCACAGTTCTCTTTTCATCTTTATTTTGAGTAATTCTGGCTTTTTTCTGAAGATTTGGTAGATTTTTTTCAATCTGTTCAAGATCTGCAAAGATAAGTTCAGTATTGATAATTTCTCTATCTCTGAGTGGATCAACTCCTCACTCTACATGCACGATATCTGAATCATTAAAATGTCTCAGCACCTGAACAATTGCGTCTACCTCTCTAATATGTGAAAGAAACTTATTTCCAAGTCCCTCTCCTTTGCTCGCTCCCTTCACAAGCCCAGCAATATCAACAAATTCAGTATGTGCATAGACAATTTTTTGTGTCTTTGACATCTCAGAAAGTGCATCCATTCTAGGATCCTTTACATCTACGATCCCAACATTAGGCTCGATCGTACAGAAGGGGAAATTTTCAGCAGGAGCAGAATAAGACTTTGTCAAAGCATTAAAGAGTGTAGACTTTCCAACATTAGGCAGTCCAACAATACCAATCTTCATTATCAATAGTGCAAAAGGTAAAAAATCTGATCTTTAGTGTAGCGAATCGCTCACAAAAAGCAATGTAAAAGCAAGTTTTCTCTTTTAGTCTATTTCGTCGACTTCAACCAGTATTTTCTTTTTTTTGTAGACTTTGCATCGTTTGAGGATGAGAAAGCAGCAATATCCTAGGATTGTAATCACCCAAACAAGCAGCCTAACAACTCAATATAATAGCAAATATATCGCAAAAATTGCTGCAATCTGAAACACTGGGTTCTGGTAGAGTTTCGTAAGTTGCTCTAAAACCACAGAGCACACCTTGAAGTTAATCGTTTTTTGTGTATCTACAAATCCTCATCGAACATTTGTTTTTAGGTTTCACCAGAGCTTAGAGAGTTCAGTCTCAAATTCAGACTTCTCTTCTTTTTTGGGGAGAGGTAATTTTTGAGCGGCACCTTGCTGAGAAGATCACAGAGAAAGTGGATTTGTTGAGGTCTGAATAATTTTATCGCTCCAAGTTCATATCTGATCGCAGCTAAACGGAAAGCTACTATTCATCCCAAGGAGCGCAAAGCCAAACATAATTGTCATAATCATCGTAAACCAATATCCTGTACGAGAGAAATACTGGAATCGAGCTACTTTTCTCACTTCAGAAAAATACTCTCATAGATATCTTAGGATCCAAGCCGTTCCCAGTAAAGAAATCCACAATGCAATTACCGTTTGCCAGTTATTTTGGGGTAAGAGCATTGATAAAATGAGCCCTACAAAAAAAATAGTTCAATAGATCCAGATTCTTTTTACTTTTCTAAGGTCAATTGCAAGAAATGGTAATACGATAAAAAAGATACAAAAAAGCAGTCCAGCGACAAGTGCTCTTTTTGCTAAGAAAAGTTCATAAAAAAAGACAAAATAGAGCACACTTGCAAGTGCTAAAAAAATAATAAATCTGATTTTGTTGTTTTGTTCAGGTTTCATTTAGAATCAGAACAGGTTAAAAAAATTCTCTTGAAAGATCAGAATCACTGCTACTCATAAAATCATCGCTGGCAAAAAAGGAACCGCCTGATCTGCCATCTTTTGTGAAAGGAAGCTCGCTTTTTTCTGATAGAATTTTGTCTGAATAAAGTACCAAACAAGTCAGATCCCTCAGCTAAGGGTAAGAAAAAAGAGGAATGCAAGCACTTGATCAAGAGTTGAGAGTTGATGACTAAGTCCAGCGTAGAGTAATCCTCCCAAGTATGGGGAAATAATCACATCTCAAAAACCGAGTCCCTCCTCTTTTACTCAGTATTTTACCTTTACTACTCGCCTTGCAGCTCCATAAAGCAATAGAAAGAACAAAAGGAACACTAGACCTCACCAAAGTATTTTCATAGGAAAGAGGCCAGTAAGCAAGCCAACTCAGAAAGTTCCCATTCCTACAAGAACCAGAGGAATGTGCACCTCATACCGCAATACATCATACACCAATAGAAGCCAAAGGATCCAAGCATTTACCGTCCAGAAAATCAGGATTCAAAGTCCTTGTGACCATAAATACCAGTAAAGTAGCCCAAAAATCATAGCTGAACCTAGCTCTAGTATGGGATAGAGCCAGGAGATTTTTCTATGGCAATAACGGCACTTTCCTCACTGAAAAAGAAAGCTCAAAAGCGGGATCAGATCATGAGGATACAGACTATGTTTGCAGGTTGGGCATTCAGATCTTCCCCAAAGGATAGAACTAGCCTGTTTTCGAGTAGTTGCGTCTCCTCGTCTAGAAAGTATTACTGACCCAAATGAGCCGAAAATCAGTCAGAGACCGCATGCAACGATCAATCAAAAGAGCATTTTTGTATTTGCAGGGGGTAAATTCGCTCTTTACTATATCTTTTCTCGAGAAGTTTTCAAATAAAAAAGAAAGCTGACCTGTTTTTCCAAGTCAGCTTTTGAGGGATTATTCCTTAATGATCTGAGGAGCAAAGATCGGCACCTCAATATCATTTCACTGATGATCTTCAGCCTTTTTTTCTTTTGATTGAAAGAGTTTTTTGAGTAAGAGATATCCTCCTAGCACGGCTAAGGCACATCACAGAAATTGAAATGCCACATTCATACCAACCAGAGCAGTAAGAAGTCCAATCCCAAGTGAACCGATAATCTCTCCAATTTTACTAGAGAATTCTTGCATTCCAGCGATGAGGCCTTTGTCCTTTGGTTTTGCATATCCTAGGATGAGTGCTGAGGTGATCGGCTGCAGCATTGCTATCGCTAATGATAGTCCAAAACTGGCAACCACAATAGCTATAAAACTACTTGTACTTCCAAGCCAAAAGAATAAGCCAGCTGAGAATAAGACAAGTATCGTAATCAGGATTTTTTTACTATATTTATCTCAGATATTTCCAATCAAGATATTAACCAAGTATGGCAACCTCATCACTGCAAATAGAATCGCAATCTCAGAGAGGGAGAGATTATTCTGCATAGCAACAAGTGGAATAAAGAGAAATCCAACATAATTCATAAAATTTACAAGTGCCTGAGAAGAAAGTGCGACATACATATGCCCATCGTAGCTCTTCATTGCTTCAAACATTTTTTTCCAAGGGGAAAGCGAGAAAATCTCTCTAAAATAGAGTAAAAGCATATTCTTTTTTCTGAGAATATTTTCCATATTTTGATATTCTTCATCAATTTCATACTGAAAAGGAAGATCAGTACTTTGTTTTTTTAGATATTTTCACCAAGTTTTGCTAAACTTACGGCGAACAAAATCCTGAATTTTTGAGTCCTGTAATATTGATAGAATCGCGAAGATCACTACGAACAGATACATATAGGGCAAATCTAAATACTTGACCAAAAATGCACTAATCAACGCTCCAATCACATAGGCCATATTAATACTTGAAAAGTAGACTCCAAGTATCTTACTACGATTATTTGTTTGAGTTTTCTTTCAATACAAGGTACGGTAGGTCGTATACATTGTTGAGCTTCCAATACCATTGAGAATCACAGCACAAATAAGAAAAAAAGCTGACTGCTCAAATCCTGCCCAAAAGTAGAATGCTCCTGAAATTGCATACCAAATCTTTCCATAGAGCAAAAGATACTTTGACATTCCTTTGTCGTTTAGAATTCCAATAGGAATAACTGTTAAGAGTTTGATTATTGGAAGAAGTGTTCAAATGAGCGTCAGATTGAGTCCGCTACCGATAATACTCTTAACATAAATAGAAAAAAAGGTATCAGCTCCTAGTCCCCACCCCATTGTAAATAGGAAAAGTGAGATAGACACCCATTTAATAGAAAATGGGATTTCAGCTAATTGTTTGATTTTCTCGGATAATGTCAGTTTTTTTGTTTTCTTTGCCATTGAACAGTTTTTTTGAGTAAATAATTTACATTTTCTGAGTATAATTTTTTTTTGAAAAAAAGCAAAAAAGCTGAAATAATCTCACTGTTTTCTCTCTTGACTTCTCTATGTTTACATAATAACAAGATCGCAAATTTTATTTCTCCTTGCATTTAAGATTTAAAGGCTTACACTGAGGGAAAAAAATCTGATTTTTTATCTCGTTTTGCTAATGAAGATGAAGCGAAAACCGAGTACTCAAAATCTTAGCTGGTCAAACTCTAGGACTACGCTCCTGGAATATTGCCAGAAAAAGTATTTTTTAAACTACTATACTTTTGCCTTAAAACCGCTCAATATCCCTCTCCGAAAGACGACACTTACCCTCAAAAAACTTAAGTCTATTGATATGCGAATGGGAGAAAAGACACATTTTCTCATCTCAGATTACCTTCATCAGCTCAAGAGAGGTCCCCTTTCTGCAGAAACACTTATACAGCTCAAGGAAAATATTGCTCAGGAAATGAGACAGCAGTTTGAACTCTCAAAAGAAAGAAACTATCAGGATTTTTCCTTTGCTCAGGAAGAAGGACTCAGTGAACACTATTATGGGCAAGATATTGATGATCTTCTTGAACCAACAATTCAAAGAGTTTGGGAGAACTTGGATGCCTTCATCTGATCTTCACGACATGAAAGGATTCTGAATATTCTAGCAACTCCTCATGATGCAATTTATATTGAGGAGCCAAGAAAACCAGACTTTAATGCAATGAGAGTTCAGACTGAGCGTCTTGATGCTCTTCGCCATGTCAATATCATGGCTGCTCCAGACTTTTGAGTTGTATTTCAGGATAATAAATATCTTATTCTTGATCGAAAGTCAGGAAGAATCAGCGATGAAACCAGGAGTCCGGAAGATCTTACTGATCAGCTCAAAGTATATGCGCTCAAGCTCCTCCTTAAACTCAATGACAGCTCAGAACTCTGAAATATCAATATTGAAGCATATGAAATCTATCTGCCAAGTATGCAGAGTTTTTGAGGTAGGGTAAAGCAAGCAGATATTGATGCTATCGTTGAAAAAATAAAGGAAGATACTGATTTTCAAAAGACCTTTTTTATCAGTGATAATGTGCTTTTCCCATCAAGCTACTTTAGGCGTACAACAACCTTGAGCAAATGCGAAAAATGTACCTTTAGGGAAGTGTGTGAAAAATTAAAGCAATTTGAATAGTTTTCAAAGGTATCTCTTAAAAAAATAAAAACCTGAATAAAGCTTCAGGTTTTTTTTTATTTAAAAATAGATACTAGAAATAATATACATACCAAGAATAAGCATTAGTATTCCAACTCCCAAATGGATCAGCTTTGTATTTTTATTTTTCAACTTGGCAAGCTTCTCCACGCTAGATTTTCCTGTTCATACGAGGAAGGTTATTGCAAGCATAGGGAGAATAAAGATGAAATTATACAGTGCTAGATATCCCATACCTAATAGATTAAGTTCATTACTTTGAGCAGAGAGGAGTCCAAGAATCACAATATATGGACCAGAAGAACAAGGAAGAAGGAATAAACTTACTAAAATACCAATTCGAAATGCACCAATAGGAGAGAGCACTCATTGAATGAATTTCATCATGGTTGGTCTCCATTGGCGAGGGACTTCCATGAGGAAAACCTTTCCATACCAGAAGTAGTCTTTAATATTCGCCAATCAGATCAAAATTCAAATCACACCGATAATCCACTTAAAAATTGAGGTTTCCGCTGTGGAAGTGGCTAAAAGTTTGAATACTCAGATCCCCATCAAAAAATAGGAAAGAAATATTGCCAGTGAAAATAAGGCTCCAGAGAAAATCGTCCTCTTTCTGCTTTTTGACTTACTTAAGATTGTAGAGAGGAGTAGCAACATAACTGCAAATGCACAAGGATTGATACTATCACCAAGAGCTGTTGGGATCAGGATTCCTATGAATTTCCATGGAGATTGTTCACTATTTTTATCATTATCTGCCAAACTAGGCTGAGTTCAAGTTTGATTTGTAGCTTCTCATACTCCTTCTCCTTTTTCAAAATAATTTATGATTTCTGCAGGACCAATCAATGAAGTCTGAATTTTATCTTCTTTTTCAACAAGCATCAAGGGAATTTTTGTTTCTGTGATTGGAAGATTGATTTGAGCGAGCTTGTCTTTGAGGATTTGGAGATTTTCTGGATGATTTCGTATCTCATATTTAGTGATTTTATAGGTATCTTCTAGATGATTTGCTTCAAGATACCTCTGCGTCTTAGCACAGTAACTACAACCTTCTCCATAGAAATAATGATATTCGTCAGCCAAAAGAACACCTCCGAGCAAATACATTCCTCACAGCAAGAGGAGAGAAAGTTTTTTTAGCATTTATTTTTAATGAAGAGTAAAATCTTGTTTTATAATCCCATTTTTCTGGCAAAATAACTCTCTTTTGCCTCATATACGACCTGAAGCTGCACAGATTTTCAGAGACTCGTTG
The DNA here is from genome assembly GCA_963545225.1 of uncultured bacterium. Lineage (GTDB taxonomy): Bacteria > Patescibacteriota > Gracilibacteria > Absconditabacterales > Absconditicoccaceae > HOT-345. Next base: position 22,887 of record CAUUID010000015.1, read on the forward strand.
TCAAAAGTGACTCTACAAGCTTTTTGATCTCTTCATTTTTGAGGAGCATCTCTGCGATTTTGGTAATAACGATAATCTCAACTACATTTTCACTAATAGCCTCGATGATCGCTTGATCTTTGAGATTTGCCTGAGCGGTTGGCTTTGGAATTTGAGCGACAATAGACTGCCAAAGTGATTTCAAATCATTAGTTCAAGATTGCATCTGACTCGATGCAGTAACTGGCTGGGGTTCAGCTTTTGGAGCTGCTGGTGCTGGCTGAGTTGATGGAGATTCTTCCTTTACAACTTCAGATTGAACGGATCACAGAGGCGAGGCTACTACTTCACTCTTTGACTCTAATTTTACTGGTGAAGATTCAGGTTTCTGCTGCTGAGGAGCTGGGGTTTGAGCTACACTTACAGCAACTGGGGTAGAAACTGATGGCTGAGAAACTTGAGGAACTGAGCTAGTAGTAAGCTGTTTTTCTGGATTAAGATAGTTATTCAGTGAGATTTTATATGCAACAATCGGGTAAGGATATCGCCTCAAATTACCCAAAATCTCTCAAAAAGTTGAGCAAATCTTAAGATAAAAGTCCGTATCTTCCAAAAGATGCTGATCAATATATCAAATAGTCTGTTTAGTAAATTGTCAGAGATCAACTCCACTTTGAGCAATAGTATCCAAAAACTCAAAAATCTGATTTCTGTCTCCTTTTTTGATAGTTTCTAGTAGAGTTTTTATGGTATTTTCTCCAGCTACTCCTAGAAATTTTGTAATATTCCCCTCAGTAATCTCTCAGAGAATACTCACTTGATCTATATATTTTACAGCATCTCTCACACATCATTCCGAGATATTTGCAATTGTCTCTAGTGCTGGAAGCGTATACCCAAGCCCCTCAGCCTTGCAAATCTTTTCTAAATGCAAGGTCATTGCCTGTGTTGGGACCTTTCTATAGTTAAAAACCTGACAACGAGAGATAATCGTGTCTGGGACTTTGTGGATTTCAGTCGTCGCAAAAATAAAGCAGACATTACTTTTTGGCTCCTCGATTGTCTTTAGGAGAGCATTAAATGCTCCCTTACTCAGCATATGAACCTCATCGATTACATAGATCTTCTTTTGGAGTGTTGTCGGTGGATAGAGGGCTTTGTCTATAATTTCCTCTCTAATATTGTCCACTCCTGTATGAGAAGCAGCATCGATCTCAGTATAATCCAGACTTGTTCCCGCATTGATGAGTTGACAATTACTACATTCATTGCAAGGATTTCCATTTTGAAGATTAAGACAGTTAAGTCCCTTTGCAATCAGCCTAGCTGAAGTAGTCTTCCCAGTTCCTCTCGGTCAAAAAAGAAGATAATTATGATGAATCTTATCTCTAGCAATCATCTGGGCTTTGAGAATATCACTAATATGCTCTTGTCCGATCATCTCATCAAAGGTCTGAGGACGATACTTGTTTGCGAGGCTCATAAACATACACAAAAATAATAAAAATCTGAATTAAAGTGTATGATTTTCTCCTAAGTTTTCAAGTGATGATGAGCGAGGAAGAGTTCAGATTTTTGTGCTCTTATGATATTGACTTCTTTATTCTTTTGGTTATAGTATGTTAATTTATTTTTTTATCTCTGCTTGGTCGATGGAGAATATTGAGAAGAAAAGGCTGCTCGAGGAGGAAGAGAAAGTACTCATCAACTCAAATGAAACTCAAATCTCAGAGTCTAATCCTTCTGAGCATATTTGTCGTAAAGTCTCCGAGCAATGTTTTGATACCCTCTCCTCGGTAGCTAAGGCTAGAAGAAGAGCACGCAATCCTCTCACTCCTGATAAGGAACAATCACTAAAAATGACCTATCTCAAGAGACTTCACCTGAACTTTTATTCTCCCAAAAATACCTATCTGCAGTATGTGTCTCTTGAGAATATCAAGAAAGTGATGGGATTTCGTCCTTATCTAGAAGAGATAGGAATACAAATCACGGCTGAAAACTTTCAAGAGATTCTTGCACTTTCTCATGTGGAACTTGAACGTCTGATGATCATAAAAAAGGGGCTGGAAAAGATAGGTATCACACTCTGAGATCAGGTTTATGATCTCGATGTTCTATCCGGACTCTATCTGGAAGATATTCCAAAGCTCAGGGAAATACTTCCACTTTTGAGGAAATTAGGAATCCCTATTAAGAATAGTAATCTCTTTAGTGTTTGTGAAACGAGTAAACGCGAGCTTAAAAAACTCCTTAGACTCAAGCCAAGACTTGATAAATTTCGAGGTGATGAGAGTGAGAAATGGGGAACTTCGCTCTCAAATACGATCAAAAAAGTTAGAAAGCAAGATCTCAAACTCCTAGCACAGCTTCCAAAGGAACTAAAAGATAAACTTACTATCTGAATACTTCCTATCGCACTTTGTCTACTCAAGAGTGCAGACCTCCAAGAAATCAGAAACTATCATCTAAGGAAAGCCGCTTATCTCAAGAACTACCAAACACTCTCCGATCAGCATTATACCCTTCTTTTTATGGAAGGAGGAGACGAGTATTGGGAGGATATGCTAGATGATTCAGTTGAGGAACTGGAGGAAGAATTTCAGGAACCACTCTCTACTCTCAGGCAGCCTGAAACTCTGCAAAAAACTACACTTGAAACACTCCAAGAAGATGCACTAGAAAGTTTTGAAAGGGGAGAGATGATAACTACTCTTCCGACGTTATGAAAGTATAATAAAGCTGAGATCAGACAGCAAGAACTCTGATTTTGCTATGGATATAGTGGTATTGAAATGCTGAAGAAGTCCAATCCCTTTGAAGTATTGATCAAGACTTCGATGAAAATCACTGAGCAGGGGTGGGAAGTCAGACTTCCTTTTTGCTGAGATGAGAGGCATAGAACTTGGATCCCCGTCTCCACTCAGGAACTCGATCAGGACTATGAGATTAACGATAAGGAAGAAGGGGATCTCTTCGCAAATATCAATAGCGATAGTGCATTGGGATTCAGAATCTTAGAGATTGCTGCGATGAAGAATATGATACTGAGTAAAGACTTTGAATATCCAGAACTCAGTAAGCAGGCATGGAAAAGCTTCAATAAAACGGGGACCTTTGCTATCACTAGTGAAATGCTGGGCAAGATCAATGAATGAGGATTCTCACATCTGTTTCTGCGTTCACTGATGGGAGAGGGAGCTTGCCTATCATTTTCTACTGAAGATAAGGAGATTCAGGAGCTTTTGTTCAGATTCCACCATTTTTGATTTCTTAATATTAGTCTGGGGAATCCCTGAGATAATGTTCATTTTAACCCGAATTATAGGAATGTTGTATGGAATCAGGATTGAACCTTTAAGAGATTTAGTATCACTAAAGCTGGGAAACATTTTACCTCGCTCCATGCTTATTCACTAGAGAGATGTTTTGTAGATAGCAAGACTGGAGAGAAAAGAGTGATCCTTGTCAATCCTATTGATACCTCTCGCAAGATTGAGCTTTCACTAGAGAGGTGTATGCAAGCCTTTCCTGAGTGGAATGTCGCGGTCTTTGATATCAGAGGGATGTTTAAGATGAAGAAGCGATGGAAATCAGTCTTTTCGTAAACTTTTGAGCATTCTTGGTTGATTCTTTAGCTACGCTGCTCTGAGATAGAGAAAAATGAGCGGTCAATTTTAAAAAACAAGCGGTTGTTTTTCCAAAAACAAGCAGTCATTTTGGGGAAAATGAGCGGTCAATTTTAAAAATTGAGCAGTAGTTTTTAGAAAATGAGCGGTCATTTTTGAAGAGGTATAGAGGTTTGCTCTCTTTCTCCTCTCTGAGCATTCAAAAAAGAGAAGCTGAGCTTCTCTTTTTTTGGTAGGATGGAGGGGAGTTATTTACTTACCTTTTCGTATTTAACGGTTGCAAGCATCTCCTTAAGATCCACCCCAGGACGAAATTGAATTTTATTTCCCTTGATCTGAGATGCATTTACTTTATTAGCACTATCTACTCCATTACTATTGATTACAATTTGGAAGCTTCCAAAATCTCCGAGCCTCACGATCTTTCCCTCAGCAAGATGCTTTGTTAGGATCTTGGTTAGATCATTGAGCACAGCAAGCATATCACTATCAGATACTGTAGATCCAGCAGCTGCGATTTCCTTTGCAAGAGTCTTAAAGCTGACTTCTCCATCTGAATTTGCGATAGCATAGAATTTTGCTTTTTCAGTAGGTTTAAGAGGATTTTTTCTCTCTACGATGTTATACTTTACCGCCATCTTGTATTTTGGTTAAAGAATAAAGATAATTTCAGTCTAGGAATCCCTGAAGACTTTGCAAGGAGAAGTTGAGAGAAGTGATGGGAGGGTTGAGAGAAGGCTTAGGAGCTGATGATGCAGAGATGATGATGAGAAATGAGAGACTAAATCTGAAATAAGTTGAGTTAATATTTTGAAATTGACTTGCAATGCTGAGGAAAATAAGTATAGTAGGCAACATCAAATAAAAAATATGATACCAAAAACAAAACGAGGAAGGTCACCGTAGCGGTAATCATCTTCCAAAGTTCGTTTAGAGGAGCTTTGTCACCAAACAGAAAAAAGTAAAAACTTTTCTGACTCTAAAAAAAAGATGAGAGAACGGTCTCATCTATGCTGTAAAATGAATTGTGGTATCTCCGTTCAGATATCAAGCCAAACAAAAAATAAATAAAAATGGCAAAAATTAAAAAAGTAATCTTCGGATTATTCCTAGCAATGTTTGCGGTTGTAGCTTTAAGCTCCTGCAATAAAGACAATGATGATACTCCTGTAGTATCAGAGACTGTAGCGACTCCTTCGGAAGAAGTAGTAGCTCGTGATCTTTCAAAGCAAATCTCACCTCAAGCAATGTCTTCTTATACTGAGTATTATGTTGCTCAAAAGTATAAGAATGCTTATCGCCATGTTAAGCAAGGACACAATGAATGTAGTTGGACTTCATATGTCCTAGCTGCGGCTGCTGTAGCTCGTGCAGATGGTAGTAGCTATCCTAATGATAAGTCGTATCCTGAAATTGACGATTATAAGTCTAAGATAGCTCATGCAAAACGAAACTCTTCATATTATATCACAAGTATTGAGTCTTACTCCAAAAGATTTGATATGCCGAAGTATAGTACAATAAAAATCCGACGCGAAGCGTACAATAACTATAGTGATGCGGTGGTATGTTTTTTAGGAGAAAGACAAAGGGGGAATCAAAAACCATGTATTTTTATTTCTTCTGCCCCGTCTCAAAATGGAGGCAAGATTGGGCATTACCTTATTCTATGGGATGTGATGTGGAATGGAGATCCTGCAACTAGTTTTGTTAATGTGACGGATCCTCTGAAAGGAGATCGAGAGATTCTTGATACCTATGGGTATCTTCCCGTTACTTATCAAATGACTTTAGAGGAAGTTTTAAAGGCTAATGTAAATAGGAAATTTAATTTCTTATACTTTGATTGATCTAATTAATTAAAAGGGGTGATAGATTCTATCACCTCTTTTCTTTTTTATCTTCATATACATTTATAATGAAAACAACTATCCAGGTATTTTTTCTCCTTTCAATCTTTATTTTTTCTGGTTGTTCGCTTAATGTGAATGAAATGAATGGAAATCAAACTTCTGAAACAGGTCTTGCAGTAGACGATCAAACCCCAGGATTCGCTCAGACTTGAGCGACTAAAAAAAGAGAACAGCATTTAGAATCTC
>CAUUID010000016.1:0-26312 GCA_963545225.1 uncultured bacterium
AAAATTCCTCAGAAATTAGGAGTTTATGTATGAGCACCTGCGACTGATTTTGTGGTTAATGTGAAAGATGTTCCCTATGCTGCCAAAGGAGATGGAAAAACTGATGATACTGCTGCAATTCAAAAGGCAATTGATGCTGTAGCAACAAAAGGTGGTGGTATTGTGGATATTCCTAATGGTACTTATATGATAAATGGACTTGTTTCTAATGGGAAACATGGTCTTCAACTTCGTGATAATGTAACTATTCGTATGTCTTCTCAAACTGTACTTCAGGCTTTGCCAAATTCATCTAAATGGTACAGTATTTTTTGGATCAATAATGTAAAAAATGTAAATATTCTCTGAGGAACCTTAATCGGTGAGCGTGATCAACATATTGGTACTGAAGGAGAATCGGGATTTTGAGTCAGTATTTTTTCTTCTCAAAATATTGTAGTAGAAAATGTAATAGCTAAAAACTTTTGGTGAGATGGATTTTATGTTGGTAAGTCTCGAGAGGTAGGGACTCAGCAAACCGAGAATGTGGTACTTTATAATGTTGTTGCGGATAATAATCGCCGTCAAGGTTTATCTATTACAGATGGGAAAAAAATTAAAGTTTTAAAATCAGTATTTAAAAATACGATGGGTACTGCGCCTCAGTCAGGAATTGATATCGAGCCAGATGAGACTCAGCATGTCAGTGATGTAGAGATTAGTGAAAGTGTATTTGAAAATAATTGATCCCATGGTATTCTTGTTGAAATGGCTAATCAGCCTAATGCTTCTATTTCTAATATTAAGATTCATAATAATAAGGTAATAGGAAATAGACGAGGAGTTAGAATGAGTGGTGTGAATTGAGGAAGTGTTAAACATAATATAATTGAAGGTAAAGAGGTTAGTCTAGACTTAAGAAAAAGTGTTGATTCGTCTCCATATTCAGTTAATATTTCAGTAAGTGATAATACAATTATTGGAACAGGAATTACCAACATGCATTCTAGTAATGTTCTTTTTCAAAATACTTTTAAGTCTGCTGTATATTTAATCGGTACTGCTGAGGTGGATAAGTGGTTAACTGCTATAGTAAAAGATGGGGATAGCCGTCAAAATAGTACTCCAAGCCAGCCTATTCAATATCAATGGTATGCTGATGGACAGGCGATCAAAGGAGCGATCTATGAGGATTATAAGCTTACTGCTGATCAATGATGAAAAAAAGTTCATGTTGAAGTGAAATTTATGGACGATGCTGGAAATTTAGAGACTGCTGTAAGTACTCCAATTTTGATTAAAAATTCTTCCTCTTCTTCAGGTAGTTCTCAGGTGGTTTCCGTTTCATCTCCATCATTGAGTTCAGTTTCTTCCTCATCAAATTCACGCTCTTCTTGAGGATGAGCGAGTTTAGTGAGAGATTATTGTCTGCACGGTGATTATTCTTCTAGTTATTATGATCATACTTGCGGAACTACTTCAAGTTCATCGTCAGATGAAAGAACGAATATCTCTACCTTTTTAGCTCAAGATACTGGTATAAGAAATCCCTCTGAGAGTTGATTTTTTAATTCAAGCATTCTAGATGGTAAGTGCTATACTAGATCATCTACTATTTCTCAATCTGTTTTTCCTCATGCAGGATTTAGTGAAGAAGTGCAAAAGGCTTTTGTCTTTTTGAGGAGTTATGAGATGACAAAGTATGCTACCCTTGAAAACTTTGGGGCGAATGAATATTTAACCAGACAAGCTGCCGCAAAGTTTTTCGTTCAATTTGCAATGAATGTTCTTTGTAGAACACCTGATACTAGTCATGCTATTGCTTATGTAGATATCGATTCGGCTGCTCCAGATTTGGTTCCTTATATTCAATTGGCATATCAACTTTGATTGATGAAAGGATCTAGTCAGGATTGAAATCGTTTTTATCCGCATGCTTTGATTACTAAAGCTCAGGTAAATGCTGTGCTTGTTAGACTTTTACTCAATCGTTATCTTGACGAGCAGCAAATACCTTGGTATACTCAGTATAATCAGGTTTGAAGCTTGCTCTGAATATTCCGTAATACAGCAGGAAATGAACCTGTTGTTAGATCTCATGCAGCATTAATGCTTTATAGAGCTTATAGTTTGTCTTCTTTTGTGCAAGCAGAGAATGGTTCTAATGGTTATGTTTTGAAAGGTCATTAATCAAAAAATGGAGCGTCTTATTGAGGATAAAAAGTTTTGATTTAACTTGAAAGAAAGCCTGAAATCATTACATTTATTTGTGGTGTGTTCAGCTTTTTTATTTTTTTAGTTTTTGTGTTTTGGCGAGAAGAAGAACTCAGAGGAGAACCGCGAGATCCTTTACCGTTAATAAAAATCATATTTGATGGTGAATGATTATTCTGGGAATTCTCTATTTTTTTTCTAGGATGATGGCACAGGGGTCTCCTATTTTCAACTTTTTTACAAAATATAGTACGATCGCATTTGGTGAAATCTGACTTCTTTTCTTTTTTGTGCTAGCGATTCTAGTTGGAGTCTTAATCCTTGTTAAATGACATCTTGCAAAATTTCTTGTAAAGTATTACTTTGCGTTATTGATGTTGATTTCTGCATTTTTGAATGTTCGCCTTTGGACTTTACAAACGCCGATTAACTATACAGCAAATGGGGGATATTTCTCTCGGCCTCTGATTTGGCTTTTGGAAAGATGATTAAAGAATGGTTCTCAAAGTTATATTACAGCGATATATGCAATTGTTATTGTGCTTTTACTGGGTGCAATTGTTTATTTGCTTTATGCACTCAATGTTCGTTTACCGAAACTTCCTAAAATAAATATTGAACAATCAGAAAAGCCAATTAAAAAAGAAAAGAAAACTGACTCTAAAGAAGATGAAAGACCAACAATTACTATTTCTCGTCCTGATATTTCAACTGATGATATCTTGGAAAAGGTCTCTCAGGCGACTGGGAAAGTTGTCCAGGCGACTTCTAGCTGAGGATCTTTGCTTAAGGAAATGTTTAAGACTAAGGTAACTCAAAAGATTGAGGAAAAAAAGCCTAAACCTGTGATTTCATTTTCTGGTGATAAGCCAACTTTTGGTTATTCAGCATTAGAGTCTAATCTAGGGAATCAGCAAACAGTAGATGAGAACTTTTTGGTTGAGAAGGCAAAGGCTTTACAGACAAAACTTTCAGAATTCTGAGTTCCGATTGCTATTGAGGGATTTGATATTTGACCATCAATTGTTCAGATTAAAATTAAGCCTGAGGAAGGGATTAAGATTTCAGCAATTGAGGGGCTTAGTAATGATATTAAGCTTTCATTGAAATCAAAGTCGCTTAGAATTATTGCTCCGATTCCAGGTACTGATATGATTGGAATTCAGATTCCTAATCCAAAAGCTTCTATGGTAAGACTTGGAGATATTATTAGTACGGAGGAATTTTCAATGCAGATGAAGAAAAATTCGACCAATCTTTCTCTTGGAAAGGGGATTGATGGAAGTGTTCAGGTGAAAGCTTTGGAGTCAATGCCGCATTTGCTTGTAGCGGGTGCGACAGGTAGCGGAAAGTCTGTTGGAATTAACGATTTCATCGTCTCTCTAATGTTCCAGAATACGCCTGCTGAGCTTAAGTTTTTGATGGTAGATCCAAAACAAGTGGAACTAGAGATGTATTCAGGTTTGCCTTATCTTTTGGCTCCGATTGTGTATGATAGTGGGAAAGCGATTAAGCTCTTGCAATGGACTGTTGAGGAGATGGAAAAGAGATATTCTACGCTAAAAGATCAGAGAGTTAGAAATCTTGATGAATACAATCAAAAAATGGAGGCTGAAGGACAGGAGAAGATGTATCGTATTGTCTTTATCATTGATGAGATGGCGGATATGATGCTTTCGAGTTCAGCAAATAGAAAGGAGGTTGAAAACTGTATTAACCGTTTGGCTGCGAAGGCTAGAGCGGTAGGAATTCATCTTATCTTGGCAACGCAGAGACCATCAGTAAATGTGATTACTGGATTGATCAAGGCAAACATTCCAACGAGAATTGCTTTTGGAGTGGTTTCTGAGGTGGATAGTAGAACAATCCTTGGTCGTAAAGGGGCAGAAGATCTTGTTGGGAAAGGAGATATGCTCTATATGGATCCATCAACTAAATTTCCAATTAGAATTCAAGCACCTTTTGTGTCTACAGAGGAGATTGAGAGAGTGGTTTCACAGCTTAGAAATAAGTATATGCAAAACCTTACAGAGGAAGATATTTATCATCCAGAGATTATTGCGGCACTAGAGAGTAAGGTTGAGACTGCTAGAGGAGTACTTTCTGGTGGGGGAGATGGAGGAAATGATGAAGATCTTGTTAATCAAGCAATTCAGGTGATTGCTGAGACGAGAAAAGCTTCAGCAACCCTTCTTCAAAGAAAGCTCAATGTTTGATTTGCTAGAGCAGCGAGGATTATGGATGTATTGGAGGAAAGAGGAATTATCTGACCTCAAGAAGGTGCAAAGCCTAGAGATATTTTTATCTAAGATTATACTATCAAAAGAAAAAAGAAGTCTGAAGTCAGATTTCTTTTTTATTATTAATAAAAAAGCCAAAATCTGGCTTTTTTCTTGTTTCTGAATTTCTATTTCAAAAACTTTATCTTTAGAATGAGCAATAGTTTTTGAGGTCTTCAATTTTCACTCTAATTTGTTCCATTGAATCTCTTTCTCTGAGTGTAACCGTATTGTCTTCCTTGCTCTGGTGGTCAATGGTGATACAGTATGGAGTTCAGATTTCATCTTGTCTTCTATATCTTTTCCCAATAGCGCCACTGTCATCGTATTCACATTTACATACTTTACTGAGAGATCTGAAGATTTGTTCTGCAAGTGCAACCTGATCTTCATCCTTTTTGATCAGTGGAAGGATGGCGAACTTGATTGGAGCGAGTTGTTTTGGGAATCTTACAACAACACGAGATTCACCATTTTCTAGTGTCTCTTCATCGTAAAACTCAAGCATTGCGACCATTACTTGACGACCGAGTCCAAAAGAAGCTTCTACACATCGTGGGATATATCTCTCTCCTGTGAATGGATCAGAATATTGCATATCTTTTCCGCTAAATTCTTGATGTTGAGAGAGATCAAAGTTGGTTCTATTGTGAATTCCTTGAATCTCACCAAATCCTCGAGGATATCTATATTCTACATCAACTGCAGCTGCTGCATAGTGAGCAAGCTTTTCGTGATCTTTGAATCTTAGATTTTCTGGATTGATTCCGATAACTTCAGTCCAATACTGCATACAGTCAGCTTTCCACTGATTGTAAATTTCCATAGCTTTTTCTGGATCAGCTGGAACGAAGTACTCAATCTCCATTTGTTCAAATTCTCTTGTTCTGTAGAGAAATTGCCCTGGAGTAATCTCATTTCTAAAAGCCTTTCAAACCTGAGCTAATCCGAATGGGATTCTAGCTCTTGTGGTATCCAAGACTGCTTTGAAGTCTGTAAAAAGTGATTGACAGGTCTCAGGTCTCATGTACACTTTGCTGGCATCATTTGCTATAGGTCCGAGATGAGAATCTAGCATAAGGTTGAAATTTCTACATTCAGTCCAGTCTGCAGGGGTTTTTGTATCTGGATTATTTGGAATATGTTCAACGATAAATGCTCTCATCCCTTCATTTCCTCGTGATTCTGGAGAGAGGTTTTTTACTCAAAGTTTTACCGTTAGTTCTTCATCACTAAGCCCATTTCTTACCTCTTCAAAGTAGTTTTCTATGATCTTATCAGCTCTAAATCTCTGACCAGTTTTTTTATCATCAATCAATGCATCAGAAAAAGAATCTAGATGACCACTAGCTTTCCAAGTAGTTGGGTGTGCAATAATTGCAGTATCCATAAAAACTACATCATCTCTCTGCTGAGTAAAGTGTTTTATCCAAAGATCAGAAATATTTTTTTTGAGTAATGCTCCATAGGGTCAAAAGTCCCAAGCGTTTGCTAGTCCTCAATAAATTTCAGAGTTAGGGTAAACAAATCCTTTTCTCTTTGCCCAAGATACGATTGTCTCTAAGCTTGTTGCCATTATGCTAGTTGATAGAAGCTAAAATACTGATTTATTTAGTTTTTTTAGATCTTTTTGTTTTTCACATATCTCTTTGCATTTCATCAATCCCTGACTGAAAAAAAGCTTGTATTCTCTTAATCCTAAGCTTGATACAGTCTTTAAGATTTGAGAGCATCCCCTTTTTTTCTTTTGGTGGAGTTTCGAGCTTGACGACGCCACCGAGCATTATTTTGACCATTTTTTTGTGAAGCTTTTCTTCAATGGACATTATCTAGATCGATAAAATAAAAGGTTTTTCATACTGATTTCTGAGATTTGAGTATACTAAAGCTATAAATAAAATCAAGTAAAATTCTGAAATCAGAGTTCTTGTTTTATTTTAGCTATTTTTAATACGTTCAGCTAGGTGCTCTGCATCAAACTCAGTTTGTTCTAACTGATAATCTGTAAGTGTAGTTGTTAGCTTTGTGTAAAGAGGGGATAGAATTCTGATTTTTTTTCCTTGAGTATTGAGCTTTTGTGCGATGAGATCCTGGAGCTCAGGAGAGAATTGTTGATCAAGAACAAGGATAATTTTTTTAGCTTTTTTAGCCTGAAGTTTTATCTCTTCAGAAGTTAATTTTTCTATGCACGCGAGGGCTAGGAAGTGATAACTTTCTTCTTGATGAAGAAGATATTCAGAGAGTTTCACCAGTTCTTCAAAGTAATTTCACAGTCCAATGACAAGGGTTTCTGCCTCAGGATTATTGATGAGATGAATCTCTTCTGGTTGGTCTATTAACGCCTTGTCTACAATTGCGAGCTCTTCTTCAGCTTGAATCTCATAGATATTCTCTGCAATCTCTTGATTGATGAGATGGAGGGCATGAAGTCAGTCTTTTTTCAGAATTTTGATCAGCGTTTGCATATCAAAAGGGAACCAATTCTCGACCTTTTGTCTCTCAAATATAGTAATTTGATCGAGTTCTGGGCTGATTTTATGACCAATACTGCTGATACCAGAAAATGGGCAGATAAAGATTATATTTTCGTATCAAAAGATTTCACTTCACAGTAAAGATGCGGGAAGTTGATCAAGAATTATACAGATATGGTCAGATTTTTTGATTTTATTTTCCAAGAGAAGAGTATCTAAGTTGCTATTGAAAAGAATAAAATTACTTTGAGGTTTTTCAAAGTGAAAATCTGAAATAATCCAATCAAAATGAATTTTTTCTTCTTTGATAAGTTCAAAAAAGTAGTCGTTGACCATAAGTTTTGAGAGGTTTGTGCTGTACATAACTATAAACTAAGATAAATTCTAGAGATCATAGGTGAGAAGATATTGAGCAATTTGTTTAAAGATAGGACCTGCGGTAGAACCTCACCATTGGTTTTTTCTTGGACGACGAATCCAGACGTTAACTACATATCTCGGATCTTCTGTTGAAATTACACCGGCAAAGGTACCATTTGTCCATCCTTCTCCTCTTTGATATCTTCCTCTGAATGAAATCTGGGCTGTTCCAGATTTCGCTCAGAGCTTTTGTCCTGAAAGATTTGCATTACTAAGTTCTGGGTTGGTATTAATTACATTAAAGAGTCCTTTTTTTATTTGTTCTGAGGTCTCAGATTTGAAGATCTTATTACTGTTTTGATACTTATTATAGTTATTTTCCGTATTTGATGGATCAATAATGTTTCCGATGATTGTTGGTTTGATGTATTCTCATCAGTTTACTAGCGCTACATAGGCTGCAGCTAGTTGAATTTGAGTCGTTGTAAGTCCTTGTCAAAACGCATTATTCAAAAATCTGGCCATAGAAACAAGGTTTACTTTGTCAATGAATCATGGCTTTTCTTCTGCAAGTTCAATTCCTGTTAATTCTCAAAAACCGAGTTTCCCTAGATAGTTATAGAACACATATTTTCCTACTCTTTGCACAATCTTCATCATTCAGACATTACATGAATAGACGAGTGCATGTAGAAAATTATGATTTCCCATACAGGTTTTTGTTGCATTTTTGATCGTATATATTCAGACTTTTACTGATCCTTCATCAACATAGCGCTCATCAAAGTTCATCTCATCCGTATCGATTCCGATTGCTACTGTAAATGCCTTAAAAATACTTCCTGGTTCAAAAGGAACAGTGATGTTTTTATCAACGAAAACCTGAGCTCAATAGATGTTTTTTGCAATATACTTTTTTAGATTTTCTTGCTTTCTTTCTGTTAAATTTGCTAGCTTGTATTCTCCTCCAGTATGGACATATACAGGAATATCAATATAGGTCTGATTATCAATGATTTCTCTATTTTCTCTTCCGAGTGGAATTAGTGTATATGCGTCGTTATAATTGTTTGGATCAAAAGTTGGGGCACTCACAGATGCTCTTACCTCTCCATTTTCTGCATCTGTAACTAAAATTGCGATAGCATCAGCTTTAACATTTTCTAGTTGTTCTTTAGCTAATCTCTCAACCTCTCTCTGAAGTCAAATATCAACAGTAAGATAGATATCGTTTCCATTAGTTGGGTTTTGAATTTCAAATTCATTTGCTCCTACATTTCCTAACCAAGCCGAGGTTCTTCCTTTAATTTCTCATTTCTTCCCTTTAAGCTTTGCATCAAAATATTGTTCAATTCCGTAATATGCAGTTCATCACTTGTCTACATATCCTAAGATGTTTGCCATAAAATTTCAATATGGGTAGTATCTTGTCGTATAAGGTTCTAGAACGAGTCCATAGAGTACTGGAATTGCAATCAGTCTTTCTTTTTTACTTTGTGAGGTATTCTCTTGCCTTGAATTTCTATTTCTTTCGATCTTTGAAAGTTCTCATCTGTGTTTTATTTTTAATTCTCTGATCTCCTGTGCAAGAGCTGGGTTGAGGCCAGAGATGATTTTGATGTATTTCCACTCTTGAGGCTTAAAAAGATTCTCAAATTGGCTTCAAATAGGGTATTTCCATTTTTTGAGCAATCCCTCAATTGTTGCTTGAGCCAAGCCAGGATCAATCATGGTTGAGGGCTCTAGGTATACATAGTGATCTGCGATAATATGCACATAGGGAAGTTGTTTTTGTGCTAATTCTTCCAAAAATTTAGGTTCAGTAAAATATCAAAGATAATTCTGAGTTTTGATTCAGATTTTTATTTTTTGATCAAGTTTTGTTTTTATAAGTTCGAAAGCCTTTTCTTTTGTGAATTGGTCTACTGTTTTTCCGAAGTTTTTCTCATATTCCTCAAAGTTAAAACTTTGATATTCTGGAGACTCCATTCCACTTCAAAAGTAGAAAAGTTCTGGCTTTTTTGGAAGAAGATTCACTCCAGCAAATAGTTCAATATTTTTAATACAATCAGTTTTGTTGACAGGATTCATTCCATTTACTTCACAAAGATGCTTGTAGAGAACTGGTGTTACGATTTCTATAAAGCGATTTTTCATTGGGAGGTTAGACCCAGAGATGATCCCATCTAATTCTCTTGGATCAATGGCAAGATCATAAAGAGTAATATTTTCTGTGAGTTTTACAGGGTGTCATCCTTTATCTAGGGCATAGATGTTTCCTCTTTCAGGAGTGAGCAGAGATTCTCTATAATGTAATTTACTCAGTAGGGTATTGTATTCTTCATATTCCAATATTTGGAGCTGAAAAAGTCTGAGTATAATAACGAAAAATAGGAAACAAAAAAAAGCAATCAGTTGTGTTTCCTTGCTTTCCAAGAGGTTTGCTACCCGAGGAATTGATTTTAATCTAGAAAAGAACTGATTCCCTTTAGCTTTATGTTTTTTTTGAGCAAGTAGACCCATCATTCTATTCGCTAATTTCCTTATTTAAGGTAAAATCATTTTGTATCATATACTCATTTTAGGCTGTAGGTATAGCCAGTAAGCATATTTCAGAGTTTTTGTTTCCATTTGTTGTAATTTAATTCTGTTGTGAGCGATATACTAATGTAAGGATTTATCTGTACATCTTTTTTTTGCCAGGCATAGTCAGGATTTGTATTTGGTGCTATGTGAATCTTCCAGCTTTTAACTGAGATGTTTGAATCAAAAAGATTTACCCAACCATCATTCACGCTGTTTGCAAGTTTATAATTCTTATACGTATCTCATATTGCAGTTCCGTTACAATTGAAACCTTGTCCGTAGTCACATGCCCAAGTATCAATTTCTCCATCGTAGGTTTTGGGATCTTCTGAGTTAAATGTATGGTCGCTTCCTGCGTCGAATCCTCTTAATCTAAGGATTTGAATTGTCCTTCAATTCTCTGTTTCATTAATTCTTAGGAAGACTCTTCTTTGCCCATCGTGGGAAATAAGATAGATTTCTTGTGGATTTTCTGGAATTGCAACTGGTCCTATTCCCAAGTCTCTATCATCTGAGTCTCCAACTTCTGGGAAGTAGTTTGTTGGATCAGGAGTAGCTCAATCTCTATTGAATGTCGGATTGAGTCTTTCTTTTCAGTCTGTATTGACTCCTACATCTCGAAAGAGCATTTTGTATTGCCCATAGGATTGACGCTTATCATTTTGTGCAGTTATTCAGATTTCTCAATCTTTACAGTTGTTAATGCTGTAATATCTTCCTTCTAGGTCTTGCCCAGAAGAGCAGTATTTTATTCTATGTTTTTTATGCCAAGTGGTGTCTGTGATTACGCTATTTTCATTTCCATAGGCAGAAAATACTGAATAATGTCAACTTTCCGTCTGAGTTCAGATTTTTGATCTATTAAAATATTCTTCATAATCAATTGTATAATCTTGGAAGAGTTCAGCAAATCTGTTCATGACTCAGTTGGTCTCTTCAATGAGTGCTTGTCTAGCATCGTTAAAATGTTTTACCCTGGGTAAGGTAACCATAACTGAATAAATTGTCGTTAAAAGGCTCCCAGATATGATAATAACTAGGAGCATTTCTAAAAGGGTAAATCATTTTTTCTTGTGCATCTGTAGAAAAATACTGAATAATTTATTTAGATCATACTATTGATTTTTGCTCTGGTTTGTGGACCAAATCGTCCATATCCAGATTTATTTTTTTCTTTTCCTGTGATTACTCCGTTTTTGAGCTGGAACTGATATACTGCTTCAATTGTTGCTCTATCATAAATTCCGTTTATTGCTCCTTTGTAGAATCCCCAGTTTGTAAGATAGGTTTGAAGATCCTTTACTTGAGCATGATATTGGCCTTTTTTGAACGTTTGGGTAAAGGTTGGCTTGCTCGTAGTAGGCGCTTGCTCTGGCTGAGTTGTCTGTTGAGGAGCTGTTTGTTGAGGTTGTGTTTGTTGAGTAGTTGGTTCTGTTGTTGTTTCAGTAGTAGTTGGTTCAGGTTTTTTTGCAGGTGTTTCACTTTCTAGCATGAGTTTGAAATTTCTTCTGAGTTCATTTCCTAGATCAGTGATTGTTTTGTTAAATGCATTTGAGACAACTGGTTCTAGATCTTTAAGTTTTACTTTTCAGCTTTTGATACCTGAGGTAATAAGATCCATACCTTTAATAGTATCGTTGGCTGTAGATTCAAGATCTTTTGCATAATTTGCAAAGTTTACACTTGTTGTGAGGAGGAGACTGCAGTTTACATCTCCAGAGCTAGTATAAAATTTCTTTTTAAGATCTTCTTGTCTGCTCATGATATCAGCGTATTTCTCATACTCAAAAAATGCTGAGAAAGTGTAGTACACTGATTTATTGGTTTCAGCGATCATTTTTTTCATAAAGTTATCTTTATGAATTTGGTATTTTGCTTGGATTTCAGGACTAGGGTTGTGAGTACTGATCATTTGCCCAATAGTGGTATCAAAATCCATACTCATACTTGAAAGTGTCTGATCTTTGATTTTAGCCATATTAGACCAGAGGCTTGAGTGGTTATTGATTGCATTATTTAATCCAGAAAAAGCTCCGCTCACAGCATCAGCATATTTGTTTACATTCTTGATAATATCAAGTTTTTGTGCAAGTCCATTGAGAAGGTCTTGATTGTTTTTTACATATTCTAGAAAGGTAGCTTTCGTTTTCCCAGATTTGAGATAATACTCATTTTCAAGGTTGGTAATTTTGATAGCATTTTGATTGTAGAAATTATCTAGGGTATTCCCTAGCAGAATAGGATCAGCATCTTTGAGTTCAAGACTGTATCTCTTGATATCTCCATCTAATCCAATGTATTCATTGAGAATACTGGTTTTGAGGCTATCAGTTAGCTTATTAAAATCTAAGTTTTGGTCTTCCTTTGGGATAGCACCTAGACAACTTGCCGCATCAAAAAGTGTCGTATCAGCAAATTTTTTAGTTTCATCAGCTATTGATTTTAGCTTTTTTTTGCTGTTTTCAAGGTTATTAAGGAGTTTTGTTTTATTGCTTTCTAGTTTTGAAGTAAGGCTATTGATCTCCGCTGTAGTCGGTTTTGCAGCAAAGGCGGCACCACTAAGGACGATCATAGATCAAATGATGCTTATTCAGAGTTTTTTCATTTTTTTCTTTTATAAAGTTAAAGGTTTGAATATCTAATGAGTATCGTTTTTGTTCTAAATTTCAAGTTGAAATTTGAAAGTAAAACACTACTCTCAAAAAAATGAAGAAATCAGATTTTTGATTTGTTTTTATTTTGTATATTTATGGCTTATGACCTTGATCCCTACAATTATTGAAAAAACTAAAGCTTGAGAGAGAGCATATGATATTTATTCTAGACTTTTAGAGGATAGAATTATCTTTGTTGGAGAGGCAGTACATAGTGCGATGGTAAATACTGTGATTGCTCAGATGCTCTATCTTGAGAAAAAGGATCCGGATAAGGATATTATTATGTATATTAATTCTCCTGGAGGAGAGGTATATTCTGGACTGGCGATTTATGATGCGATGCAGGTGCTTAAATGTGATGTTCAGACGATTTGTACAGGGCTTGCCGCTTCAATGGGATCTGTATTCTTGACTGGGGGAACGAAAGGAAAAAGGTTTGCTTTGCCAAATTCTAGAATTATGATTCATCAGCCATTGATTTCATGAGGTGGAATCTCAGGGCAGGCTACTGATATTCAAATTGAGGCAGAAGAAATGCTTAAAGTAAAGAAAAATCTGACTGAAATTATTGCGAAACATTCTGGAAAAAGTTATGAAACGTGTCTTGCAGATATGGAGAGAAATAAGCGAATGAGTCCGCAAGAGGCACTAGAGTATGGATTGATTGATAAGATTATTTGAGCATAATTTATTTTTGTTTGCTATGATGTTTTCTATAGCATTATTTTGAGCTTCTGCTCGCGAGGAGAGTTTAGCACTTAAGTTACAAATTCGTTTACAAAAGGAATGAATTCAGATTTTTCCCATTAATCCTCGTTATCCAGAGATTAATTGAACTGCTTGTTATCCAAATTTTGAGGAAGTTGATAAGGAGGGACAGAGAGTAGATCTTTTTGTTTTTATGACAAATCCACAGCTAACGCTAGATCTTCTTAGCAATAATTTGAAGTTTTGAGTAAAAAAAGTCTGGTTTCAGCCTTGAACTTTTGATGATGAGGTGCTTGAATTTTGTAGAGAAAATGGTTTAGATTTCAATACAGAACACTGCATGATTATTGCTCCATTGAGTATCGTTGAGGAGTTTTTGAAGAGATAGTTTTTAAATTTTGAACATGATAGGCAAGATGAAAATTTTGGTAGGACTTTCCTGAGGTGTTGATTCTGCTGTTGCTGCCTATCTTTTGAAGGAGCAGGGGCATGAGGTCGTGGCCGGGTTTATGAAAAATTATGTTTCAGAGGAAGGAAACTGTACTACATATCAGGATTCTATTGATGCGATTAAGGTTGCTGAGTATTTGTGAATTGAAATTCGCGCTTACGATCTCCAAAAAGAGTATCAAGAAAAAATTATTGATTATATTTTTGAAGGATATCAGAGGGGGATTACTCCAAATCCAGATGTTCTTTGTAATTCTCTGATCAAGTTTGATGTTTTTTTGCAAAAGGCTTTAGCAGAAGGTTTTGATAAGATTGCAACTGGGCATTATGCGAAAATTCTTGGCCCTGGGGAGGTTTTGAGAGATAAAGAAAATACTGATTTTAATTCAGAATTTTTTCATTTGCTTCGTGGAGTTGATGAAATTAAGGATCAGAGTTATTTCCTTTCTGGACTCGATCAATTTCAGCTTTCTAAGTCTATTTTCCCATTATGAGCGATGAAAAAGTCTGAGGTTAGGGACTTGGCTCAGCGTATTGGCTTGCCAAATGCGAAGCGCCGCGATTCTCAGGGACTTTGCTTTATTTGAAATATTCCAATTAGAGAATTCCTAATGAAAAAGCTTCCTCCGAAATCTTGAGCGATAAAAACGCTTGATGGGAAAAAAGTTTGAGAGCATCAAGGAGCGTATTATTTTACAATCGGACAAAAACAGGGACTTGGACTAAATTTTAAGGCTTATGTCTATCGTATTGATATAGCGGAAAATACTGTGTATGTTTGTGATAAAGACGCTGAGGAGCTTCAATCTAGAGAATGTTTACTTAAAGATTGGCATTGGATAGCAGAGGAGTATCCAGTTTGAAGTCAGCTTTCTGGAAAGATTCGTTATCGTCAAAATCCTCCTGTTGCTTGTGAGATTATTGAGAAGCAGTGATCTGATTTGCAGGTTCGTTTTCAAGATCCTCAATGGGCGGTGGCTCCAGGACAGGTATTTGTTTTGTATGATGGAGAAGTTTGTCTATGAGGAGGAGTTATTGCTTAAAAATATGAAAAAAAAGAAAAACCTGAGTTACTTCAGGTTTTTTTAATCTTTCTTTTACTTTCCTTCTATCTTTTCTGCAGAATCTTTTGGGGGTTCTTGTTTTACTTTTTTAGCATGACGGTGATGCTTGTATCGTTCAATTAGGACTGGAAGATTTGAAAGGATGATGATTCCGATAATCAGGAAACTGAAATGTTCTTGGATAATAGGAATAGTTCCAAAGAAGAATCCCGCATATACAAGTGATGCAGACCAAAGAAATGCTCAGAGAAGATTGTAGTGGAGGAATGAAGTATATTTCATATTTCCAATTCCAGCTACGAATGGAGCAAAGGTTCTCACGATCGGCACAAATCTAGCGTAGACGATCGCTTTCCCTCAGTATTTCTCATAAAAGTGTTGAGTTTTTTCAAGATATTCTTGTTTGATTCGTTTTGATTTCATTTTGAAGATTTTGGGTCCGAAGAATTTTCCAATCTCATAGTTAAGGCTATCTCCAAGTACTGCAGCTCCGAAGATCAGGAGCCAGAGTATATGAACATTGATATGATTCATGGGGTTTCCTGCTAGGGCTCCTGAGGCGAAGAGGAGCGAGTCTCCAGGAAGAAACGGCATCACAACAAATCCTGTTTCAATAAAGATAACACCGAAGATGATTGCATATACTCGTAGTCCATATTGGTGAAAAAGTCGTGCAAGATGCTTATCAATGTGAATTACAAAATCCAGAAGAAAACCGATATGTTTGAGTATTCGATTGAATACACTGTAAAAATGGTCCATACTTTTGATAAAAGGTTTAAAAGTCAGGTTTTTTATATTTTTTAGTTCCTTAAAGTTCGCATCATAATTGCTGTACTTTGTCCAATGTTCATGCTTTCTTTGATACCCTGCATAGGAATATATACCACTTCATCTACTGTTTGGAGTGTCTGAGGAAGAACCCCCTCAACTTCATTCCCAAAGATGATTGCAAGATTACTGTTCTCTGGAGTGTAGGTATCAAGCGGTTTTGCCTCATTAGTGATTTCGGCAGCTATGATCTTGATATTGTGTTCTTTAGCATACTTGATGGCATCACTGGTATAGTCAAATTGTTTGAGCCCAACATGATTTTCAGCTCCTAGTGAGGTTTTGCGAACTTTAGGGTGATCGATAGGTGATGGCGTATATCCAGTGATCCATACATTCCGTCCTAGTGCATCTGCTGTTCTCACAACATTTCCAACGTTATAAGCCGAGCGAATATTCTCTAAAATGATAATCTTTTGTCCCATTAATCACGAAAAAGTAATAATAAAAAAGTTTGACCTAAAAGCAAGTTATTTTATTTTGATAGTTTTTGTCAGTTGATGATTTCTTGTCACGAAAAAATCCGCAATTCCTTGAGCTATGAGTACTGTGTATTTCTCCATATGTATATAAAGATCGAGATGTTTCAAAGTGCTGAGAACGGGATAGGTCCTCTTGAAAAGAAGTTTTGCTTCTTTAGGATCTCAGAGATCATAGCCTCTCAGTGTAGTTTTCCCGTTTTCACGAGTTATAAGAGAGAGGATCTTTTGTTCACTATTCCAATATATGTTATCAAGCAATTCTGCATTATTTAGAGAAAGCAGAGTTCCTCCTTTTGATTGTCCTATTTCAGTGCTAGTTATTGTGATTGCATTGTTTTTATTTTGTATCGTGATGAGGCTATTCCCTAAAGTGAAGAGCTGGTTTTTTCTTCGTTCACTTGTTGGGAGTAAGTATTGATTGTTGTTTTGAGTGATGATCAGTGTTATTTCATCATTGGATAGCTCATAGGATCAGCTTTCTTTTATTATATTTTGATAGTTGGATCCAGTTTCAGCTAAGATGGTTGTAGTAAAACTGCTGAGCTTATTGTTAGCTTGAAGGATACTATATTGTTTCATTTTCCCGCTGGTTTGGTAGAGTGGGATTTCAAGCTTGAAGTCTTCTGTCAGATAATTTTTTGATGAGAGGAGCGTTCAAGAAAGAATCGCATTGTTGCTCTGATAGAGTTTTGGATCAAGTGAAAATCACTGAATAAGTGTTTTTTCTCCGCTTCATTCAGCTTTTTGGGAACAATTTTTGCAGGAGATGTCTGTATTGTTATGTGATTTTAGAAAATAGAGATACTCTGGTCAGATGGTAATATGGTTGAGTTGTCCTAGGAAAAATTTGATCTCTGGCTCGGTATCTAGACTATTTAGATTGAAAATTGCTAGTGAGGTCAAATTTGGTAATTCTCCATCAGTAATATTGTGCGCGATTTTTTGACAAGTTGCTTGTGAAATTATAGAGGTTTTGAGTCAGTATTTGATAGCTTGTTCGAGTTTTGGGAGAAAAGTATTGTCTTCTCAATTTTCTTTGAGAAGTGCCTCCAAGCTGTTTTTGGTTGTTTGTTTTTGTGTGATGAGGTAGAATTTATCTCATACTAGTTGAGCTTGTTTAAATGGACCGCTCATTTTATAGTATTTGAGTGGCTTAAATGATTTATCCTCAATAGTATAGATAGCGATTAGAGAGTTTTGATTTTCTTCTGCTGAGATAATCAGCTTTTTATCTTGATAAAAAAAAGTCTGAATATGTTTTCGTGATTTTGGCAGGTGGAATTTCGCTAAAAGTGTTGGGATTGCAATATTTACAGTATTGGTCTTTGATTCTTGAGCTCATTTGAAAAGATAGAGGAGCTGCTGATTTTTATCTAAATAAGAAAAATAAGTCTGCGAGGTGATTTGTTGGTTTATTAGAGGACTCTTGTCTGATTTCATATAATTACTCTTCAATAATCGTTCAGATAGTTCAGAACTTGCCAGATATTTTTTGAGAGAAGTTGTTAAATCAATGCATGATCTATAGTTGGTCCATTCAATAGAGGAGTCTAGCCCTGTGCTTGCCAAAGTTGGTGTTGTGAGAAATATGGCTCCTAGACTGATCCATCAATATTTTAATATTTGCATGTCGTTTTGTATGCAAAAGGTTAAAAAATTTGTTTATTTGTATGGTTTTGATCTGAATTTTCAAGTGATGATTATAGTCGAGTCGAGGAGAAGAAAGTTCTTTTATTTTTTATGAATTATAGTTATCTCCTATCAAGTTATGCTAAAAAATACATAATATCATAAAAAACGAAAATGAGAAGTTGAAAAAGAAATAAGAAATCAGATTTTTTTGTTTTTTGTAAAAAGTCGTGTATAATTGAAGTGTTATATTTTATTCTCTATCAGAATCTAACAATGAACGAATTAAACAGTCTCAATACCGTTGCAAGTACAACAACCAAAATGAACACTCTTTTGGATAAGATCGCTTCTACTTGTGATGCTTTGATTGGAGCTTTGGATTGTACTAGAGAAGCAACAAGCCAATATGGAGGAGGGATTGTTCAGGATTTTGATACTGAATATGTAGATGTTGTGATTAAAACACTTGTTCAGCTTAGACTTTATACTGCTAGACTTCAAAAAGAAATTAAAAACTGACTTATTCGTTCTCAGTATGATTTGGAGTTGTTTTTGTCTGGAATGCAGGAATTGTCTGATAAACTCAATACTTTGATGAGGGAAAATGGAATGATTAGAAATAATTTTGAATATGGATTGAGAGAAATAGATCAAAGCTTGCATATGATGATCGAGGAAATCGCAATTAAGTAAAACAATGCTCTGTGTAAAAACTCAAGATAAAAAAGGCAGGTTGTCTCCACCTGTTTTTTTGTTTTTCGGATTGTTAGCTTGAGAATTTCTTTGTTTATGCAGATAAACAAAGGTTGCCTTTTTTGAGAAAATTCCTATTATCGGGTAAGTCTTTATCTATAAGAATGAGAATATGCGTATTTTCTTGGCTTTGGTGGTTATTTTGTGAGGTGTTGTATATTTTGGTAGAGGAGAGTATTATTGAGAGCTTGCAATGAGCTTTTTGCCATATTGGATGGTTGTATTTTTTATAGGACTTATAATTTCAATTTTTTCTTTTTTTAAGGTTGCTTCAGATAAGTTCTTTTCTACAATTGAATTTTGGATTATGCTCTGATTTATTGGGCTTTTTTGGGGATTTTTGGCACAGTTTTTGCATTTTTATGGATTAGAAAGCAGGAATCCGCATCAGACAGATAATCCAATAAGGGTGATCTATTCAAATCTTTACAAGGAAAATAGTGAGTATCAAGAGATTTATGATATTATAAAAGATAAGAAATCAGATTTAATTCTTTTTGTGGAATATAGTCAGCATCATCAGGATAATCTCTGAAAAATGCTTGAAAAGGACTATCCTTATAAAATTATGAATATGAGTGTAAAAGGTCAGATTTGAAGTGCTATATTTAGTAAATATCCACTGAGAAATGTCTCAAAGACCTTTGAGAAAGGTGAGCGAGGATATTTGCACGTTCAAATGACGAGGTGAGATAATATATATCAGGTGTATTTAATACATACGACTTCTCCGACAAGCTTAGCACATTTCCAGAGAAGGAATGTTCAGCTGAACTCTTTAGCAGAGGATCTTTCAAAAACGTATCATTCACAAACAAGAGAAAAAGTACTTGTTATTTGAGATTTTAATGTGAGCCCGTGGTCAATATATTATCAGCAGTTTGCTCAAAAGATTGATGGAATTCTTAGAAATACTACAGCTCGCTTCCCATTTATGATGACACGAAGTGCTTCTAGACTTTTGAAAATGGAGAAAGAATTACCAACACTTTCTGCTCGTCTTAAGCGTATTTTAGCCTTTGCTTTGCCTATAGAAAGTCATATTGATCATGTATTTATCAGTCCAAAAGTTGCAGTAGATGGTATTCAAACTGTACAATTTCCAGGTTCTGACCATAAAGGATATAGTTTTGATATGCAGTAGGAGAGGTTAGAAAACGGTTTTTCAAGACGGACTTGCAATTTGAGTTCGGATAGCTATATTTGAACCGTAAGTTTAGAGTTTTTGTGAAATATATTCAGTTTTTTTATTCTTTTTATGTTGTTTGTCTAAAGATGGACCCCTTATCGCTTTTGCTCTTTGTGATTTTAATTTTCTTGTCAATGTTTTTCTCTGCGAGTGAGACGGCTTTTACTTCAGTGCCAATGCACAAGGCTTCAGTCTTCTTGAAAGAGAAAAAAAGCTGAGCAAAATCTCTTTATAAGCTTAAACTCAAGCCAGAAAGGGTCCTAATAGCAATTTTGATCTGAAATAATATCGTAAATATTTTTGCTGCTTCTTTGGCGACTGTGATTGCTATGGATATTGCGGCTAAAGTGCAGTTTGATCAGACATTAGTTGTCTCTATTGCAACTGCTGTTGTGACGATTTTGGTGCTTTTGTTCTGAGAAATTTTCCCGAAAACCCTTGCAACGCGTCATGCTGAGAGGATATCGCTCAGTATTGCTCCTATTTATACGGTATTGATAAAGGTTCTCTTCCCATTGATATTTGTTTTGGAGCGAATGATGAAGGGATTAACAAAGAAGGAGAGGAAAAATCTGATTAGTGAGTCAGATTTGGAGGCTTTTATTGAGCTTTCTAAAAAAGCTGGTGTTTTTACAGACTGAGAGGATCAAAAGATCAAGAAGCTTTTGACTTTAGATGAATTGACTGCGGAGGAGATCATGACTCCAAGAATCAAGATCAAGTCTATAGATGATCAGTGTAGTTTGGATGATGCGATAGAAAAACTCAGTGGATACCATTATTCTCGTATTCCTGTGTATCATGAGAGTATTGATACGATAGATAGGATTGTTACGCTTAAGGAGCTTTTGAGGCTTAAAAAGGAACATTCTTGATCAACATTACTTTCACAATTGACGCTCAATCCAATTATTAAGGTGCCACGTAGTCAGCCTATTGATTCGCTTCTTCAAAAATTTCAAAAGACGCATAAGCATATTGCTGTGGTATTAGATGAGTATGGGGGAGTTGATGGAATTGTGAGCTTGGAAGATATTATTGAGGAAGTATTTTGAGAGATTCAAGATGAGTCTGATGAAGAGCTTACTCCGATCAAGAGAAATGAGGATTGAACTCTGATTTGTCAGTCGTATGTAAGAATGGATGAGCTGTTGAATGTGCTTGGACTTCACCCAGATGAGATTGGACTTGATGATGAGTATGAGGCAGAAACGTTGAGTTACTTTATTACGAGTTCTTTTGAGAGATTCCCAAGTAGTTGAGAGAAAATTAGCTTGGATATTCATCTGCATGATGATTTGGAAAACAAAACCCATAGTACCCTTGAATTTAAGGTGCTTTGGGTTAAGAGGAATGTGATTTGAGAAGTGCAGGTTGTGGTTAAAAACCAAGAAGTTGAGCAGGAAAAGTAAATATATTTGATTAAAAAGAAGGAGAGAAATCTGAAATGAGACTCAGGTTTCTTTTCCTTTTCTAGCTTCATAACTAAGGAAAATTTTATCTCTAAAAAACTCTCATAAAAAATTGCAATCTTGACAAAAATCGATATAATGATATCGCAATATTTATCATCTAACAACAAACTGCAATGACAAAAACAAAAACGACAGAGGATTTATTGAAAGATTATCAGCAACTCCTCCAATTTACTCAGAATGCTTTGACTAAGGTATCACTAGAACTCAAGAGAGTGAAGGTTGCTGTAAGTCAACTTGCAAACTTTGATCCTAATGATCCAAATTCTTTGGATCCATCAAGTCTTGGTCTTGGTGAAGCAGAAGCTAATGAGCTTAGAGAAGCGTATACTGATGAAGAAATGGAAGTAATTGAGGGAATTTTTGATGGATATTATATGGTTTGAGTAGATCAAAAGAAGTACCTTGTTCCGCTCAATTATTCAAGTAAAACTAAGTTGATCCCTGGGGATACCCTTAAGCTTAAAATTACTCCAGAGGGAAAGATGATTTATAAATTGATTAAACCAGCAGGAAGAAAGCATTTGAAGGCGATTCTTTCAAAGACTGATGACCAAAAATTTACTGCTCACTCAGAAGAAGGTCAGATTTATTTCCTCAATCAAGCTGCTGTAAATTTCCATCATGGAAAGCCAGGTGATGAGGTATATATCATCATCAACGAGGATGGAGAAGGAATGTTTGCTGCGATTGAAGCGGTAATTAAGAAGTAAAATAGTATCTTTAAGATAAAGAAATAAAAAAACCTGAGGTAATATCAGGTTTTTCTTTTTTATGTTGAATTTATTTAGATTTTACGAGTTGTCCATTATCTAATCTGATAATATGATCAGCGAACTGAAGAATATCTTCATCGTGTTCAATCATCAAGATGGTATCTCCCTTTTCAAGGAACCTCTTGATCACCTTCAAAAGTTTTTCAATGTCTGCTGGGTGCAGTCCTACTGTTGGCTCATCAAGGAAGTATACCGTATTTCATCTATATTCTTTGAGGAGGTGTTTTACGAGTTTGAGTCTTTGGGATTCTCCTCCAGAAAGGGTATGTGCCGGTTGTCCCATTTTGAGATAACCGAGTCCGATTTCTACCATAAGCTCGAGTTCTTGTTTGATATGATCCATTTCTGAGAAAAAGTCTAATGCTTCATCAATATACATATCAAGAACTTGGCTAATCGTTTTTCCTCTCCAAGTAATTCATAGGATTTCAGGTTTATATCTTTTCCCCTGACAAAGTTCACATGGAACATAGGTATCAGGAAGGAATTGAAGTTCAATTTTTTTGTATCCGTATCCATTACAAGCAGGGCAGGCACCTTTGTCTGAGTTAAAACTGAAATGAGAATTGTTAAAACCAAGGTATTTGGCATCGCTAGTTCCAGCGTAGAGGAGCCTAATTTTGTCAAAGACATTTACAAAGGTGGCAGGACAGCTTCTTGGAGTTTTCCCAATGCTAGATTGGTCTACGTAGATGGTATTTTTAATTTCTTCTTGTCCCGTTACTCTTTCTACTCAGATATCTTGATAGAACTCTTGGAGTGCAAGGTTTTCAAAGTGGGCATATTCCTCAGCTCTCATTACAGGTGCGGCAAGGATTTCCTCCCAAGTGAGTCCTTTTTTCAAAAGCTGAAGCCTGATATAACTCTGAACAAATTTTTGTCTATCATTAAGAAATCTGAAGAGTGTGGTATACATTAATGTTGTTTTCCCAGCTCCAGAAGGTCCTGTAATCACTGTAAAACTTCAGAGATTGAATTTTATATCGATATTTTTGAGATTAAATTTGCTCGCCTTTCTAATATCTACTCGTTTCTTGGTTGGTGTATGAGAAAAGTCTATGCTGACCTTTCTTTTTCAGGTAATGAAATCTGAGGTCAGGGTTCTTGTCTTTGTAAATTCTTCGTAACTACCGTTAAAGATGAGTTCTCAACCGAAATCTCATGCTCAAGGTCAGATTTCTACTATTCGGTCTGATGCTCTAATAAATTCTTCGTTATGCTCTACAACGATGATGGTATTCCCCATTTCTTTGAGTTTGTTGATTGAGACGATTGCTTTTTTGATTTCTCAGGTATCAAGTCCAATAGTTGGCTCATCTAAAACATAGATGATCCCTGTAAGCTTGTTTCAGAGCTGTTTTGCGAGTCTTAATCTCTGAATTTCTCCTCCAGAAAGGGTATCAACACCTCTAGTTAGCATGAGGTATCCGAGTCCAAGTTCTTGGATTGTTTTTGCTCTGTCTAGGAGTGGATTGAGGATTCTTTCAAGGAGGTTGATCGGCTTTTCACTTGTGGATTTGTAGAGTTCTAGAAGGTTGATAAGTTCGTTAAGTTCAATTTTTTGAAGATCTCGGATATTAAATTTCGTCAGATCTTGATCTTCGGGTTGAGCAAAGGGTAATCCTTCTTGTTGAGTGAAAAGTGTAGGTAAAAGGTTTGAAAAGTCAGATTTTTTTTCAATATCTTGCTTTTTAATTGTTAAGAAGCAATGAAGACTCTCTTTTTTTAATCTTGAACCGAAACAGTGAGGACAAGTCTTCATATTGAGCATTGCTTGAAAATCAACGGTCAAAAGCCCTTTCACATATTGATCTTTGATGATTTCTTCGATTCCATTGTATTTGATACTTGTGTATTTTCCTCAGGTGTTGATTCTTAAAAGTTCTTGATCTCCTTCGATAATAACATTGAGAAACCGCTCTGGTTGTTCTGCTCGTTTTTTTTCCGGATCCATACTATATTTTTCGCAGAGTTTTTTGAGGACTCACTGTCCTAGATTGCTATCTCTCCATGGAAGAATGGCATCTATTAGTGGACTTGCAGGATCAATTACTTTATTATAGTCGACTTGCAGAATTTCTCAGATTCCAAGACAGTGGCTACATGCTCCCTCTTGTCTGTTAGGAGAGAAGTGTTGTGTTGTAAATTCTGGATAGGTAATATTACAGTTTGGACAATACATTTTGTCAGTGAATCGCTGAATGCGAGTTCATTGAAGGATTTCTTGACCATTAGCTTTTGAATCAGCTTTTTTGCTTTTTTTTGCTTGTGTGATTTCAATTCCTGCTCAAAAATTAGCTTCTACTTGCTTTTGAGAAGTAGGCTCGTTTGTTGTATTTTTTTCTGCTAGATAGACTCCAAATTTCTTAGTCTCTGAGAGGATTTTGATGATATCCTCTTTGAGTCTTCAGACTTTTTGCTCTTCTAAGGTTACACGGTCAAAGATTCCATAGCTATTGATTGGGAAATAATCAGTTGGAATTTGAGGATCTTCGAGGTAGAAATATTCGATAGGATCGGCTTTTTCTGGATTTTGAGAAACAAGGAGATATCTTGTAAATCCGCTTCCTTTTTCAACTTTTTGCTTGTTTGTTTTTACAAATTTGAGCAGATCGGCTTTTGTAGAGAAACTTCAGCTCTCCTTTAGTAGATAGATCCTTTGGTTGCTGTAGAGTTCTTTCATTGTGTGCAAAATTTGATCAACAGTTTGTGGTTTAATTTTGCTTCCACAGTTCCAGCAATAGGTATCTCCTAATTTTGCGAAAAGGAGTCTGATGTAATCATCAATTTCAGTGAGGGTCCCTACTGTAGATCTTGAATTTCAGACTCTTTTATTTTGTTCAATTGCAATAGCAGGGGAGAGCCCGCTACAATAATCGATCTCTGGTCTATCTCAGAGATTAAAAAATTGTCTCAGATAGCTGGAAAGTGATTCAATATATCTATATTGTCCCTCTTTATATATAGTTTGAAATGCTAGAGAGGATTTTCCAGATCAGCTCACTCAAGTAATGGTAATGAGTTTGTTTTTTGGGAGTGTGAGATCGATATTTTTGAGGTTATTTACTCTGATTCATTCAAAAACGAGAGATCCTTGATCAAAAAAATGAGAAGAATCTGATTTCTCTTTTGGTGTTTTGGGTCAAGTTTTTACTGATTTTACTGTTTTTGTAGTAGATTTTGGCATAGTGACTTTCGTGTAATGAAAGCTAAAAAACATCTTACAGCATATTCAAGTC
This sequence comes from uncultured bacterium, assembly GCA_963545225.1. Classification (GTDB taxonomy): domain Bacteria; phylum Patescibacteriota; class Gracilibacteria; order Absconditabacterales; family Absconditicoccaceae; genus HOT-345. Next base: position 25,149 of record CAUUID010000016.1, read on the forward strand.
CTCTTAAATTGCAACCTTTAATCTATTTTGAATAGAAAAAGGCTGTTTAATAAAAACAGCCGATTTTTTCTTTTGCTTTTTCTAATTGTCTGATTTTGTCATTGATCCTGGAAATCTTTCCTTTTAATTTGTCGAGATTATTTTTCCACGTCGCTATTTCATTATAGTGCGGATGTAATAATAAGTCTCTACTAAAATCATCAGGAATTTCCTTTAACATTTGGAGTTCTTTCTCTCCCAGTTTTTCCGTGTCATACTTATACTCTTTCACGATCTCATGCTCGATAATCCGATAATATAACCATCTTCTTTGTAGGGAGGCTTGAGTCTCTGATATGAGCTTAATAGTGCCTGTCCTTAGAAGGGTTTGGTCCAAAGTGAGATAGCCAAGCAATAATAGTCCCCAGAACGTCAGTATTGCGATCTCTTCAAGGTCTATTGATGGACTTGTAATATGGCATACAACCAACGGATTTATTGTTGTAAAGCATGTTATACCAAGGAGGTGGGATATTTTATCGTGAAATTCATTCGCAGCTCCCATAAGGATTGGGAGTGTTGAAAGGAGCATCACGACAGGAAGTATTCCACCTAAGACTGCGTTAAATTTCCAGGACTCTAAAAATATAAAAAAAAGCACAATTAGTGTGGCAGTCCACATACAGATTCGAATTGCTCTAATCCAGAAACTTTCATAGTTAGAGCTAAGTTTGACTTTTGTTTCCATGATAGTTTTTGTTTATTGTTTTTTTTGATTTATAGTAGTACTATATTCTTTTATGGATAAATGTCAAGGTAGGTTTCTCTATAGACAGTGTTAGTAAAAAAATAGATAACAAAAAAATCTGACTCGAAAGTCAGACTTTTGATCTTATTTTATAAGATAATTATTTAACAGCAGCCTTGAAGTCAGAACCAGCCTTGAAAGTAACAACCTTCATTGCAGGGATCTTAATCTTCTTTGAAGGATCTTGAGGATTAACTCCTTCTCTAGCCTTTCTCTTTGAAGCCTTGAAAGTTCCAAAACCTTGAACTCTAACTTCACCAGTCTTCTTAACACCAGTAATAACTGTTTCGATGAATGCGTTAACTAGTTCAGCAGCTAATTTCTTAGAAACTCCAAGTTCAGTAGCCAAGCTAGCAATAAGAGCTGTCTTTGTCATT
>CAUUID010000017.1:0-23518 GCA_963545225.1 uncultured bacterium
TCTGGTGTGAGATTAAGTTCTTCTCTATCATAGTCTGTGGGGGGTGCTTGGGGGGGTTCATATCAAGTAATATTGGTTCAGGGGGGGGTGAGTTCTCTGATGGTCTCTGCTATCTTACTATTTCTGAAGTCAGGGACATTTTCTTTAAAGGTTAGTCCTAATACTAGAATATTTGCATTTTGCACTTTGTTGTTGGCCTGGATAAGGAGTTTGATTGCCTGATGAGCAACTCGAACTGGCATATCATCGTTTATTCTTCTTCCTGCAAGGATAACATCAGGATGAAGTCAGACTTTTATTGCTCTTCTAGCTAGATAATAAGGATCTACTCCAATACAATGACCTCCCACAAGTCCAGGAGTGAACTTTAGAAAATTCCATTTAGTTGCCGCTGCATCCAAGACATCAAAAGTATTTATTCACATTTTATCACAGATTTTTGCAATCTCATTGATTACTGCAATATTGATGTCTCTTTGAGTATTTTCAATAATTTTTGAAGTTTCAGCAACTTTTATACTTGGTGCTTTGTGAATAATCCCTGTTGTAATTGATCAGTACATTTCAGCTAGAATTTCCAATGTTTCTGAATCAGAGGCTGATACTACTTTTGCAATTTTATCAACAGTATGCTCTTTGTCTCATGGGTTGATTCTTTCTGGAGAGTATCCTACATGAAAATCCTGAATATATTTCAATCCACTATTTTTTTCTAGAAGAGGAATACAGATTTCCTCGGTGCATCCGGGATCAACAGTCGATTCATATACAACAGTTTGTCCTTTTTCTAGGACTTTACCTATCATTGTTGATGCTTTGATCAATGGGGTATAGTCAGGGTTATTATCGTGGTCGACTGGAGTTGGGACGGTTACAATCAGGATTTCAGCCTCTCTTAGATTTTCTGGATTATTAGTATAGTGAATGTTAACTTCTGAGATCTTGCTTCAGATTTCTTCTGTTGCATCAAATCCATTTTTCAACTCAGAGAGTTTTTGCTCAGAGATATCAAAGCCAATGATTTTGTTCCCCTTTTTTGCGAGATGATAGGCTAGTGGGAGTCCTACATACCCAAGTCCAATGATTGCAATAGTCTTCATTTTTATGAATGTTGGTAAGTAAAAATATAGCTTTAGATGTTATAAAACTGTCTATATCGTTTGATAAGGTGGTGAACTCCTTCCTGTATAGTGATTTTTGGCTCCCATCAGAGGAGTTTCTGCGTATGATCTATATCGACTCAGCTTTCAGGGATATCTGCTAAATCAGCAGGAAGATATTTTTTATTTCAAGACTTCCCACATTCTTGTTCAATATAAGAAATCATATCGTTTAGTACAACGGTGTTTGTATTCCCCAGATTGAAGATTTCGTAGTGATTTTCTGGAATATAATTTAGAGACTTGATCACTCCATCTACTATATCATCAATATAGGTGAAATTTCTAATTGTTTTCCCTTCATTAAATACCTGAATTTCTTTCTCTTCCAAGATTCCTTTTGCAAAGATAAAAAATGCTCCATCAGGTCTTCCTCGAGGTCAATAAACATTAAAAAATCTGAGTCCAACCGTTGGTAACTTGAAGTAAAAGCTATAACTGTGAGCGATAAGTTCGTCTGCTTTTTTTGTTGCTCAATAAAGACTTATCGGAGTATCAGTTTGATCCCCAACAGTAAAAGGCATTTTTTTATTCGCTCCATAGATACTAGCGCTAGAAGCATACACAAAGTTTTTGATATGATGCTGTTTTGATAGCTCAATAAGGTTATGAAAACCTACAATATTCGTCTGAATATATGCATAAGGATTGACAAGACTATATCTTACACCAGCCTGCGCAGCAAGATTCAATACTTTATCTATTCTATTTTCTTCAAAGAGCTTTGTTACAAATGCTAGATCTTCTAGATTGCCTTTATAGAAACTGAAGTTTTCAAACTTTTCAAGCTCTTGTCTTCTTGCATTTTTTAAGCTTATATCATAATAATCGTTTTCATTGTCGAGTCCAATTACTGTTTTCCCCTGTTCTAGGAGTTTTTTTGAGACATGATATCAGATAAAGCCACTTGATCAAGTGATGAGAATTGTTTCCATGAAATGATGATCTTAAATAAAAAATTATCTATAAATTGTAATTACTTAAAAATCGTTGATAAGTTTTTTCTATTCCTTCCTCAAGTTCTACTTTATGGGATCGTCATAAGTTACTTAGTTTCTCTATATTTTGTAGTTTTCTAGGTGTACCATTAGGCTTTGTTATATCTCGAACAATATTCCCCTCGTAACCAGTAGCCTTTTGGATAAGTTCTGCAAGATACTTAATTGAAACTTCTTTTCCTGTTCCAATATTTACGAAGATGTCTCCATTCTCGTTTTGTTCCTTCGTGGGGGTGAAATTTTCCATTAGGTATAGACAGGCATCGGCCATATCATCTACAAACAAGAATTCCCTCAGGGGAGATCCATCTCCTCGCAGTATAACTTCAGGAAGCCTTTTTACCTTTGCTTCATGAAATTTGCGGATCATCGCTGGGAGAACATGAGAGGTTTCTAAATCAAAGTTATCGTTCTCTCAGTAAAGATTGGTTGGCATACAGGCGATAAAATTTGTCCCATATTGCCTATTATAGCTTTGACATAGCTTTATCCCAGCAATTTTTGCAATTGCATAAGGCTCATTTGTTGGCTCTAGAGGACCTGTAAGGAGATATTCTTCTTTCATTGGTTGTTGAGCAAATTTAGGATAGATACAGCTTGAACCAAGAAAAAGCAATTTTTTTGCTCAGTGAAGGTAAGCTTGGTGGATCACATTGTTTTGAATCATGAGATTCTCATAGAGAAATTCAGCTGGAAATGTATTATTTGCTAGGATCCCTCAAACTTTTGCAGCGGCAAGAAATATGTATTCAGGTTTTTCGACCTTATAGAAATTTGATACGGCAAGGCTATCTCTAAGATCTAATTCTGATGAAGTTCTTACTATGAGATTCGAGTATCCTAGTGTTTGTAAATGTCTTAGAATTGCTGACCCAACGAGACCTGTATGACCAGCTACATAAATTTTAGAATTTTTATCCATAGGTATTATGATTATTCGTATTGAGATAAAATAGTGAATCACTGCTCTTTAAGTATTTTTTGTTGTTTGAAGAGCTCTATATCAGCTTTTACCATTTCACGGCACATTTTTTCTAGGGTATATTCAGATGACCATCAGAGTTTTTCTTTGGCCTTGGTTGGATCTCAGAGCAAAAAGTCAACTTCTGCTGGACGGAAGTATTGAGGGTCTATCTCAACCAAACATTCTCCAGTCTTAGCATTATATCATTTTTCTTCTACTCCTTTGCCTGCCCATCTAATAGTAATGCCAACTTCAGAGAATGAGTGATCAATGAATTCTTTGACAGTATATGCCTTCCCTGTTGCTAGTACATAATCATCAGGATTTTCTTGTTGTAGCATCAGCCACATTCATTTTACATAATCTTTAGCATGCCCTCGATCTCTTTTTGCATCTAGGTTTCCTATGTAAAGTTTTGAGGTCAGTCAAAGATAAATTTGAGCAACTCATCTTGTAATTTTACGAGTGACAAAAGTCTCTCACCTTAGAGGAGATTCGTGATTAAAAAGAATTCCATTGCATGCAAACATTCAATAGGCTTCACGATAGTTCCTTGTTATCCGTAATCAATATAGTTTTGCAACTCCGTATGGACTTCTAGGGTGCATAGGAGAATTTTCATTATATCCTAATTCAGGTCTGTTGTATTCTAATCATCAGAAAAGTTCTGAAGTCGAAGCTTGATAAAACTTACAAACTTTTTCAAGTCCGGCAATTTTAATTGCCTCCAGAAGTCTTAAGGTTCCTAGGGCATCTGTATTCGCGGTGTATTCCGGCATTTGAAAACTTACTGCTACATGAGATTGTGCAGCAAGATTATAAATTTCATTAGGAGCTATTTCGCTGACAAGTTTAATAAGATTTGCACTGTCAGTCATATCTCAGTAGTGAAGAAACAATCTCCTATCAGAGTTATGCGGATCTTGATAAAGATGATCTATTCTGTCAGTATTAAAGAGAGAAGATCTTCTTTTTATTCAGTGAACTTCATATCCTTTATCGAGAAGAAATTCAGCAAGATAAGCTCAGTCCTGTCCCGTAATCCCTGTAATAAGTGCTTTTTTCATCTATTTAATTCAGTTTTTTAAAATTCTTAATTTCTTGTTTTAAAATGCGATACTTGTTAATATTCCATAAAAAGATTGAGAGGAAGAAACAGATTCAGATAGTTATAAGATAAAGGAGATCGGCTCGTCTGTCATTTTCTTTTATGAATATCCAATGTTTGTAATTCCAGATGCAGAACGATAAAGATGTAATTAGTATGATATTAGAACTTATAAACTTCCAATTCATCTGAAAATATACGTTTTTCTTTATGTAAATCAAGCTTAGTCCCCAAGCAAAGAAATATCCGATTCAAAATCATAATACAGCTCATGGAAGTCAAAGAGAGAAAATACAAAGAGTGGTTATGATTATTGTTAATGTTAATGTTCCTACTAGGGTATAAACTCTTTGTCTTACTGCTCAAATTCATCAGAGTATTGCAAAGTTGAAATTTGATAGGATATTAAATATGAGAAATCCTATTCCCCACATGCTAATCTCTCATGATAAGCGAAACTTTTCTCAAAATAGAACAGTTGCTATTTCGGGGCCGAGGGCTATGAGTAGGGCACTGAAACTTAATGTAAAGATAGAAAAATAACTATAAAAAAAGGAAACAAGGAGACTCAGCTTTTTCTCGTCTTTTTTTTCCATAACTTCTGCAACAATCGGGAAAATTAGGCTCATAATTGGTCAAATAATTACAAATCCCATATTAAACAGACTCTGGAAATTCGCAAAATATCCAGCAGATTCATCACCCAGAAAATAAAGCACGAGCTGCTGAATAATCTGTCAGAATACACTACTAATATTTAGTCAAATGAATGACCATAATGCATATTTGCGATATTCTTTAAGCATAGGTTTGTCCCACTCAAACTTCCCCTGCATTAAAGAATGATGGTAGTTTCTATAGTAAATAAATCCAGCAATAAGGATTCAAACTCCTAATCATAAAAGTCGGTTAAGACTGTACCATTCTATTGTCCCTCTGTTAGTTAAAAAGCAAAAAAAAGAAAATCAGACTACAGATCGCATTCTTATAAATTCCACAAGCTGGTAGTCAAAAGTTTTTTGAAATGCAATAAAAATGCTCTGAAAAGTCTGAAAAAGATTTATTCATAAAAAATAGAGACAGAAGTATTTTAATATATCAGCAGAAATAGGGTTGTGGAAATAGTGTAATGCAAGCCAATCACTACCAAACCACAATCCAAGAGCGATCAATATCGCTGTTCAGAACTGGACTCCTAGACTTAGCCAAATCGTTGTCTTAATATGATTATATTCCTTTTTGATCCAAAATTTTGGCAAAAAATATTGCAAGCTTTCGGTTAAACCAAGGTCATTATAAACATTCAAAAAACTAATGAGACTAATAATACTGTAGAGAATTCCAACATCTGCGACGGAAATCTCTGGAGAATTAGAGATCAAAAGCCTAATTAAATATCCACCTGGTGCGATAAGATATGAAAAAAGATAGAGCCAAAAACCTTTTTTTATCAGTTTTTGACTCAGAGTTTCATCTTGAAGGAGATCAGTATTGTTTTCTTGTTGCTTCATGAGCTATATTGGATAAAAATTATAGAATCTATCGGCTCTTTAAAAATCTTAGATCTCAATTGGTGAAAAGCCTGATATCTTTTATCCCATATCTCACTGCAACTAGACGATTAATTCCCATTCCAAAGGCAAATCCAGTTCGCCCTTCTTCAGGATTTACTCCAGCTTCTTTTAATACATTCGGATGAATCATTCCAGCGCCGAGGATCTCCATCCACTTTGACATTTCTTTATTTCCAGTTTTAGGATTTACATATTCATATCTTGTATCTATCTCAAAACCTGGCTCAACAAAAGGAAAATATGCAGGTCTCATTCTGATTTCAACCTTTTTTTGAAGAGCAACAGTCAGAAAATCCTGAATAATCGTCTTGAAGTGTGCAATGCTGATATTTTTGTCAATATATACTCATTCAAACTGATAAAACATAGTATCGTGAGTCGCATCTACATTCTCAAATCTATAGACTCTACCAGGCAAAACAGCCCTGATTGGAACTCAGTATTTTTTGATAACATAGTTTTGAGCAGAGGAGGTATGGGTTCTAAGCACAAAATTTTCCCCTCTAGGATCTAGCTCATCAATATAGATCGTATCATGCATTTCAGTAGCGGGATGAGAAACAGGAATATTCACAGACTCAAAATTCTCAAATTTGCTCACAACATCTCTTCCATGTTCAACGATAAAGCCCATACCCTGAGCAATTTCTTCGAGCTCCCTTCTTACTTTGCTCAAAAGTGAAAAATATCACTGTTCAACCGGTGTCCCAGGAAGTGAAATATCAACAATATCCTCAGCAAGCTGTGCATTGATCTCTCTGAGCTTGAGTCTTTCAAAACACTCTTCATATCCTGTTTGAAGTGCTGTTTTTAGTGTAGAAATTTGCCCTCATTGAATCTTTTTCTCCTCAATTGGCAACTGGGCGAGCGTCTTTAATGCCTCACTTACATACCCTTTTTTTCCAAGGATCCTCTGATATCGATTTTCCAGTTCTACTAAATCCTCACATGCCTTGAGCCAAGTAAGTTCCTGATCTAAGTTAATCATTCCCTTTAGAAAAAAAGATAAAAATCTGACTCTGAGTGTAGTGTTTTCTCCTCACTTTTCAAGAATATTTTTTGAAAGATCAAAAAAAGAGCAAGGGTTTGCTCTTTTCAGATTTTCTATTATTTATTTTCTACTAATTCTCTAGTAATCAATTCTCTTTGAACATATTCAGGATTATTAGCGGCTTGAATTGCCTGAGAGACAGTGATCATTCCTTTTTCAACAAGGCTCAAAAGACTCTCTTCCATAATCTGCATTCCTCCCATTCTATTCGTATACATAGTACTTTTTAGCTGATTAAGCTTATTTTCTCTAACCAGATTTGACACTGCCGTTGTATTGAGCAGGACCTCTTGCGCAAGAGCAAGGCCTGGTTTATCCTGCCTTTTTAAAAGCTTTTGTACAACAATTGCTGATAGATTTTCAGCAAGCTGAACCCTGATTTGGTTTTGTTCGCTAGCATTAAATGATCCAATGATCTTATTTAAGACTTGTTCAGCAGATCTAGCATGAACAGTCGTTAGTACCAGATGACCAGTTTCTGACAGGAGAATTGCATTTCTAATACCATCAAGATCTCTGATCTCACCAAAGAGAATCACATCAGGTCTTTGTCTTAGAGCATATTTCATGGCTGAAGAGAAGGAAGAAATGTCTTTTCAAAGTTCCTTCTGATCAACGACACTTTCTTTTGCCTCAAAAATATATTCAATTGGGTCTTCGATCGTCAGAATATGTTTTTTCTCGGTTTGATTGATTTCTTCTACCATTGCTGCGAGTGTAGTAGATTTTCCAGATCCTGTAGCTCCTGCCAAAAAAATAATCCCATTTGTTCTATGTGAAAGTTCCTTGAAAATTCCTGGTAAACATAGTGATTCTAGGGTTGGGACTTTTTTTCTCAAAAGTCTGGCAACAATCATAATGTGTCCTCTTTGTCTAGAAATATTTACTCTATATCTTCTATCTTGATATCCAATTCCAAGATCAATACTTCCGTGCTTTTCAAAAAAATCAAGCCCAGTGGTATTCATCAGTGTTAATGCCAGTTGATTGAGGAGCTCATCATCTAACGGCTCAAGATCAGTTTCTCTGTGCACTTCTTCCAAAATTCTCAAAACAGGAGGTTCACCATAGGTCAAATACATATCAGAAGCATTTTTCTGAATCATCAAAGTATTCAAATATTCTAGATACGCTGTAGGACTTTGAAATTGATCATTACTCATTTTTGCCATGGGAATTTTTGAGGAGAGAAGATAAAAAATCAGATTTTTTCTTTCCTTGATTATAGTGAGATTTTTTCTTTTGTCAAAAAAAAGCACTTTATCTCTCGTCTTAAATTTTAGCTCGTTCTAGTATAAAAATTTTCCTTGAAAAAGCTGATGAAAATTCTATACTTAACATCAGTTTTATTTTTGTGATCAAAAGTATGTGGTATCATATGCGCCATGTCCCCAGAAATTAAGATATAAACTGTGTCTTAAAGAAGAAAAATCAGATTTTTATTTTGTTTTCTAAATTATTATGGCGACAACACTTACTTCAAGAGCTGAAGACTATTCTCAGCGATATAATGATCTCGTAAAATATGCAGATTTGGCTGAAAATTCAGCTGTAAGAGGATGTATGATTATAAAACCTTATGGATATGCGATCTGGGAAAATATGAGGGATATCTTAGATAGAATGTTCAAAGTTACTGGGCACCAAAATGCTTATTTTCCGTTGTTTATCCCTAAATCTTATTTTTCAAAGGAAGCATCTCATGTTGCAGGATTTGCTAAAGAATGTGCCGTTGTGACGCACTATAGGCTTAAAAATTGAGAAAATGGAGAGATTATCGTCGATCCAGAGGCAAAGCTCGAAGAAGAACTTATCGTAAGGCCAACTTCTGAGACAATTATTTGGGATTCTTATAGAAATTGGATTAAGTCATATCGTGACTTGCCATTATTGATCAATCAACGAGCAAATGTTGTAAGGTGGGAAATGAGAACCAGACTTTTCCTTAGAAGTGCTGAGTTTCTTTGGCAAGAAGGACACACAGCTCATGCAACTCCAGAGGAAGCTGATGCTGAAGCAAGAAAGATGTTAGGAGTATACTCAGATTTTGTTCGTAATTTTATGGGAGTTTTCCACTATAAAGGAGAAAAACCTGAACACGAAAGATTCGCTGGGGCGGTTGCAACCTATACTTTTGAGCCAATGATGCAAGATGGAAAAGCACTACAGGCATGAACATCTCATAATCTTGGGCAGAACTTTGCCAAAGCTTTTGATGTGAAATTTACAAACCAAAATAATGAGTTAGAGTATGTCTATGCTACTTCTTGGGGAGTGAGTACGAGAATGATGGGAGGTTTGATTATGGCTCATTCTGATGATCATGGATTAGTTTTACCACCAGCACTTGCACCAATTCACCTTGTAGTAGTGCCTATTTTTAAGACACTAGAGGAGTTAAATGAGATAAAGACAAAACTCCAGCCTCAACTTGATCAGCTTTCAAGCATTGTTATTCATTCTGAAACTTTAGGAGATTACTCAATTCCAGTAAAGGTCAAAATAGATGAGGATATGCAAAAATCTGCTGGACGAAAGTTTAATGAACGAGAACTCAAGGGAGTCCCTGTAAGAATAGCTGTTGGAAGAAGAGATTTAGAGCAGGGGCAGGTAGAAATTTTTAGAAGAGATACCTTGGAAAAGAGTTTTGTTCAAATAGATCAGCTTGCTTATACAGTTCAGGAGTTATTCCTTGATATCCAGCAAAGTATCTATAAAAAGCATGAAAAATTTACCCTAGACCACACATCAACAGCGAATACCTATCAAGAGCTTAAAGAAAAAGTTGAAAGCTGATTTGTCCTCGCTCATCGAGATGGAACAAATGAAACAGCTATGCAGATCCAAGACGAGCTTAAGGCTACAATTAGATGTTTGCCATTTGATCTTTGAGAAGAGGAGTGAGTAGATCCTCTTTCAGGAAAGCCAAGTAAGAGAAGAGTTATTTATGCTAGGAGCTATTAATTTTCCTAACAGATAGTAAAGAGTCGTAGGAATATATTCCTTGCAAAAGAATACTTGACTTTTGAAGATGAATAAGTATATAATAAACTGTAATATAAAAACTATTTATAATATCAATTAAATCCATAACTATTAGTATGGGCTGGATGTCGGGAGATGATCCAGTCTTTTTTCGAAATACCTTGACTTTTAGTAGAGAATGTTTACTATCAGTGTGTTATATAAAATCTTGATAATTCTAGTTATATACGTAGTTTTTCTATGTTTTTTTGCCGTGAAGCTGACCGTCGGGAGATGAGTCAGCTTTTTTTTCTTTGAATATGAAATTGATTCCGCAACGCTTCTGTAAAAAGATAATTAGTTAAACTTTATTTTAGAAGGCTGACTATTGTCCGCAATAGTACTTCTTTTCTGAAAAAAAATGGACTGGTTGTCACGATATAATTCTATGCCTAATTATGAAACAGGTATGATGTTTAAATGAAAAAGGTATTGACTTTTGTGATGAAAACTATATAAAATATGCAATTTACAAAAACTATAGTATTCCGTTTAAAACTGTCGGGAGATAGATCTAAATCAGTCGGGAGATCGGTTTAGAACGGTTCCTTAGTTTCTTCACTCAAACTAAGGAGATGGTTCTCTAGGTATATTCTATTCATTCTTCTTAAACTGCCTAGAGAACCTTTTTATTAGAACTCCAGTTTTTTACTAGGAGTTTTTTTGTATTATAAAAAAAAGAAGTCAGACTTTTTAGACTTCTTTTTTGATCTTAAATTATGAAATTGTTTGGATAATAATATTTTTTGCAAACTCTAACCATGCACCATCTCTTACTTCAATCACAAACTTTTTGTCTCCAAGCTCTTTAATAATATAATTTTCTCCAGGAGAAGTTAATTCTCCTTTGCTTTTACATTCATAAACAACAACAGTCGGATTAGTTGAAAGGAGATCTTTATCGCTATGTTTGATCACTCTAAGACCATAACTACAGCGTACTCCTGCCTGACCAAAATCTACGTCAGTATTAAATCCTTCATAAGAGATATTCATTGAAGGGAAGGTGACCTCATAAGCACCTCTTGCAGAAGAATAGGTGAGTTGTCTATCCTCAGAGATTGGAAATTGTTTTACATTTGGATTATAGCTAGTTTCACGAGTTGTTGCTTGTTCTTTTTTTGTCTCTGATGGAGTAGTGGTTGTTTCTGTTTTCTTCTCTTCAGTTTTTTTTGTATCAGTTCCTGTTTGAGTTGCTTGTTGAGTAGTTCACGTAGCTGACTGAGAATTAGAGTTTGTTTCACTCACTTTAAGATCAATAAATTTTAATTTGTTTGGTAAAGTTGGATCTACACTAACCTGACAAGTAAAATTCTTCTCGCCAGCTCACTGAATTGTAGCTTCAGTACCAGATTTGCTCGTCTTAATAGTATGTGAAACAATACGATTGAGTCAATTATCAATGCCAAGACAAACCTTTACTCAGTAAAGATTCACGAGCTGTTTTACATATTCAGGACTAACAATTGTAATCAGATTTTTAATTTTAAGTACTTCTTCATCATCAGCATTATTGATGAAGTATCAAATTGTATCTCAATTTTGGAAATACCAAGTCTTTACCTCTCCTAATTTATAGAAAGTATCTCCGTTACTTGTAGTAGAGACCTGAGCTGAGGTGTCTTTAAATGTCCTTGTTAATTCCTTACAATTAGTATCTCCACCATTAGTACAAGTAAAGAATTCAATTTTTGTTACTTTATCATTTTCAAGGTTTTTAACTTCAATTTTACCGTTTTCTCCTGCCTGTCCAACAAAGACAAAACTATCAAAGAATTCCTGACCAAAGTAAAGTCCAGCATTTGCTACATAGATCCCAGGATTTTTTACTTCTTCCTGAACTTCTTGCTGGCCAGTACTTGCTTGCTGATTTTGAGCAGCAATTGGAACAATACCAGTTACTTCTACCAGAGGAGTATTTTTGTATATTGCCTCTAATGTTCCAAGAACCTGAAATTCTCCAGAACTAACTGAGGTATAATTATTTAGAGGGAGCGTTTTACTCTTAAGAAAGTAGGTCTTCCCATCAGAGCTAGTAAATACATGTGTATAAGTGATCAAATCGCTATCATCTTGCTTGAGTGTTCCTACAGTGTCGATCTGCATTCCTATAGTATATCCTCCACCAGTAGTTGACTGAATTTGAGAAATCTGATTTTGTTGAGTATTGTTTTGAATAAAGTAATATCCTAATGCTAAACATCCAAGAATTAGAACAAGTGAAAGGAAGATTCGCATTCCATTACCAGATTTTTGTTGAGGAGACCTAATTACGCCACCAGAAAACCCTCATCTAGACTGCTGTTTTGAGAAAAAATCCTGTTGTTTATTCATAGTTCAGTATAAAAGGATAAAAACATTACCCTCCTATAATAAAAAAAGAAAACAGATTTTCAAGTTCAGATTTCTCTTTTTTTCATTTTTGTCAATAAAGAAAACTCCTTACCTTAGTAAGGAGTTTCTGCTGGTTTTTTAGAAAATTAGTTCTTTCTATCTACTTTATAGATTGTCTTAAGTGCTTCAATAATGAATGGAACATTGAGGAAGAGTGTCAAGAGCGCAGTTAATACGATCATAGATCCAAATCCCTTAAACATATTGATTCCATATGCGAAGAGCAATACTCAGATCAAAAGAGTAGAAACCTGACCATCTCTAATTGCTGACCAGCTTCTCTCTGCAGCACTGCTAATTGCAGACTTTAGAGTCTTTCATTCTTTGATTTCTTCATTCATTCTCTCAAAGATAAGCACATTGGCATCAACAGCCATACCAATAGAGAGGATAATTGCAGCAATACCACTAAGTGAAAGCGCATAATCAATAAGCTTAATCACAGCCAATAACACTACAAAATAGAAGATCATAGTAAGTGTAGTAACGACTGCTTTTCTCCATCCATAGATAAAGAACATATAGAGGATAATTGCCAAAGTTCCAACAGCAGTTGCAACTAATGCTCCTTGCAAGGCACTATCTCAAAGTGAAGGACTTACCTGTTCTTCTTGCATCAAGATGAGTGGAGCAGGCATATTTCCTGAGTTAAGCTCTTTTGCAGTAGCGATAGCTCTTTCTCTGTCAAATCCTCCAGAAATCTGAGCTCTTCCATCACAAATTGCTTCCTGGATAGTTGCAATAGTTGCAGGTACTCCTCAGATAAAGATTCACATAGTGCTTCCTTTATTTTCTTTAGTGATCTGACAGAAAATTTCTTTTCCTTTCTCATTGAAAGTAATACTTACTCCTGGTTTTCCAAGGTCTGCATTTGCTTCTGCAAGGTTGAAGTAAGCTCCGTTAAGTGGAGTACCATCATTTCCCTTTGCAACTTTCCAGCTTGCAGTATCGTTGATGAAAAGTTCTTCAATTACATAATTCTGATTTTCAATATTTCTTTCAAGTACACGGAAGATTAAGAATCCATTTAGTCCATCACCTCCAGTTCCAAACTTATCTCCATATACTCCTTCAAGAAGAGGTGAGATTTGACCAGTTTGGAGTGTATTTAATGTTTCAAGATGTCCACTGTAAATAGATGAAAGCTGGCTTGCATTTCCTGAGAAAATATTTCCATAAATATCTTCTCCCTGTTGATTTCCATAGATAGGAAGCATCTGCTCTGGATGTGCAACGAGCTCTTGTCTAATAGACTCAGCACGAGCCTTTCTTGCAGCGATAGTCTCTGCATTTCTTGGTTCATCATTTGCGATCTTAAACTCAAGTTCTACAGTCTTACCGATCATTTCCTTTGCCTGATCAAGATCAGCAACTCCACCAATTTCAACTACTACCTGAGTTTCATCATTCAAATTTTGAATATATGCCTTGTAATCACTTACTCCAAGTGTAGAAATTCTACCATCAATATTTTTGAGGATTACATTTTCAATAGTCTTTTTCACCTCAGCAAATTCAAGGTCTGAGTATACTTCCTTGTATTTATCATAGTTGATTTTATAAACAAGTTTAGTTCCTCCTGAGATATCAAGCCCCTTTCTAAAGTTATTGATACCATTTGTTGTGAAGACTCGCTCTCTCTGGAGAGTTTCTTTGTTAAAGTTTCTTCCTACAAAGAAGATAAACAGAAGACTCACGACAAATACAATTCCTAGCCCAAGCCTTTTTGTCCACACTCATTTCATAGTTTTTGGCATTAAATGAATAAAATAAAAACTGCTCCTACTATATCCTTTTCCCCATTGAATACAAGGGATTTATCTTTTACTTGCATTAGTATCCTAAAAGAGTATATAGAAATACAAACAATTTTATGTGGAGTGAACTTTATTTATCTCATCAGTGATGACCAAATTGCAGCTACTTTTGATTATTGTAAGTATTGCTTTTCTGATATTGAGTTTTAGAGTGTATAAAAGAAAAAAAATCTGACTTCCGACTTTTGCTCTATTTTTTTTCTGATCATGTATTGTTGGAATCTTTGCGCTCCGTATTGAATGGCTCAATGCTATAGGGATTACCTTTGGACTCAATAGAGGAGCAGACCTGATTGTGTATGTCTCGATTATTCTCTTATTTTATTTTGTCCTTGAACTGTACAATAAAAATACCAAGCTTCACTTAGCACAAACTGAGTTGATTAGGAGTCTTTCTTTGGAAAGGGTAGTAAAAGGACCTCTACAAGACGCTGAAATTGCCTTTATTATCCCAGCTTACAATGAGTCTTCACATTGTATCCAAGTGATCCAAGAAGTGCTTGATACTTGAAATATTGTAGTATTTATTGATGATGGAAGTCAGAACTGACTTTTTAAGCTCCTCAAACAACATTTTCAAGAGACAAAAAATCTGGTTTTGATTCAACATATTAGAAATCTTGGTCAAGGTGCGGCATTGCAGACGGGGTTTGACTATGTCCAACAGGAGTTACCACAGGTGAAATTTGTTGTGACCTTTGATTCTGATGGACAGCATCTTTTGAGTGATTTAGCAAACTTCCGTTCAGCTTTTGAGAATAATGCTGATTTAGAAATTGCACTCGGATCAAGATTCCTTGGTTCAACAGTAAATATGCCTCGAAGTAAAAAACTTGTTCTTAAAATCTGAATTCTTTTTACTTCATTCTTTAGTGGAATACTTTTGACTGATACTCATAATGGATATAGAATGATCAAAGCAGCTGCCCTACCAAAGTTTAGAATTACCTTTAATGGTATGGAGCATGCCTCAGAAATTATTGATATCATTGCGCAAAATAAGATTGTCTATCAGGAGGTACCAAATACGATTGTTTATACTGAATATAGCCTGAGTAGAGGACAGAAAATTTCAAACAGCATCAAAATTGTAAAGAATCTGATTTTTAATAAGTTCTTTTGAAGGTAGGAACTAGTCTTTTAAGGTTATAAATTCTATTCATAAGGTAGTTTTTCTCCCCTGATAGGGGGAGATGTCCGAAGGACAGAGGGGGTGGTTTCTAAATTCCCTCAGTCTCACTATTGTTTGCAGTGACAATCAGTCATCGCGAGGCGAAGCCCTGGCGATCTAGGTATTTAATAGACTAATTTGATTACAATCTGGATTGCTTCACTTCGTTCGCAATGACGGTTTTAAGGAGACTACTTCGCTATCGCTCGCAATGACGGGTTGATTTCTCCAGCTCCTCAGTCTCGCTCCGCTCGCTAGCTCCTCTAGCAGCGACATCACCAGTGAACAAACAAAAAAAACCTGAAGTTCATATTCAGGTTTTTCATATTTTTTCGAGATTTAATTTCCAAGCAATTAAATATCAAGTCCTTTTACTGATTTTGCGTTAGTAAGGATAAAATGCTTTCTTGATTGCACATCTTCACCCATCAGAATTCTGAAAAGTCTATCAGTCTCTTCTGCATCCTCAACAGTAATCTGATTAAGTTGTCTAGATGAGGGATCCATAGTGGTCTCCCAAAGCTGCTCAGCATTCATCTCTCCAAGTCCCTTATATCTCTGGATTTCTACTCATTCATTACTTTCAAATCAGTACATATCAGGCGTATGTTCCTCATTATACACATATACATGCTTGTTTCCCTTTGAAAACTTGTAGATTGGAGGGCAGGCAGCATACACATGTCCTCATTCTACCAGCGGTCTCATAAATCTAAAGAAGAAAGTAAGCAAAAGCGTTCTAATATGCGCACCATCCACATCCGCATCGGTCATGATAATAACCTTTTCATATCTAAGGCCTTCAATATCAAAGCTATCCTTGATTCCGCATCAGATCGCAGTAATAAGCGCTTTAACTTCATTGTTCGCCATCATCTTTTGGAAAACAGCCTGTTCTGTATTCAGAATTTTACCTCTTAGAGGCAAGATCGCCTGAAATTTACTGTCTCTTCCTGACTTTGCACTTCCACCTGCTGAGTCTCCCTCTACAATATAGAGCTCAGTTCAGTGTCTTCCTCTCTTGCTACAATCAGCCAACTTTCCAGGCAAGACTCCACCAGAAAGAGCATTTTTTCTAAGTACGGTTTCCTTTGCAAATTTGGCAGCAAGTCTAGCTCTAGCAGCTAGATCAATCTTTTCAAAAATACGATCAAATTCTTCAGGATTTTCTGCAAAGTATCCCTTGAGATATTCATATGTCAAATCTTCAACGGCACCTCTTACATATGAGTTTCCAAGTCTTCCTTTGGTCTGTCCCTCAAATTGTGGTTCTGGGATTTTTACAGTAACGATCCCATAGAGTCCATCAGTAACATCGCTATACTGAAATTCTCAGATTTTCTTATCAATTTTATCTCTCTCCTTCCCAATTTCATTCATAATTTTCAATAATGCTGACTTGAACCCCAGGATATGAGTTCCTCCATCTTTTGTTGGAATATTGTTTACAAATGAAAGAGTATGATCATTATTCGTATTTACAAATTGGAATGAAATCTCAACCTGACAGTTCTCAGTTTCTGCCTTGAAGTAGTGAGCAGAGGAGAGGGGCTGCTGATTTCAAACAAGGTTTTTAAGCCAGGTTTTGATACCTCATTCGTACATAAACCTGCTCATGAGTCAGGTTTTAAGATTTTTGAAAGTGAAGCTAACACCTGGAGTAAGATAAGCAGCTTGCTTCATTCTTGCGACTTCAGCTGTCTCACTAAACTCAAGCGTTTCAAAGATTGTTCAATCTGGCATAAAAGTCACACTCGTTCCAGTCTTATCAGTTTCTCCGATAATTTTAAGATCTCCTTGAGGGATCCCTTTTTCAAATCTCATTTGGTGAATCTTTCCATGCTTGTATACAGTAACCTCAAGCCAGGTAGAGAGCGCATTTACAACTGATGCTCCTACTCCGTGAAGTCCTCCTGAAATCTTATAGGCACCCTTGTCAAACTTTCCTCCTGCATGGAGCACTGTATATACTGTTTCTAGGGCTGATTTTCCTGTTTTAGGGTGGATATCTACTGGAATACCTCTTCAATTATCATGAACAGTTACTGAACCATCTTCATTAAGAATTGTGGTCACATCTCTACAGTATCCTGCAAGCGCCTCATCAACTGCATTATCAACGATTTCCTGTACCATATGATGAAGTCCTCTAGCATCAGTACTACCAATATACATTCCAGGTCTTTGTCTCACAGGTTCAAGTCCCTCTAGCACTCTAATCTGTGAGGCGTCATATTCATGCTGTTGTTCTGGAGTAGTCATCGTTTCTTTTGTTAATTAAAAAAAGAGTTTTCAAAGCTTATTGTAGGAAAATCAGAGTAAAAAACAAGTCAAAATACAAAAATCAAAGCCAAGAAAAGTCTATTTTTGTTAGTTTATCTACAATTCTAAAAAAAGAAAAAACCTGAAATAAGATTCAGGATTTAGTCTATTATTTACCAGCTTTTTCTTCCTTTTTCTTTTGAAAATACAAATAGAGTGAGTAAAGTCCAAGCAGAGCAAGAATGATTCCAACGATCAAGCAAGAATACTCACCGAGGCTTAGACGTCTGATAGAAATGATATAGTTGTTTGCATATCCCCAGAATGAAAGTCCAGAAGCTCCAAGCAAGATCAATGAAGTTGGTAGAGATCAAAGATCAGATTCCTCCTCATTTTCAACAGGAACTTTAGTTGCTTTCTTTTCATTAAGCTCTTCATTATGTGTTTTTTCAGTCATTGCGTGGAAAATAGTAAAATAAATACCCCTTGTATACGGTCTTGTTTGATAAAATCAAGAGAAAGTCATATGGAGGATCTAAATTTGTAATCATTTGATTCGTAATACAGTTCGAAGGACAGAGGAGGTTGAGTACTACAGCCCCTCAGTCTCGCTCCGCTTGCCAGCTCCCCTAGCAGTGAGCGAAAGCTTAGTCATCGCGAGGCGAAGCCGTGGCGATCTAGATAGAAGTCAAACCGTTTAATTTTAATCTGGATTGCTTCACTTCGTTCGCAATGACGACTAAAGAAATCTGGATTGCGAAGAAACCGCTTTGTGGAGATTATTCCCTCAGTAATCAAAAAAACTCCCTAAGAGGGGAGTTCTCTATATTTGATCTATTATTTCAAAAGTGAATTGATAATTTGTGGCTCAATTTCATCATTGATATATCTCTCAACAGGTCTCGCACCAAACTGAGGATCATAAATCTTATCAATAATTTTCTCAACTTCAGCCTTGCTAAATTTAGGTAGTTTCACTTTTTCATTAGTCTTCCATGCAGCGAGGAAGGTTTTGATCTTTTGATTAAACAGAGTGATGAGATTTTCCTTATTTAGCGGTCTAAAGACGATTTTATGATCAATTCTGTTTGAGAGTTCAGGTGTGATATAGTTTTTAAGATCTTCCAAGACTCTAGTCTTGATATCATCAAACTGTTTATCCTCAAGATCAGCGGCTTTTCAGGTATCAAATCCGATAGTGGTCTTCTTTTTGCTAAACTCATCAGTTCAGATATTTGAGGTCATGACGATGATTGTGTTTTTGAAATCAATCCATCTTCCCTTACTATCTTTGAGCTGTCATTCATCCAAGATCTGGAGCATAATATTCAAAACATCAGGAGAGGCCTTCTCAATCTCATCAAAGAGAATCACAGAGTATGGCTTTCTTCTCACAGCCTCAGTAAGTCCTCCTCACTCATCATATCCAACATATCCAGCAGGCGATCAAATCAGCTTTGAAACTGAGAACTTCTCCATAAATTCAGACATATCAAATCTGATCATAGCTCCCTCATCACCAAAATAGTGCTTTGCAATGAGCTTTGCGAGGTAGGTTTTCCCTACTCCAGATGGTCCAAGGAAAAGAAATGAACCAATAGGTTTATCTTTTTTGATCACAGAAAGCCTACTTCTAATCAGAGTTTTTACTACATTTTCTACCGCATCATTTTGCCCAACGATCTCTTTTTTAAGTTCAGCATCTAGTCTCTTGAGCTTAGTAACCTCATCTTCATTCACAATATTAGTTGGAATTCAGGTCTTGTCTGCTAATACATTTCCAATATCGCTCGCCTCAATAGTGCTTCTGAGGTTGATTGGGATATTTTTATTGGATCTGATTTTTTGAAGCTCTTTTTTGAGTTCTTCTTCCTCATTTTTGAGTTCAGCAGCAGAAAAATAATCCTGATTTTCAATTGCACTTTCAATTTTTTTCTGAATTCTTTCTATTTTTTTCTCTTGTGCTTGATAATTCTCGTCATTATCAAGTTTTTGCTGCATAGTAGATTTTCTAGCGCAGGCTTCATCAATGATATCAAGTGCCTTGTCTGGGAGTTGCTTGTTGAGAATATACCTCTTGCTGAGATTGATTGCACTGTCAATGGCTTCATCTGAGAGCAAAACCCCATGAAAATCTTCATAAATCTGCTTCAACCCTAGAATAATCTGTTTAGTTACTTCAACACTTGGCTCATTGACTACAACCTCTTGAAATCTTCTCTTGAGCGCAGCATCTTTTTCAATGTATTTTTGATATTCATCAAAAGTAGTCGCACCGATGAGTTTGATTTTCCCTCTTGAGAGGAGTGGTTTAAGCATCTGAGCGGCATCGTTTTGATCTTGTCCTCCAGCTCCAATAATAGTATGTAACTCATCAATAAAGAGAATAATATTATTGGTCGGATCTGTTGCTTCCTCAAGGATTGACTTCATTCTTGATTCAAATTCCCCTCTATACTTTGTCCCAGCAACAAGCGTTCCCATATCAAGGAGGAAAACCTTCTTATTGATCAGTTTTTCAGGTACTTTTTTCATCATAATTCTCTGCACAAGCCCCTCAACAATCGCGGTCTTTCCAACTCCAGCTTCTCAGATCAAAAGCGGATTATTCTTTGTCTTTCTCAAGAGCGTATAGATAACCTGATCAATCTCCTTTTCTCTTCCAATAATTGGATCTAAGTATCCATCTTTAGCTTCCTTGGTCAGATCAGTACCAAAGTACTCAATAGTCAGCTTTTTTTCTTCTTTCTTCTTCGTCTTGTTGTCTGGAGTTTCTAGTGAAATATTCTCAGCATCTGACTTTTCAACGATTTCACTGTCCATGGCATCAAGCATTTGATTGATTGCTGAGTCAGTAGTAGAGTGGTCATAGTTGATTTGCATGTTCGCAATTTCTGAATAATCTAAATCAAGTTGCATCATCATCGTATCAAGGAGCTCCAAAAATCCGATGAAACCTTCTTTTTGTAATACAGGAACCTCTAATAGCCTTCAGAGTGTGTTTTTGATGACTTCATACTCATTATCATCAGCTTCCAAGAGCTTTTTGAGTTTATTTGAGAGATAAGGCATGCATTCATGCAGTATCTTAAAGGGATTGAGGAGTTGAATACTCGTCTCTGAATCAAACGCCTCAGCTGCTTTTTCAGCACTTGTAAAAGGAAAAAAAATCTGATGCATATGAGGATCGAGCTTAAGATCAGCTTTCTTTTTTGTTTTTTTTGAGGTATTTTGGGTATTTTTTTTGAAGAGTTTATTGATATGCTTTTGGAGATGCTGGATATTTTGCATGCCTACAACAGCAAAAAAAGTCTGATCCAAAGGCATAATTAGCTCCATACTATCAATCACACCTAAGAAAATATCATCAGCGGAAATCTCCACAGCTCAGCGTGCCTCACGAAAAGTGTCTGCACGATTAAAGGCTACAACAACCTGTTCTTCAACTTTTTTATTTTTAGAACGACTCATATATGGTATCCTATTTAGCTACTAAACGCACATCAAAGATAATATTTTAGCCTTCAAAAGCAAGGGAAAATCATGATGAGGTTTTTTAGTAGTAATATATCATTTCTTCTCTAGCAGGGAGCGAAAACTGAGTCTTCGCGAGGCGAAGCCGTGGCGATCCAGATAGCTGGCAAACCAGTTTAATGTATATCAATTCTCCCCTGATAGGGGGAGATGTCGCTTTGCGACAGAGGGGGTTGCTCTCTAAAGCCCCTCAGTCTCGCTACCGCTCGCCAGCTCCCCTAGCAGGGAGCGAAACCGTAGTCATCGCGAGGCGAAGCCGTGGCGATCCAGGAATAATTAAAAAAGGATTTATATTGTCCTAGATTGCTTCGCTAACGCTCGCAATGACGGTTTAGATGTCCGAAGGACAGAGGGGGTGAGTATCTCCAACAAAACACTAAAGACTTAAATCAACTAAAAAAATACTTCTATTGACAAAAGATGGGATTTAGTTATAGTATAGATGTACGTCTTTATATTCTTACCAAGAATAGTTATGAATAATAGCACAAGAAATTTCAGCAACTCATCAAACGCACAAAACAGCTCATCATTCAAGGACAAGCTGAGAAAACTCACAACAGGAGTAGCTCTAGCAGGGACATTACTGATGGGAACTGCATGTGAGAATAAAACCAGTACTGCAGCAGATCAGCAAAAGGACAAGATTGAAAATGTTCAAATAGAGAATAAGCAGAGCAATGAAGAAAGTTCATATGATGAATCAGAATATGATAGGGCAATTTTAGAAATGGAAAATGAACAAATCACTAGAGATTCCATTAGACTAGTCGAAGAGATTAAAAAGCTTACTAGAGATTCTATTAAACTAGCTGAAGATATAAAAAAGATAGATGCAGATACGAAAAGGATAGATGCAGATGCGGAAAGAATCGCTAAAGATAGAGAAAGAATCGCTAAGAATAGAAAAAATGCGAGAGCAGAGATGGAGGCTCTCTGGGCAAGTGTTGATGCGGAGGTTTTTAAGTCTTCTAAAGAAGTTCAAGATGCTTTAGATGAGTATTTCCAATGGGCAAAAGAAAACTGATATGAGCCAATTCCGCACGCAAAATATTTAGCTAGTCTAAAAAAATAGTTATTTAAAAAACTCTTGTGCTATATAATATATAAATACCGTTTCCCCTAGTGAAGAACGGTATTTTTTTATTAAAATAGAAATTACACCAAAGCTTGACAAATATTATAATTTGATTATAATATGGGTATCTTTATATTCTTACCAAGAATAGTTATGAATAACACTACAACCTACTCAGTAAATGCAGCAAACACAGCAAACTCTCAATCAGAAAAAAGCTCAAAATGGGCTAAAGTTGGGAAAATTGCAACAGGAATTGCACTTGCTGGAGCTTTAACTATGGGAGTTGCTAAATATGTTAAAAACTCTTCAGAAACAAACAGTAATAACAATTGAGAAGTGAAGACAGAAGTAGTAGTGACGCCTGATAATCAGGATTCAGAGTTAAGCGATATTGATTTTGATAAAGCAGCAGCAGAGTTAAACTATGAATTTAGAGATATGCAGATTAAAGCAGATTCAATATCTAATCTGGAAGACGCAAAAAGAATTGCAGAGGAGGGGAATCAGATAAGAGAAGAGGCAAAAAGAATTGCAGAGGAGAGAAACCAGATAAGAGAAGACTCAAAAAGAATTGCAGAGGAGAGAAACCAGATAAGAGAAGACTCAAAAAGAATTGCAGAGGAGGGAAGACAGATATCAGAAGAGGGAAGACAGATTAGAGAAAAGAGGGAACAGA
Organism: uncultured bacterium; assembly: GCA_963545225.1. Lineage (GTDB taxonomy): Bacteria > Patescibacteriota > Gracilibacteria > Absconditabacterales > Absconditicoccaceae > HOT-345. The sequence goes on from CAUUID010000017.1 coordinate 22,815, forward strand.
CCCGGCGTGATGTAGAGAAAGAGCTTGCAGGGGTAACTAAAGAAATGCTTGAAGGATCGCAAAAATTGCAGAAAATTGTGATTAGACATATTGAGCAAGGTAAGAAATATTGATATCAGCCAAGTCAACATACTCTAGATTTAATGATTTCAATAAATAAATAATTTCATACTCTAAGAAAATAAAATGGGAGCAGAAAATGATAAAGTAAAACTTCATCAGTCTAAGGAAATTCAGAAACTTCAGAAAAATATCGATATCAAAGATACTATTGATAGTGTTTTTTCCGCAGCACCAAAGATGAATATTTCTGCTCCAGAAAAAGAAGAAATAGAAAAAGCTCTTAAAGATTCTAAGTTAAATTTCTCTAAAGAACAAATGAAAGCCTTTTTTAATAAAGTAAAAGAGATAGCGAATAAGTCTTCCAAAAAAATCAATCTTGTCAATGCTGTAAATAAACTTATTCCCGCCTATAAAAGGATGCTCTCAGAAAATAAAGATATCGGAAATAATAGTAAACTCACAGCAATTTCAAAGCAACTAGAAGAGAGAGAAAAAGAAAGAAAAAATGAGAAGATTAAGAATCAGATTATTGAGTCAAGAAATGCTCAAGAAAAGGCAAAAAATACAAAAGAAACAGCAAGAAATACTCAAGAAAAGGCAAAAAATACAAAAGAAACAGCAAGAAATACTCAAGAAAAGGC
>CAUUID010000018.1:0-23326 GCA_963545225.1 uncultured bacterium
GAAACGGTGTTCTAAGTAGCGAACAAAGTATAAGCTTTGTAGTGAATAGCTCAGAGACGCTAAAAGCCATCTTTAAAGAGAAAGTGGTTCAACCTGTGAAACATACGGTAACCGTAGAGTTAGTAGCAGAAGGAACAAATCAGTCACTTGGAACGAAGAGCTACGAAGTAGAACAAGGCAAAACAGTAACGTTAAAAGCTTCAGAGTTAGGAGCAGAAGCGAAGTACGAGTTTGTGAAATGGGACCGAAATGGTACTGTAAGTAGCGAACAAAGTATAAGCTTTGTAGTGAATAGCTCAGAAACACTGAAAGCTTTCTTCAAAGAGAAAGTAGTTCAACCACAAGAATCTGATTTCCCTCCTTATACCGCAAATTTACAAACATTTAAAGTCAATCAGACCGTTGATGCAAGTAAAGTGGTATGGGAAAATTTCCCTCAAGGGTTAGATAAAAGTACTATCAAATATAGTTTAAGAGACTTCAATGGAGTTGATATTAGTAATAATAAGCAAATCTTTGAAGTCAATGGTCAAAATCTGACCTTTAAGAAGATTGGTAGTTATTTCCTTATCGCAACACTTAGGGATAATCAAAATAATGAAATCAGAATCGATTTCACTATTCAAGTAAATGAGTAAAAATGCCCCTATCTAGTTTATATCAATCTAGTATAAACAAGATTCACACATCACACAAAACTAGCAGGGGAGACCTTTGCTGTTTCTTGAATAGTCTATAGTGATAGGCGAAAGCCTGATCTAAAATAAACAAAAATAATAAAAAAAAGAAAATACCATGAAAAAGTATAAAAAATTGCTGATGGGAGGAGTATTTCTCCTCCTCAGCATCTTGGTTATCGGTTGTAAAAAAGACGACCCCGAACCTACTCCTCCAGTTAAAGAACCTGAATTGGTCCTTAAACAAGCGGATGGGAAAGTGCTGGCTTCTGGAGCCACACTTAATCTTGTAGTAGGGCAGACAGAGACACTAACTGTTGAGGGAGTTCCTAATCTTCAAGTAACTACACAAGGCAATGCTGTATCTGTTGTACAGAGCCAGGATAAAAAGACCTTGATTGTAACTCCAAAAGAGGAAGGAACTGCTACAGTAACGATTACCTATGGTAATAATAAGAAGCTTTCCTTTACAGTTAAGATTGCAAAAAAAACTCAGGAAAATCCAACTGGACTTTTCAAAAATGGAAATCTGATGGTTCCCTTTGGTTATGTTGCAAGAAAGTCTCATCAGCTATGGGCTACGGACCAAGCTACTAATCTTCAGCAGAAGTACATTAAAGTAGTTAGTCAGACTGGTCCAATCCAAAGCTTACCAATTGGAGCAAAAGTTAAAGTTTCTTCAACTGGACTGAGCAATGGAGTAGCTTTCAGTGAAACTGAGTTCACCCTTGTAAAGGGCAAAGATAACTTCTTAACACTTGAAAGTAGTGATCATAGTTATAAAATTGTAGTGTTAAACTAATCCTAAGAAAGTATCTTTCGATGGGACATTAAAGACGGTAGTTTCTACCGTCTTTTTTGGTTGATATGTTTTTTTGGATTGAGTTTCTAAATTTCTTTAATTGTAGTCATCGCGAGGCGAAGCCGCGGCGATCCAGATAGAAGTCAAATAAGGAATTTATAAAATCCTAGATTGCTTCACTCCGTTCGCAATGACTCTTCGTCATCGCGAGTGAGTGAAACGAACGCGGCGATCCAGATAGGAATAAAATAGAGAATGTATTAAGTCCTCGATTGCTTCGCACTCGCTTTGCGGACTACTCAAAAAACGATCAAAAACCAGATTACTTATCATATCCAGCTACGAATGCTAACCTTCTTGCATTGATCTTACCTCTAAGAAGCTGAAAATATTTATCCCACAATATTCTTGTTTCATCACTTGCAAATTCGAGCGATTCAAAAAGAGCTTCCAAAACAGGATCTTCTACTTCGTTATCAGAGATATTTTCTAGTGCTTTCACTTTTTGTATGAATAATTTCTGGTCAAATCCAATATCCCAAGCCAATGCACCCTTTGTCAGATGAATTTTTCATGGAGTGATTTTTACGGTGATGAGCTCATGATGTTCTCACTCAAATGGTGAATGAAACTCCAGTGAAATTGCGAGACTCTGCTTTTTGCTCACCTCTGCAATAAAATCTTCAGAGTGATCAAAATAGAGGCAATCATCTGTTTTATTCTTTTTTGCAACTAATTCTTGAAGACTTGATCGTACTGCTGAACTATAGTCAATACTCTCAGCATCAATTGGTAAAATTAGTTTTTTATACACTTTATTTATTCCTCATGCATCAATAATAAAATTCTGAATATTCCCATCTGGTTTTTTGTGCTTGAGAATGACTCCTGAGTGTCTACTCGTTTTCTCATTAAACATATAAATATAGCTTTCAACTGGTAATCCAATTTCTTGCAGGCGATCAAATACATTTTTCATAAAGATTGACCAATAGTGGCATGAGGCTCCATTCATCATCTCATTACGAAAAAGTGTTTCATTATCAGAGCGAACATAGACATTATTGACTAGCTGGTCAGAGAGTCCGCTTTCATTATAGGCTCTTAGGGTGATATTTGGTGCTGAGTTATAGAAGTTCCTCAGATGACAGCTAGAAAAAAGGTTGTTAAAAAAATTGCACACTTCATCAAAAATTTGCTGATGACGATGCGGATATTTTTTGAGAAATCAGCTCAGTACATTGAGGGTTTTCTCGACTGTTGTATCAATCTCCTCAAGTGAGGAAAATGGATCGATTGTATTTCTCAACGATTTTTCAAGTCTTTGGGCAATAGTTGTTGAGAGATGTGGTGTACAAGGTTTCTGATCCTCAAATGCATCAACATTATTTGCAGGATAGTTATTGCGAGCTTTTCCCATCTGAAATATCAAAGCTAAAATTTTTACTCCTCAAGTATAGCCAATTTTCCAAAAAAAACAAAAAATCTGAAAACAAATTTCGCATCGCTTCAAGTTGAAATAAAACTCAAAATCCCTATCTTTTGAGTGAAAATACTCAGCTTTTTTTATTTTTTCTCTCAGTGATGAATCTTACGATCAAAAGCTACCTTGAGGGTATCCAAACACATCAATTTAGCGCAAAAGAGGTAGTAAATCATTATCTTCAAAAGGCTAAACTTCTCAATCCAAAACTCAATGCTTGTGTTCGTTTCAATCAAAACTATATTGACCAGCACTTGGAATCATTTTCTCAAAAATCCTTTGCAGCACTACCAATTATGGTCAAGGATAATATTTTGATCGAATGAGAACTCGCAACCTGCTGCTCAAAGATGATGGAAAATTATGTTGCACCCTATACCGCAACTTGTATGCAAAACTTAGAAAAAGCCTGAGCACTGATGATCGGACAAACCAATATGGATGAATTTGCGATGGGAAGTTCGACTGAATCTTCAGTCTATGGTCCCAGTTACAATCCTTACTGAGAAAATCGCATCCCTTGAGGAAGTAGCTGAGGTTCTGCTGTTGCTGTAGCTGCTGATATGGCGATCGCTGCCTTGGGAACAGATACATGATGAAGCGTTAGGCAGCCAGCTGCTCTTTGTGGAATCATTGGGTTTAAGCCAAGTTATTGAGCGATTTCTCGCTATGGAGTCGTTCCGATGGCTTCTTCACTTGATCAGGTTTGAATTTTTTCAAAAACAGTTGAAGATGCTCAGATTCTTTTGAGTATTCTTACATCAAAAGATACCCATGATTCAACTTCTTCTGCCCATGCAGAGGACTTAAAAAATATTGAAAAAGCTGATCTAAAAATAGTTCGTTTTGTTGTGCCAGAGGAGGCGCTTAACGATGGACTCGATCCACAAATCAAGGCACTCTTCCTTAAAAAAATTGAAGCACTAAAAAATGCAGGTCATAGCGTAGATATTCAGTCTCTTCCAATCCTCAAGGAATCACTCGCGATTTACTATACTTTGATGCCAGCAGAGGTGAGTACTAATCTTTCTCGTTTTGATGGGATTAGATTTTGACATCAGCAAAGTACGCTTGAATGCTCAAGTTTAGATGAATATTATGCCAAGGTAAGAGGAGAGTGATTCTGAGCAGAAGCCAAGAGAAGAATCCTCCTCTGAACTTTCGTCCTCAGCTCAGCAAACTACCAAGGATATTATCTCAAAGCTCTCAATGCACAAAAAAAACTCAAATCTGATTTCTCTCAGCTTTTTGAGAAGTATGATGTGATTCTAACTCCAACAACACCTGAACCAGCTTGGAAGCTAGAATCTAGAACCAACGATCCTCTCAAAATGTACTTAGCAGACCTCTATACAGTTCCTGCAAACTTGGCAGGACTGCCTGCACTCTCAGTTCCAATGGGATGGCTCGAGGACCAGGGGGAGAAATTACCAGTTGGGATACAGTTGATGGGAAACAAATGGTCTGATCAAAAACTCCTCAATATCTGAAAACTTTTTGAAGAAAATATGAGTCTGTAATATTATTTTCAGTACGCTATCAAAAAAAAGAAAAGGCTGACCTTCAGCTTTTTTTTCTTTTGCAAAAATGAGAGAAAAAAGTATACTCAATCCATTTACTCTTGCTTATGTGTTATTATGATCCATAATGTCCTCAAGATCTGAAAGATCAAACGAATCTACCTAACAAAGCCAAATCAACAAGAGATCCAAGAGACGATCAAAGGTCTAGATCTTCACGAGATGATTGAGCAGGATATCTTGGAGCCAAATGCACATGACAAAATCGATATTTACGATGATTGTATTTTTTTGATTATTCATTTCCCAAAATACAATGAGAAGTTAGGAAAGCATATTTCTAATGAGATGAATATTATCCTAGGGAAAGACTTTATCATCACAATCACCAAGTATCCAACCAATAATATTGAAAAGATTAGACAGCAATACGAGGAAGAAATTAGAGAAGAAGGAGCTGATGCAGAGGAATATAAGGTTTCACCTTACTATATTCTCTATAAGATATTTGATGTGATGTATGACAAGATTTTGCTCAGCTTGAATAGATTCAATCTAGATCTCATGGAGATGGAAAAACAGGTTTTTGACAAGAGTTTCGTTGATGCTAATCTCCTTAGAAAAGTGCTTATCAAAAAGAGAAACGCTGTTTTACTCAAGACAATCATCACTCCACAGGAGGAAATCCTTGTTGAGCTACAAAAGGCGACAGCTCACTTCTACGAGTGAGATTTGGATGTGTATTTTGAGGATCTAGAGTATAAAACAAGTAAAATCCTAGGGCATATCTCGATTATCCACGAAAATATTGAGTCAATCTGAGAAGTTTTCCACACATTGACCAATATGATGACCAATACAAATATTGGAATTTTGACAGTTTTGACCGTTGTGATCTGAGTAATGACGATGGTGAGTGGAATATTTGGTATGAATGTTCAGCTTCCTCTTTCATCAAATCCTTACGCCTTCCTCATTTTGATTGGAATCATGCTTGGACTAGCGGCAGTGATTATCCGAGTCTTTAAAAAGAAAAAATGGCTCTAAAAATCAGATTTTGTTCTTTTATCTCCCTTTCCCTCTTCCCTCATGCGTCAAAAGAAATCCTCATCTCCTTTTCTTAAGGTAGTTATTCTCTTGCTGATTTTTGTGGTTGCAGGTTATTTTTGGATTAAGAGTGCCTACAATCAGCCAATCACCTATCCTTCTGAGACAAAAATTACTATCGAAAAATGAGATACTATTGCGAGTTTTTATGCACATCAGTCAGGAATTGAGAAGTTCTTTACTAAACTTTGGCTGAGAAATAATTCCTCTCTCCTTCCAAAACTTCAAGAGGGGACCTATCTTCTTTCTGGAAGTTATCAAAAAGCAGAGCTCTTGACACTGATAAACAAGTGACCAGAAAAGACCTATCAGCGTCTTACCTTGTTAGAGGGGCGATCAATCTATGATATTGATCAGTATCTCGCTAATAAAGGTATTTGCTCGCCTGGAGACTTTATTGCAAAAGCAAGTGATCCAAGCTATATAAACGAGCTTAAAAATCAGTTTTCTTTTCTTGCGATGATCCCCACTGGAAAATCACTTGAGGGATTTCTTTATCCAGATACTTATTTTATAGATCAGAATTCTGATCCTCTCGATCAGCTCATCAAAGCACAGCTCAAAAATTTTAATGAAAAAAACTGGCTTCCAAACCAAGAGGAACTCAAAAATTTCAGCCCAGCTGGTATAAATCTTCAAAACTATAATGCACTCATTCTCGCCTCAATTATTGAAAATGAGGAGAAAAATACTGAAAATAAACCTACAATCGCAGGAATATTTATCAATAGACTTCAGAAAGGTATGAGGCTGGATGCGGATGTGAGTCTCTGCTATGGGCTCAAGATCACCTACGATAAATGTAGAGCTGCCATTGTCCCAAATCTCAATAACCGTGACAATCTCTACAATACAAGAGCAAATACTGGATTGACTCCAACCCCAATTTCCTCTCCTACACAGGCAACACTTTGAGCACTACTAAGATATAAAAAATCTGACTATCTCTTTTATCTTCATGGTAGCGATGGACAAATCTACTATGGAGCTACTGCTGAGGAGCACAATCAAAATAAAATCCATCTTTAATTCTTATTGCTCTATCTCATTATGAAAAAAATCTGAATTTTGACTGCAATGCAGGAGGAAACTCAGCATATTATCAATCTTCTAGGTCTGAAATCTAGCTCAACCCTCAAAAATATTAGTTTCTTTGAAAACGAAGAATATGTGCTTGCGCTCTCAGGAGTTGGGAAGATTCAAGCAAGTATTGCAACGACAGCGCTCTGCTCTCGTTATGATCTTAAGGCGCTCATCAATATTGGGATTGCTGGAAGTCTCCTCTGAAATGACGCTCAAATCTGAGATGTATTTCTTGTGCAGAGGATTAGGCAGCATGATATGTATTTGCCGTTTGATGGCGAACATCTCAATTATGCAAAGTGAGAAATTGAACTCTCTACCATAGAAATCGAAAAATCTGATTTTTCTTTCCACTTTAGAACAGGAGCTTTGTGCCTTACAGGAGACCAATTCTTAGATGATCAGTCCCTTACTCAGAAACTCAGAGCCGAAACCAATGCTGATGTTGTAGAAATGGAGGCTTTTGCATTTGCTAGTGCTGCTCGTGAGTTTGGACTGCTTGAGCATAGCTACAGTATCAAGGCGATCTCAGATGGAGCAAATAATGAATCTCAGCTTGCTCATATGGATAATCTAGACTTTGCGATGGAGAATAGTATCCAAGTGCTCAAAGAACTTCTAAAAAAACTACAAAATATCTAATGAGCAAACCATAAAAAGAGAGAATCGTGATTCTCTCTTTTTTCTTTTATCACTAAGTAAACTTTCTCTTATTTGATTCTCGTAGCGAGATATGCTAGACCTAAGGCATCTGCTGCATCATTATATTCTGGGAGTTCTTGAAGTTTATAGAGCTTCATGATTGTTTTTTGTACGAGGATTTTTTCAGCTTTCCCATTCCCTGTGATGTATTTTTTGAGTTCAATAGGGGTAAATTCTTTGATCTTGATTCAGTATTTGAGAGCCATTGCTAGGAGGATTCCTCTGATTCCATAGACAAACTCTGCATTATTCTGATTAAATTTCGTGAAAAAAAGTTTTTCCATACAAATAATTCTGATTTTTTGTGTCTTGAACATCTGCTCAAAGAAGTCCATAATTTGTACCATCCTTTGAAACTGATCCTCTCTACTAGGAGAAACTTGCTTTTGAAGAAGAATTCCTGAGTCTATGATTTGCAAATCCTGAGTTATTAGTGCATACCCAAGCTTTCTCACTCAGGGATCTAGTCATAAAATCATATCTGCTTAAACAAGGTAAATAAAGAGTAAAATCTGGCTATTGATCATCTTTTTTAGCTAATTCTATCGTTGAATCTCGGATATTCATTGATTGAATATCACTATTGTGCGTAATCGTATAAAATTTGAGGGTCCTTTGTTTAACAAAGTCAGTCAAAAGCTCAGCAACCTTAGCTACTGTTTCATTATCTAGGTTATTGATTGTCTCATCTAGGAAAAGTAGTCTTGTCTTGAGGTGGGAAGAAATTGCAAGCATCCAAACAAGCTTCAAAATTGTTCTCTGCCCTCAGCTTAGGCTCTTAACCTCCCTTTCTCATTTGCTATCAATAATCTTAGTTTCCAGCTCTAGTTGTTCACTGGTTTCTTTGAGCTTTATACTGATCTGATAGTCCACAACATTCACGAGATACGTATTGATGATTTCACTCAAAACTGGCAAATATTCACTTAAAACAAACAAAAGCAATTCCTTATTCAATATCGTATACAAATTGCTAAGAATCTTCTCTTCTTCTGTGAGTTTTTTGACCTTGAGTTGTAGGGTTTTATAGTCTTCAATAAGATTTCTGAGTTCTTGAATTTTAGCCTGATAACTATTTGCTGTTTTTTCAATCGAATCCCACTCTTGAACTGGATATTTCTGAATATTTTGCTCTAGTTGTCAAATCTTGCCTTCTAGCTCAGATTTCTTAGTTTCACCCTGTGAATATTGCTGTTGAAGTGCAATATTCTCTGATTGTAGGCGCAGTTTCTCTTGCTGATTCTGCTCAGTCTGAGCAAGTAATTCTTCCTGTTTGAGAATTTGCTGATCTAGTGCTTGAATATTCTTTGCTAGTTCTGAATATTTCTCAGATGCCTCCGTAATCTGTTTATAATTGATACTTTGCAAAAAAGTTTTCAAAAATCAGATTTTTTTTGTATTTTCTTGTTCCTCCAAGGAAAGTTTTTCACGCTCTTTTAAGAAAGTTTCATTCTGCTCCCAGTTAGCAAGTGTAAGTTTACATTCTTCGATCTGATTCAAAATCTGAGAGCTAGAAATCTGCTGTTCAATCTGTTGTTTTTGAGCGAGAAGCTGCTGTTTTTCCTGCTCCCTTTGTTCAAAATGCTGCTTATTGATCATTGTAATAAACGGGCAGTTCGCTCAAATCTTTTCACAAGCAAAAATCTGCTCTTGCTGTACTCTTTCCTCAAATTGTTGAAGCTTCTGCTCAATTTGCTGGAGCTGTTCTTGATAAAAACGATACTGATTTTCAAAGTTAAGGAGCTGATTTTCTACTTTTTGCTTTTCAACTTGCTGCCTTGTAGTGAGATTTGAAGCCTGAGAGGCTACGAGTTCATTGGCTTTTTTGAGATTTGTCCCTAGTGTGATCAATTCTTGGACAAACTGCTCGTTATACAGCAGACTAAAATTTTCCCTGTGTCCAAGCCCAAGTATGCTATGATGCTGAGTGTAAAAAGTCTGCAACTCTCTGCTGAAAGATAGCTGTTCCAGCTTCTCCTGCTGATTTGCGATATTAGCTTTTTGTCTTCTCAGTTCTCAAAGGAGTTCTGGGTTTGCATTCGCCAAAAGTCAGTCTATTTGCTTAATTTTATTCTCATTTGATTGAGTCGTATTGAAAAAATGAGAAATCTGGTTTTTGATCTCAGTTAATTGTTGGTTTTGAAGTCAGAGTTCAGTCTTGTCTGCAGAGAGAATCTCGCGTTTTGTTTTCAAAAATTCTGCAATAGATGGCAAAAATTCCGTTAATTTTTCATCAAGCTCAAAATTTTGGATTCCGAGCTGCTGAGAAAATCCCTCCAATTCTTCAATGGTTTCTAGACTTGAACTTAAATATTTAGCAATCTCACTAAATTTTTGTAGTTTTCTAAAGAGAGTAAGCATTTCATGAAGCCCTGAACTCAGTCTCCCCTCTGTATGAGAAGTGTCTTGATAGGCTTTAATCTGATATTTTACTTCATTCCTTTTATCTTTTACAATTTCTTTGGTTTCTTCAATTCCCATCAGACCAAATACATTTTTAAGAACCTCAAGTCTCTTTGCAGGCTGCATTTCAAAAATATTCTCCGCATCTTGCAGAAGGATTGTTGTGCTTGAAAATACCTCAATTGGTGGCAAAAGGGTGTTCAATTGAGCTTGAAGATCAGCCTCATTCTTAAAAGGAATCTCTTCTAAGGGGATATTTTTTGAGAGCAAAAGATCCTGAATATCAGCGTCCTCCTGAAGTATTTCTCAGACACAGAGCTTCTCGGTCACTTCTTCACTAGTGAGTGCGATTTGAAAGAGCTGAGACGCGCAGCTGTCTTTTGATTTTCCATGTTTAAGTGTTCTTATAACCAAAAAAACCTGACCATCAACCTCAAAAATCAGCTTTATCGTCCCAATTTTTGATGGAATATTGAGAAGATTTCTACTATTAGATTTGTAGAGACCATAGGTAATACCATCAAAAAAAAGAAAACTTTTCCCACTCCCGATCGGAGCTTTGATCAAATATTTTCCTTTCTCAAAAAAAAGCGATATTTTCTTATCTCTAAATGGACCAATATTCCAATAACTCACAGCAATCAGATCTAGCATAGGAGGGATTTGAAAAATATGAATACATACAGCATACGAAAACTGATCTTTCTTTCAAGATCAACTCTTTTTTTATTACTAATAAATAAAAAATCAGATTTTTTATTTCTCTTGACATTTATTAGAGAATATATAATATATCCTTTGCTAAAATAAAATTAATGTCAAACGAAAAAAGTTATTGTCTATGGAAAGGGTAAGAACAATTGAGGAAAAGGCACATTGCCTTAGTAAGCTTGTAAACTCTATTGGTAATCCAGAGGATGAAGTCCTTTGGGCAGAATACGCAGCCAATGGGAAGAGCGGTGTTGTAAGCTATATAGAAAAGCAGCTTACTGAACTCTTGGATGATATCCTTGAGCATCGAGTGTCTATCGATCATTTTAAGGTCGGAGATGCTGAAGTTCTTTGTAGAGTCTTTGAATGCGATAAGATTGACCAAGAACTTTGCAGTGCACTTTCTCACCATATCTATGGTGCGGATGAGAGAAGTCGGTATTTCTGTTGAAATACCGATACCCTCACTCTGTGAGGGAGATACTATTTCTAAACGAAAAGCCCTCTGATACAGAGGGCTTTTTTCGATAAAAAAAATAGGCATCAAAACCAATAAAGAGCAATAAAACAAAAAAAACTGACTTTCAATAATGAAAATCAGTCTTTCTTTTTTTTATCTTTTTCTAACCATCTTCTTCATCTTTGTTCTTGTCCATCCTGAAGATGGAGCAATAACCATTTCTGAACCACCAGATGGTGTTCTAATATATCTATATCCATCAGGATCGGTTCTAAGTCTGGTTTCCCAGCAGACTTTCCTTCCTCTCAAAAACCAGTGATATGTGGAACCTTTCCCATTAGTGTAGATCCCAACAATTCCAAGCTCTTTTGCTTCTTCAAGTTCAAGCTTTCTCTTAGGATAGTCAAATCTCTTTGCTCCTCTGATTCTACTTGCTTGTTTCGCCTGTTGAGCTTTTTTCTTCGCGATTCCCTGTTTATTTGTCCTACTCGCCATAGTCTTTTCTTGTTAAATAAGTTTAAAAAAGAGATGAAAATTCAGATTTTTCTTATTTTGAACTAAGCACTACCGGTTTATCCTTGTGAAACCACATATCTCGCTTAGCCTTGAGCAGTACTCTATACTGAATTACATACTGTACTACGCTAAAGAGCGAAGTAACAAGCAGATATAATCCAACTCCTGACGCAAAATTCCAAACGATTGTTCCCATCATCAAGGTCATCATTATATTCATGATTCCCATCATATTGCTCATGTTTGGCATTTTTAGACCATTTGGCATAGTTTGTTGTCTATTTTGTGCCTGAGTAAGTGAGGTAAGCTGAAATTGAAGGAAGTTTAACCCCGCAACAATAATTGCTAGGATAATATTATGATTCTCAAAGAGATTCATTCCAAGAAAAATCGGATCAATATTGTCTTTTACATTCAGATAGTTATTCCCAAAACTTCGGAAGAAGCTATAAAGCCACTCATGTGGAACCTCCCCAGCTGCAAACTTAACAATCACTCCATATAACCCGATAAATACTGGCAATTGTACCAAAAGTGATAGACATCCCTTAAGAGGACCAGCTCCTTCTTTCTTAAGAAGTTTCATAGTTTCTTCAGAAAGTTTTTTAGGATCATCTTTGTATTTCTCCTGAAGAGCCTCCATCTTCGGTTGAATATTACTCATTCCTTTTGACATATTTGCTCCAGCGATACTATTTCTGAGGAGTAAAAGTCTTACTAAGATTGTCAAAAGCACAATCGCAATACCCATATTCCCTCAGAAGATCGCTAGAAATACGATCAAGAGGTTAAAAATTGGACGAGAAAGGAGCTCTGCCCAAAGCATACTAAATACATTCATCACTTTTTATTTTCTATCAAATAAAATTAGATCTTCATTACTTCATCAATTTTCACCTTTACCACAGTATCAATTTGAGTTGATCGCTTTTTTGTGAGCTCATCAATGTTTTTCTCATTTGCTTTATGAGTATCTTCTGAGATCTCCTTAGCAGTAAATGATTTTTTAGTGTCAGACATCGCATCTTGTCTGATTTGTCTAAGCTGAGTTTTAGTATCTTCTCCCATTGCCTTTACCTGTTTTGCAATATGATCTCTTCTTTCCTGCGTTAGGGCTGGGATCTTAATCAAAATGTGAGAACCCTGATTATCTACTCCTACTCCAAGATTTGCCTCGTAGATAGCGTTTCCAATAGCTTTTGAGGTGCTCTTATCCCAAGGTTCAACCTTAAGTGTTGTTGTATCCATTACACTGATATGACCAAGAGTATTGAGTTTTACAGTTCCATAGTCAGTTTCTACATTGATATTTTCTAGCAATCCAGTAGTTGCTCTCCCTACCTGAAGTCCTGCAAATTCCCCTTCCAAATAGGCAATCGCTTTTTTCATCTGCTGCTCATAATGAGAAAGTTCCATTTTTTATATCTAATTACTTGATAAAAACAATCATATTAGTATATAAAGAAAAGTCAGTATTTTGCAAGATAAAAAAAATCCTTTATTTGGTGCTGATTTCTCCTTGAGATGAACAAAAACAGAAAAAAAATCAGATTTTTTCTCCTTGGTCTCTTCCTTTTTGGGGGACTATTTTCCTATGCCTCAGCCCAAAATGTATCATCATCTCCTCAGCAGCCAAAATGTGATGCTCATCCACCAGTTTGTCAAACGACACCATGAAGTTTTAATCTCTATCTAGATTTCCAGAGAGAAATGCTTTTTTTGCTTGCAAAAAATCCCTTTGAAATTCAGACGGAACTCGTTGCAAATCCAGAAGGTTGACTTTTTACTAATAAACTTCTTAAGCTTAATAGTCTTGAGTCTTTTGATGATAGTTTTTTAGGAAGAACGCTCAAGATTACAGATCAGGCACTTGGTAATGTTGCCTCAAGCACCTTAACTTCACTCTATCTTTTCCAGTTATCTGCACTATCTACTTTGATGGATAATTCAATCTGATTTTCGATTCTGGCTTCCGATAGGCCTATTGTGAGAGATTGGGTGAAAATTTTAGATATAGAGCGACAACTTATTCAAACTGCATATACAATTGGTCAAGCTTGAGATATCGCAAAGACTATTAAAAGTTCAAAGCTTCTCAATGAGCTTATTGATCGTTATGAGGCGAAAGGGCTTTTGAAGGAGGGTAGTCAAGTGCCAGAATCCGTTACCTATATGGATGTTTTTTTCGGACTCTACAGTTTGAATATGGCGCAGAGGATGTTTCTTTATATTTGAGATACGAGTCAACTTAGAAACGGTATTCAACAAGGGGATTTTCAACTCACTTTTAATCAAGAGTGGATAGATCAGTTGAAGTCTGACTATCAATGTGTGAGATGGAGTTTTGGATATACGTGCAATAAAAACGCAAGAAAGTTTAAGTTTAATATAAAGACTCTTAATCAAAATACTAAAAAAACACTGGGATCTGCACGAAATGTACTTAAGGATGCATGAAAAAGGTTTTGGACGGCCGTTAATAGTCCGCTGTTCCCACAGTTCAAAAAAGGTCCAATAGCATCTCATCTTAGTGAGGGAGAACTTATGCTACTTAGAAGTGTTTACTGAATAAATACGACAGACCTCTATGTAGAAAATACAATCCCTTTGCTTTGAATTACTCAAACAGCAAAAAATAATTGGAACGAAGTTAAGAATCAAGTGAAAAATCAATCTTTAAACCTATGGGATAGTGCTAAGGAAACTTCAACAGCTATCTATGAAGCTGCGGAAACCTCTTATAAAGGAGTAAAACAAACCCCAAAACTACTCGCAGAAATCGGGAAAAGGGTATTTAACAAACTTAAAAATATTTTCAAAAAGAAGTGAAAGCAGACCATCAATGAAAACAATGTTTTCCCAAATATATCAATTCAGGAGGCGTTCATTCAGGATTTGGCTCTTTTGAAAGAGTATGAATATGAGATTAGAAAAGATGCAAGTGTTAATGATACACTTCTCCTCTCTCAGCAGTTTTGACCTTTAACCTATAAGGTGCAAAGAATTATACAGGAAATTTGAAATCAAAATGAAGGACTAAGAAAAGAGGTAAGTTCTCTTTGTAATTATCAATGTAGCAATAGTCCAGCGGTGAAGTGTTATGTACCATAACTTTAGATTTGGCTGATATAAACTATGAGACAGAAACGAAATTACTGGATAATCAGTATCTTCTCAGTGCTCCTTGTTTGGAGCGAATTTTCTGTTTCTGCAAATTTTGAAAACGGCGGAAAAGATCTATCAAACTCTATTTTGAAGGCATTAGACTTCTTCCCAAAAGATATAACCCTCGCAGATTGACCAATGAAAGACACTATTATATCAAATTTTTGTACAACAGCATTAAAACCTGAAGTAATATCTGCTTTTTGAAGTCTTTATCCTTGATCAGATCCTCGTCAGTCAATTTTTTTAACTCTTATATGTTCAAAGAGTGATGTAAAGAATAACTTTAGTTCTTTTATGTTCGTTGGAGCAAAGGGAGAAGAGAATCGCTACCTTAAAACACACTCTATTAAACTTTTAGCACCACAAAATGCAGCGTGTTATGGATCTGAATTTCATGTCGGTTGTGATATTGCAAGGCTTACAGAAGAGATTATAACTTTAATCCTTGAGGAGTTGACAACATTAAAACAATGAAATCTTTATGGTGTGACAATGAATAATCTCTCAAGCAACAAAAACCTTGAGGAAAATATCAATATACTTACGAAGGAAAAATTGCTCATCCATTATGCAAGTCAGCAAAATTTTTGTAAGAGCAAGACGCAAGGGTACCCAAAAACTTGTAAAATTATACAACAATCAATGAGAGCATTTCAAAAAGCTTTTAGTAGGTTTAGACTTTTGAATGTTGAGAGCTTGCTTGGACAGGATATAGATTCATTCAAAGAAAAGCAAGCAATATGTACCAAGGATAATGCTGCAGAAGATTATGATCATATGTTTTGTGAGATTATAGGTAGGACTCATGAGGGACTTGATCCTTTTGTCACCAGAGTTTATACCGAACTCTTGCGATATAAGCTTTTTTCTACTTATTATACTTCACACTTATGGAGTACAAATACTGCAGATATGGTTGATGCAAGTCGTTATGAATTTGTCCGTATGCAAGCGTTTTCAAAGAAATTATTGCCAACTATTAATACTACATTAAAACAGCTTGCAGAGCTTCAAAATACCTATCCTCTTCATATCGGAATGCTTGTTTATCAAGAAGAACTTTTAAGGTTAAGAGATAAATATTTGAGTAAACTTGTTACGCCTTTTTATTCAGTTTTTTATAAACTGCAGAATGTTCAAATTAAATCATAAATCAGATTTTTTCTCTTCTTTATCTTCTCTTTTTATGGGGGGAGCTGTTTTTGGTATGTGATTGAGTCCAGTGGCATGAGTGAATGAATGGGTGGAGAGGATTGAAGCTCATAAAAAAAACTATATAGAAAATAAATACCTGCAGGAAAAAAAGGTTACAATTTGACTTTTCTCTGATAATTTAAAGAAGCTTCAGGAACAGGAGGATGCAATTATTAGTTCTGCTCTAGAACAAACTAAAGAATACTTTAATACTACTTATCAAAAGTGCGACCTTTCAACAGCAGATATTTCTGCTATACTGTTTGAAGCGAATCCTACTTTTAAAGCAAAGATTGAAAAAGAGCTCCCAAATTATGATAAAAGCCAGCGTGATAGGAAAGATGGAAGAACAGTAACTAAAAAGTTCGTAAATGCATGTGACAAGCTTTCATTATGTATGATTGATCAAAAAAATCTAAAAAACAGATTTACTGCTCAAGAATGTTGAGATATCATCAACGAATTTTATCAAAAAAGCGAGACAAGTAGAAGGCAAAGTGAGGATATTCAAATGGCAAATCTGGGAGCAAATAAATATATCAATGGAGATCTAGCTGATTCTGATTATGATCTTATGTATGATATGTCTCAGGTGGGAACTATCCTTTATAAAAGTTATAAGCCACAGCCTCAAATTATTTTCTATAATCCTCCAATTTTCTCAGATAAAGCCTCAAATTCAGAAAGTCTTGGGAATGTAGGAACAACTCAGAAAAACTGAATAGGAACAGCACAATGAACTCAGGCTTCAACGGTTTGAAAAAATGAAGCTGCCCCCTCACATGCTAATAAATCAGAAAACTCTTGATCAGCAGGAAATCAACTAGTGCAAAATACCCAGGCTCCTACTCCTATTACAGAGGATGAGGAGTTAAATGATTTTGTATACAAGCGTGCTGCACATAGCACACTTGGAAATTATGATAAGGTCCTTTTTCAAAATCAGTGTATCCTAGTACCAAAAGAATCTCAAAAAAATTGATCTCAAACTGCGAGGGGAACTTGAACTCCAGAAGAGCAACAAAGGGCGAATCAGGAGCAGCAAGCCGTTCAAAAAGCCTTGGAGGTATATAGAGCAAGTGCTTGACTTCCAAAGAAAGGAGAGTCAGGATCTTGAGATAATCAATCTTCTTCATCAACAGGATCGAATAATATCCCAGATGAGGAAGCTCAACTTGAAGAAATAATGAATAAAATAAAGGAGTGTACTACGAAATGTGACGGTCTCCCTTATGATGAAAAATATACCTGTATTATGCAGTGTGCATGTTCTGATTATATTTCTCCAGCATTGGCAAAAGATTCTAAACAGCCAGTACTCAAGGAATGAGCATTGATAGTCAGATTTTGTTCTGTTGCTTCGAGTATGACGGTCCCAAATACTTCTGCAAAAAATATCCTCAGTATTGCAGAGTTATTCGATGAGATTGCCATGAGTGTGTCCACTCTTTATAATGAGGGAAAACTGAATGTAAAGCAGCAGAAAAAAGAGCTTTTGAGCAGTAGTATTCCGAAGTCAGACATTAGTAAATCAGTAGCATTCACAACGACAGTTGCGACAAAAACTCCTCCTCAACAACTCTCAGACACAGAGAAAAAAACTGAAATAGAACTCCTAAAGTCTCATCTTCAGTGATCCATTTATGGAATTGATAGAAATAGTTTTGTCTTGCTAGATAATTATGAGGCAGAAAAGAAAAGTTCTAGTATTACAGCTCCTGAGGTAGCAAGTACACCAGTTGTTCAGTCTGCTAGTAAATTTAGGGATACTGATACCATAACCTCTGTGCTAGAAAATCAATCTCTCCTCAAAGAAAATACTGTTGCATCAACGAATCTAGCAATCTTTGAGCGAATAGAAAAAAATAATCAGCTCATGGATACTATCAAAGAGGTTGTGTCAGAATTAAAATCAAGTACTCAACTATTGAATAGTAAAAAACAAGCCAGTTAGACTTCAGAAATAGAGTTTTGTTGGGTTCGAGATATGCTCTTAATATACTATACAACAAAAAAAGCTGACTCTCATAGAGAAAATCAGCTTTTTCTTTACTTTTTCTTTTGCCTTTTTACAAGGATTTTTGCTTGATTTCTATCAATCTTTGCTTGGCGGGCATCTTGTTCTTTTCTAAGTGACTTGAGAGAGATTCATGGTATTGGACGATCTTCCTGATTTTCTCACCTCTCACGGAATTTGATAACTAGCGGCACTCCAACAAATCCAAAATTCCTTCTCAAAGCATTCTCAATCCACTTTTTAAATGCAAAATTCGCTCTTGCTTTGTGATTTACAAAGACCATAAAGGTCGGCGCATCAACAGCGATTTGGGTTGCATACATGATTTTACAAACTTTATTTTTTGGAAAGCGGGCTGGTCTTTGAATTTGTTCTTGGTTAAGAACTTTGTTGAGTTCATTAGTTCAGATTCTCTTTTGGTTTTCACTCTGAAGAATAGATACCATCTTAAAAAGGTTTTTGAGTCCTTCTCCATGAAGAGCGGAAATCGGTACAATTGGAATATGCTTTGCAAAATCAAGATAGCTCTGAGCTCACTTAATCATTGAATCAATAGCTTCTTTTTTTACAAGATCAGATTTATTCAGACAAAAGATCATTGGTAATCCGAGTCCAGCAATCTCCTGCAAAAGTGTCATATCTCTATGTGTAATCCCCTGAGTACAGTCAATCATAAAGAGTACAACAGGTCTAAGATACTCAAGCATTGCATAGGTCTTATCGTAAGCAATTTTCTCAATTCCATGTGTTTTTCATTTTTTTCTGATTCCCGCAGTATCATAGACCGTATACCAATTCCCCAGAGACTTAAATTCTCCCACAACATAGTCTCTTGTTGTACCTAGTTTATCCTCAACCTTTGCAAGTTCTTTCCCAACTAGAGTATTCAAAAGTGTAGATTTCCCTGAGTTTGGTTTCCCTACAATGGCAAGTCAGATCCCTTTATGCGTTGGCTCATTCGTGCTATGTTCTTCATCTGAATGCGATTTTCACCACTCTTTATAAAAAGTTCTCAGTTCATCTTCAAGTTCAGCGAGATTTCTTTCTTTTTTTGCACTAATTCCGATTACCTTCGCAACTCATAGATCATAATAATCCGCAATTGCTAAATCAATCTCATTGACTTTCCATTTTACATCAAGCTTATTGATAATGAGAAAAGTCTGATCCTGCATATTATTTTCTCTGATCATTTGCAAGATATGTTGATCCTTTGCAGAGACTCACACACTATCATCAATTACAAATAAGAGAAGGTCAGAATTTTTGATGATTTTTTCTATAAAAGGAACCTCATCACTAAAATCTCCTAGTCCTGGACTATCAAAAAAAGTCATCTTTCAGAGATTGTCAACTTCCAAAGTATGAGAAATAATATCAATGGTTGTTCCATGGATATCGGTTACAATCGCTCTAAATTGCCCAATAAGGCGGTTAAAAAGCGTAGATTTCCCAGCATTTGTTGCTCAGATGAGTCCTATTCTCATGCTATTTTTTCTGCAAATAAATCTTCTTCAGTATAGGGAAAAGTATGGCTCTTTGCAAGAGAAAAACCGAAGAAATGCTAAAAAAGAAAAATATTCTGTAATATTGTTGACTTTATTGTTGGAATCAGTATAGTCTTGCTGAACTCAATGAGGATAATAGTCGTGTAAGACTAGATTTTAAAAGATTAAAAGACAGAAATCAGCCTTCTTCTCTTTTATGTCCATTGAAAATTAATAAAAATAGTAATAATTTAAAAACTTTATTTATGTATCAATCATTTAAAACACCTTTAGCTCAGAAGGTAGAATCTAGTTCAAGTGCTGGAAACGATGCTTCTGTTCATATTTCTCCTTCTATTTGTATTAAAGGGAGAAATGTCGATGTAGACAAGTTTCTAGAGTTTATCGTAGCTATTGCTCAAAATCATCAAGGTTGGATAGGCTCAGGTATTTTCTTTCAAGATGTGATAGAGTTTGCAAAGATCAATAAGATTCCGATGCATACACGTTCAAAGACAGAAAGAACACGTTTTATGGTGAAACACCTGATTCAGGACATTCAGCTCTACTTTATACCTAGACTCAAGCAGCTCTATCCAGAAAAAATGCAGGAATTGCTAAAAGAGAATGAAAAAAACTCTTTAGATCGTTCTCTCGATTCAGAACTCCAGGTAAAAAAAGTTAGTCTTGAATCATTCAACAAAAGGCATGTAAAAATCTTAGAACGTGTCTTAGGTAGAGAATTTGATCTTTCACCTAGAGAAGAAAAGGAGCTTACTAGCCTAGGTATTGATGTCAATGTATTGCGCTTCAATGGAGAAAATTCACAGTCCTATCAGGAGCAGATGATTCGTGTGAGACAAAAACTCGCATTCTTGAAACTAAAATTTCATACTTAATTACTAATTTTCACCAGGTATTCTTGGTGAGAAAAATCCTTTGGATTTTCCAGAGGATTTTTTTATTAAAAAAATACTAGAAAAGAGAAAAAATCAGATTTTTACTTTTTTTATGATTAAACTTCTCTTTGCTTTTTTTATTTCCGCTTGAAGTCCCTAATAATTTCCGTATACCAAGAAACGATCTTTTACCTAAAATCTATCATTATGCCCAAACACCTTGTCATTGTGGAGTCTCCAGCAAAGTCACAGACTATCAAAAAATTTCTCGGAGCTGATTTCGAAGTCAAGGCTTCTTATGGTCATACCGTTGATCTCCCAACAAAAGGCTTGTGAATTGATGTTCAAAATGATTTTCGTCCAGAATATGTGGTCTCTCCAGACAAAAAGAGAGTGCTTTCTGAACTTAAAGCAATCTCAAAAAAGGTAGATCAAACCTGGATCGCAACCGATGAGGACCGCGAAGGAGAGGCAATCTGATGGCATATTGCAAATCAGCTTGGTCTTGATATCAAGACTACACCAAGAATCGTTTTTCATGAAATTACAAAAAATGCTATTGAACATGCCGTTAAAAATCCAAGGACAATTGATCTTAATCTCGTAGATGCACAGCAGGCGAGAAGAGTCTTAGACAGGTTGGTCTGATTTGAGCTTTCGCCAGTACTTTGGAAAAAGATTAAAACCTGACTTTCAGCTTGAAGAGTTCAGTCTGTTGCGGTAAAGCTCATTGTTGAAAGAGAGAGAGAAATTCAGGCTTTTGATAGTGAAAGTTTCTATAAGGTAGTTTGATCTTTTCTTACAGCAGCAAACAAGGGACTTTCTGCGACACTCAATAAGCAGCTTAAATCAGAAGCTGAAACGCTCAAGCTCCTTGAAACTCTCAAAGGTGCAAGTTATCAAGTAGATAGTGTAGAGGTAAAACCCTGAAAAAAAGCTCCATCAGCGCCTTTTACTACCTCAACACTTCAACAAGAGGCTAGTAGAAAACTCTGATTTTCTGTTTCTAGAACGATGCAAGTCGCACAAAAACTTTACGAGGCAGGACATATTACTTATATGAGAACTGATGCGGTAAACCTCTCAGAGTTTGCCATACAAGCTGCAAAAGATCAAATTATCAGCCAATATGGAGAAAAATACTCAAAACCTACACATTATGCTACAAAATCAAAAGGAGCTCAGGAAGCGCATGAATGTATTAGGCCTACTCATATGGAGAATACTATTGCTGGGGCTGACGCGAGCGAAAAAAAACTCTATCAATTGATTTGGAAGAGGACAATAGCTTCTCAGATGGCACCTGCTATTTTAGAAAAAACCAAGGCAAAAATTCAGATTTCTTCTACTGATAAGTATCATTTTGAGGCTACTGGAGAAGTGATCAAGTTTGATGGTTTTCTAAAGCTCTATATGGAGGGAACCGATAATGAAGATGATGAAGAAACTGCAGGAATGCTGCCAGCTTTAAATCAATGAGATAGCCTCTCTGAGCAAGAAATTCTTGCGAGCCAAAAGTTTAAGCAACATCCACCAAGATATACAGAGGCAAGCCTCGTAAAAAAGCTTGAAGAACAGGGGATTGGTAGGCCATCAACCTATGCTCCGACAATTTCTACTATTCTTAAAAGAGGATATGTACTCAAAGAGGATAGACCATGAGAAAAGAGAAAATATTTTGAATTTCTGCTCAAAAATAATGAAATCATAAAAGAGGAAAGAGAGCAGATGACTTGAGCTGAGAAACAAAAAATGTTCCCAAGTGATATTTGAATGATTGTGACTGATTTTCTGAATCAGAATTTTTCAGATATTATGAATTATGGCTTCACAGCGAATGTTGAAACAGCCTTTGATCAAATCGCTACAGGACATCAAAAGCGAAATCAAATGATTGCCGAGTTTTATGGTCCATTTCATGAACAAGTTATTGAAACTACAGGAAAGGAAAGGGTAAATACAGAAAGAGAACTCTGAATTCATCCGGTGAGCTGAAAACCTGTTATTGCGAGAATGGGAAGATATGGTCCGATGATCCAGATCGGAAAACAAGATGATGAAGACAAAAAATTTGCATCGCTCCCAGCTGGAAAAACAATTGAAACAATCTCGCTTGATGAGGCATTGCAAGCCTTTGCACTTCCAAGGTCGCTTTGAACCTACAATGGAGAAGAAGTGCTTGCCTCAACTGGAAGATTTTGACCGTATGTAAAATATAAAAATCTCTATGTTTCTATCAAAAAAGATTCAGGTTTAGATCCTTTTTCTATTAGCTTGGATGAGGCAATACCGATGATTGAGGCAAAAATTGCCCTTGAAGCCAATAAAAATATTAATGCCTTTGCTTATGAGGGAGAAGAAATTCAAATTCTGAATTGACCATACGGTCCTTATATCAAGTATGCCAAGAAAAATTATAAAATCCCTAAAGGATGAAAAGATGCAACCGATCTAACTTTAGAGGACTGTCTAAAAATTATTGGAATCTGAGAGGAGTGATGATCAAAACCAGCTACTAAAAAACCAGCAGCTAAAAAATCTACCGCAAAAAAAACTGCGACAAAAGCCAAGAAGTAATCTTACTCTTGATTTTCACTCATAAAAGGATAAGTCTAAGGAGATCTTTTATCTCCTTTTTTCTAAAAAGATGAAATCAGACTTTTTTGCTCCTTTCACCAACCTCTATCCTATCCAAAAAACCCTTCGTCGAGAGCTTAAACCGCTCAACGAAAATTTTGAACACGATCTAACTCTTAGTTCACTCCGAAACTCAGAAATCCCGCAGAGAGACGAACAGAGAGAAAAAGACTATCAAGCAATCAAACCGCTCTTGGACGAGCTTCACAATCAATTTATCACCGAAAGCCTCCAGTCGCTAGAACCCCAGGATCGATCAGATTTTGTCCTTTTTTATCAAACTTATCAAAAAAAGAAAAAGAATAAAGCTGAGCTCTCCGAAAAAGAGCTAAAAAGCCTTGATGAAGAATTTGAAAGTCGCACAAAAGCCTTGAGAAATGCGATTGGAACGAGTTTTTCAAATACTGCAGAGCTCCGAAAAAGCAATCCCGACTATGTCAATGAAAAGGGAAAGCCTTTT